>JAURDW010000017.1 GCA_030827745.1 Candidatus Poseidonia sp.
TGCACCAACTCAAGACGGTTGGTCCAGCCTCTCCATGGCCGTCGCAGGGGTTGGCTACGAAGGAAGTCTTGAACCAAAAATGGGGATTGACGGTGTTGATTTTGCCGACAAGGTGTTGCTTGCTTTGGGCCTGGCGGTGCTCGTCGGCTTGTTGTGGGTCAGCGCCCGCCCGTCGTGATCAATTGACGAACTCGATCTGTCGGTTTCGTAGAGCTCGAAGTTGACGATTTTCCATAGAGCCGTGAATCTGCGGACTCTTCACTCCGGTAATGACCACCATCACTCGCAAGTCGTCGCCGTGCTCCTGCTTGGAATCGGCGCCCCAGATGATTTTGGCGTTGGGCGAAATTTGTTCGCTGACCAATTGGTTGCACCGTTCAGCCTCGCCAAGGGTCAAACTTGGCCCCCCGATGACGTTGATGAGCGCACCTCTGGCATCGCTCATGTCCATCTCAAGCAAGGGCGAATGAAGGGCTTCCATCACAGCGGCTTCGGCCCTTCCGGGGCCTTTGGCCGAGCCCAGTCCGATCATCGCCACGCCGCCTCCTGAAGTGATGATGGCCTTGAGGTCTTCGAAGTCCAAGTTCACCATACCGTCGCTGTTCAGCATCTCGGTGACACCGGTAATGGAGCGAACAAGCAATTCATCGCCGACTCGGAAGGCGCTCGCAATCGGCAAATCCTTGACGCCCTCAATTTCCAACAAACGTTCGTTGGGGATGACGAGAATGGTGTCGCAATATTCTCGCAGGCGTTCCAGCCCCCACTCCGCATTCTGCTTTCGAAGCGAACCTTCGGACTTGAACGGATAGGTCACCACCGCGATGGTCAAGGCACCTTGTGCTTTTGCAAGTCGGGCAATGTGACCGGCTGCACCGGTCCCTGAACCTCCACCCATGCCTGCCGTAATGATTGCAAGCTGGGTGTCGTTGGTGATGCGTCGGAGAACCATCTCGGACTCAAGCGCTGCAGCCTCGCCCTTGGTCGGATCGCCCCCTGCCCCTCGGCCTCTGGCAGTTCGCCCAATCAACACTTTTTCTTTGATGGGGGATTGGAGGAGCGCTTGAGCGTCCGTGTTGATGGCGTATCCGGTGACGTAGGACGAGTCGAAAAGAGCCTCATCAAAGAGGCGGTTGACGGCATTGCAACCAGCCCCGCCCACGCCGTAAACGCGAATTCGGGGTTGCAGCGATTCAAGCAAGGAACGCAATTCTTCGTCGCTTCCTTGGTCCGGGGTTTGCTCTCGAACGGGAATCCGTTCTTCCTCTTCGGTGAGTTCAAGCACACGGTCAATCAAATGGCGCATGAGTAAAGTCCGCTTCATGACATTTTCAACTTGCCGCACCGCGATGGTGCCGGTAGGACGGTTTGGCTGCCCGCTTCACGATGCCGCCTCAGTCACGAAGCCCTTCTTCGGTGACCTGGTAGACGCACTCGCCATCCGGTAGGTTGGGGGAGTCGACCAAGCGAGCAATTCGGCGCCCACCCTTGGCTTTTCGGAGGTAAAGTCGGAAGGTGCTGGCGTGAGCAAGAATGTGGCCCCCGATGGGCTTGGTTGGGTCACCCCACATCGCATCGGGTTTGGAGTGCACCTGGTTGGTGACCAAGACAAGGGCGTTGTTGACATCGGCCAGCTGCTTCAAATCTTTCAGGTGGCTGTTGAGTTTCTGCTGTCGGCGGGCGAGCATGCCACGTCCAATGAATTCAGCACGGAAGTGGCTGGTGAGGGAGTCAACGATGATCATCTTGACGTTCAATCCCTTGCTCATTCGCTTGATCTCGTCGGCCAGGAGCATTTGGTGAGCCGAGTTGTAGGCTCGAGCCACGTGGATGCGGGAGAGCACATATTCGGGGTCAAGTCCATGGCCACGGGCCATTTGCGTGATTCGCTCTGGACGGAAGGTGTCTTCCGTGTCAATGTAGAACACATCGCCGTCAAGGCCGCCTTGGTCAACGGGTAAGGTGCAGTTGACGGCCAATTGGTGGCCGATTTGGGTTTTCCCGCTTCCGAATTCCCCGTACACCTCGACCAGAGCTTGGGTCTCGAACCCGCCACCGAGGAGGTCGTCAATGGACTGGACCTTAGAGCACAGTTTCTGAACTTCGCGTCGGCGCTCGAGGAGGGCATCACCGGAAACGAATCCACCGATGTTTGCCATTTTCTTCGCAGCAGCGATGATCTTCGCAGAGACCGCTTCGCCGAGTTCGGCTTCTTCAGCAAGGTCGCCAGGCGACATGACGGCCAGAGCGAGCAGTTCTTCAAATCCGGCCTCGCGGAGTTTTTCAGCGGTTGCTGGTCCCACACCAGGCAGGTCTTCGATGGTGAGTTGGACTTCCTCCTCTTCGGTCATCGGAGCGACAACCTCCTCCTCCGGTGCTTCATTCTTTTCAACTTCAATTTTCACGTTTTTCTTTGATTTCGTCGGCATTCTTCATCCCTTCAACACCTTCTGTGCTGGCGTCCCTATATGAACGGACGAAAGACGGCTCGTTGCTCAAAGCCTTCATTTTCAGGTATCTCTTCCTTCTCGAGGAGGCTTAGTGCCCCTTTTATTCACTTTCACTTCTCATTTTTTGATGCTGAAAGTGAATCACCCTCGTCGGTTGATGGTGCGAGCATCACCGGGTTCGGGGTGGACTCGAGGGGTTCGTAGAGGACGCTGACGACGTGGTGGATGGAGATGGAGTCGTTCCCGGCGTCGATGGTGACCTCGAGGGTCCACTCACCCTTCTCGAGGTTGTATTGGTTGTGGGTCCACGATGCTTCCTGTCCATCACCGATTTGTTCGGTGTGGAAGGCTTGTTCTTCGCCGTCGGGGTCGTTCAGGTGCCACGTCGTTGTGACTTGGGTGGCCGGGACCAGGTCATCTGGGTTTGATATGGTCGAGTCGATGGTGATTTTTTCTGCAGTATCGCAACCGCAATCAGGGATCGTTGAAACCACCATCGTCGCAGGAGAATCGGTGTTGGTTTGGGTCCAATCAACGGTTTTGTCGATGCGAACCGTGAGGGTTGTCGTACCGAGGTTATCGGCCTCGTCGGTTGCGCTCAGCGTCACCGTGAACAAACCGTGGGTGAGGTAGGTGTACCTGAGTTCGGCCCGTTCGTTGGCGTTGACGGTGAGGGAGTTTGACCCGTCCTCGTCGTCTCCCGGGTCAAGCGTGAAGGTCTTCATCGCCCCCGCCTTCGATGTAACTCGAGCGAAATCAAAGATTAGTTCAGCGCCGGTCTGCGAGAGGACGGCGTTGTTTTGGATGCGCTCGGTGATGGTTCCCGAGGTGGTGTCGTAATGAACGGCCATGGTGATGGGGTTGCTGTCTTCCTCGCCCTCTTCGCCGAGGCAACCCGTGAAGGGTGCAAAGAGCAGAAGAGCGAGCACCAACGCCGGGAGGGGTGCGTTTGCTCGCATGCGCGGGGTAGGACCCCTCACCTCATGAAATCACCCTTTCGTCGTGTGACACATCAAACGGTGGTTTCAAGACGGTGAACCGTGGCGGTTGGTTTAGCGAGGTGGGGTAGTCTGGATATCCCGTCGGGCTCATAACCCGGAGATCGATGGTTCAAATCCATCCCTCGCTACTCATCCATACTTGTAGTAATCGTGCTTGGGTTGCAGGCTGTCCAAGGCGGACTGCAAGCGAGCGTTGGCGGCTTGTTCACCGGCGAAAATCGCCGTTTGTTGTTGACGAAGGTTCGCTTGAACCTCCCTACACGCATCGGCCTGCGCGGGGGCGGCCGAAGCGGCACCGTCCAAAGCGGCCAACACGTCGTCAAGGGGAACCAATGGCGAGGTTGCAGGTTGAAGGGCGAACACGCCGTTTGTTTGGATCACGCTTCCTGCTGCTTGAATGGTCTCGAGAAAACGAGCGATGTGCGCTTTTGAGGGGGAGGAAGAGACGGCTGCAAGCGAGGCCGCAAGGTGCCCAGGTGCCAGTTTTTCGCACCGTGCAAAGGCTTTCGTTGCGGCTTTCGTTTTGCCTGCAGCTGCGTACAAACGACCTGCACGAAGGTGGTCTTCGTGCTCTGGTTGCATTGAATCCAGCATTTGAGGAGCGTGTTTTTGCAGCACGTTGACGAGCGTTTTGCGCTCGTTGTGCATCCGTTTGATGGCCTTCATGCTCTGGTCGGCTTTTCCACGAAGGAGGTACACATCGCACATCAACCGAAGGCCCTTCAGCAGGAAGATTTGTTGTTGTGGGTCACGTTTTTTGGTGGACAACATCAGTTCGCAAAACTGGCTGGCCATCACTTCGGAAAGTTCCAGTCGGCCTTCCGCCATGTACCGCTCGATTTGGAGAAGCGTTTGGGACGGGTCTTGCATGCCAAACATGGGAACATCAGCGGTGAGAACGCCGCTGGCTATCATGCCTTTGCTGGAACAGGTCCGTTGGTCGGCGTGTGGCTTTAGATACGAGCAGCACCGAAGGTCGTTCATGAACGAACGCTGTGTGCTGGCCGTCACGGGTACTCCTGGAGTCGGCAAATCCGCTTTGTCGGCATGGCTTGACGACCAAGGTTGGGGCGTGCTTTCGGTGGCTGAACTCGCCGCCTCTCACGGCTGTCTTGGAGAAAGAGACCCTATGGACGGCGCTGCCCCGGTGGACATCCGTGGTTTGGACGAGGCTTGGGATGTTCCCCAAAGTGGCCGCTGGGTGGTCGACGGGCACCTCAGTCATTTCTTGGACGTGGACGGGGTGATTGTCCTGCGATGCGCGCCGCCGATTCTTTCGGAGCGGTTGGCGCTGCGAGGTTACGATGAGGCCAAGGTCCGGGCCAATGTCGAATGGGAGATGATGGCGGGTCATTGGGCGGAACTTTCGGAATTTGAGGTTGAAGTTCCGTTGTTGGAACTGGACGCCGGTGTTGCCGATGTGGAAGCGCTTGGCCGGGAGGTGGAAGCCTGGGTGAGTGACGGAATGCCTTGGGACGGGCTCGAGAACCACCTTACCAGCGTCATCGATTGGCTTGCGGAATCAGCCGATTAGGTTGAAAGCCGTCCACAAACCATAACACCCGTTCGGAGGTCGTTGCCTCATGGCCCTTGAGAAGATGCGACGCCGATGGGAAGCCGCCCTTCAACCCGTGCTGCGGAGCTTTCACCGATTTTCGCCAGCAACCGTGACATGGTTGGCCCTTCCGTTCGGAGTGGGTGGAGGCCTGTTGGCCATGTACGCTCCCGACAACGCCTCGGGCGGCGGTTGGTTGCTGGGCGGGGCTTTGATGATCGCCCTTGCCATGTTGTTCGACGGTTTGGACGGTTCCCTGGCCCGAGCCAAGGGTGAGGTGACGCGTTGGGGCGACTACCTCGACCACACGATCGACCGGTTGCTGGATGCAACCTGGGTGGTGTGCATCAGTGCCTCCGTCTTTGTCGGCGACCTCACCCTTGGGCTTGCTGCTGCCTTCTTGACGCTGCTGGGCTCGTACATGGGGACGCAAGCCCAAGCGGTGGCCGGCGCCCGGAATTATCGCGGCTTTTCTCGGGCCGACCGCACGGTTCTCACGTTGCTTTCTTTGGTGGCGATGGGTGTCATGCTCATCGCTGGCGTGGAGGTGGCGACCACCTACCCCTCTCCGTATGCCCACATCACCGTCAATCCGCTGAGCCTGATCGTCTTCATCTCGGCCCTGGGCGGCATCTGGACGTTTCTCGTACGCTTTTTGCAAGCAAAAGGCGAGATACAAGCGCTCGACGAACGTGAGCCGTTGCCTCAGCCGAATCAAAAAGCCGAGTCGGACGCCTCGTCTTGATGGCGGGGCCATTTCGGCCCTTGGAAGCCCTTTTTTGACGTCTTCGAAGCGACATAGTGATAACGGACGAAGGCTACATATGCGTTGATGGGTAGTCCAACGGCTGAACAAAACGGAACTTTGCGCGCCGTCTTTCTCGTTGCGGTGATGCTGGTCGCTCTCGCACCGGTGGCCAACGCAAACCAAGGACTACCACAGAACCATCAAGCGCAAAACATCAGCGCTACCTTTGATAACGCAACGGAAACAACCACTTTGACATGGGAAAATCAAATTGAAACCGACATCAACGTCTTGAGCGCCATGTTCCAGTCCACCTACAATGTCTATCGGCACACGTCGCCTATCGACGCCGCCAACCTTTCCAACCTCACACCTTTCACCACGGTCCCCGTGTGCAGCAGTCTTGCAGCCGGCGGGAACCCGGGTTATTGCTCGGGCGACCTCCACCCTGGCCACATCGTGGAATACCCCGTTCCTCCAGGCACCAACGACCTGTTCTACTACGCCATCACCACCACCCTCGCCAACGGCACAGAGATGGCAGAGTTGCAGGTCAACGGGTCCCACATTGACACGCCGGTCTTGGAACTCACCCAACCGGTACAAACGGCTTTCATCATCTCGGCCATCTTCGATGCTGCGACCAGTCAGACCACGCTCAATTGGCTGAACTACAATTCGATTCAAAACGTCCACCCCACGACCGGGCCGGACGCTATGCAGATTCGAATCTGGCAGACGGGTTATCCCATCACCCGCAGCAACGGCGTCTTCCTGAACGCCACCGAAGTCCCCATCGCCGAAGTCGATCCCACCAACACATCCTATGTCGTGGACATTGCGCCCGGCACCCAGCGAGACAGCTACTACTCCATCACCTACTTCCTGCCAAACTGGTCCGGACCCGGTCAGGATTACGAAGACTTCCGCTTTGTTGGTCAAAACACCTTTGGCCCGGTGACCGAAGACAACCAACCCCCTGCTCAACCCTTCCTCTTGGGCGCGCAGTTTGTTCCAAACCCAGACGACGGCACGGGCTACACCAATCTAAGTTGGGGCGACGTCGCTGGCGAAACGGGCGAAACCTACCGAGTGTACCGGTCCGACCAAGCGTTTACGACCATCTTGCGCGACGATGTCGAACTCGTTGTCTCCGGCATCCTCGAAGGCATCAACTCCTTCCAAGTTCAAGTTCCGCAAGGCTTCCTCGGTTATTCCTACTATTGCGTGGTGACCGTGGACGCAACGGGGGTCATCAACACCGATACCACGGGCGATTCCTGCACCAACGCCATCGAAGAGAACGCCTTCTACAGCTGGGTCGCCGAACCGACCAACGTGTATGCGGAGTTCATTGGTGACCGCACGACGCGAATCACATGGGACGACCAATTGGGCATCGAAGGCGAGATCTACCACATTTGGCGCTCCGACTACCGAATCAACACCGGACAGTTTGTGGAGAACCAAACCAACGAGTATTTGGGAACCGTTTCAGACGGCGTGGGCATCTTTGATGCTGAAGTTCCAGATGGAATCTACAGGACCAACTCGTTCTACTGGGTGACCTCCGAAGCCCTTTACGGCAACGTGAACGGCACGTACCATTACACAAATCTGATACAAAACTTCTACCAAGTCCCCTTTGAGGACACCCAAGCTCCCAACCCGCCCCGCATCAAGAACGCCTACTCCATCGGTTCGATGAACCTCGTGAGCCTTGAGTGGTTCAACGAAGACGAGACGAACGAATCCTACGCCATCTGGCGGCACTACGGGGCACCGTTTGGCGAAGATGAAAACGACGTGTCCACCATCGAGACCGACGGATGGGAACTTGTCCTCGATGACATTTCCACCGGTCTAGAGACCGGCGACACCATCACCCGGGAGTTCTCGATTCCAAGCGACGTTGACCGCAACGTCTGGTACTCGGTAACCATCACCGACGAATGGGGCAATTTCAACGGGGAGATTTTCGCTGGTTTTGGTGGAAACGCCTTCAAGGTCGCAGAAGATACTTTGTTGCCAAACGCCACGTTGACGGTGGTTGACCAAGACGGTGCACCCTACGACAGCACCACCCTGGTCGCGGGCCAATACAGCTTCCGCGTTCAGGTCAACGAAGACCTCGGTACCACGCCAACCATCAACATCACGACGCTGGACGGGGCCGTGTTGACCAACGACGAGGAACCGCTGGCGATGCTGAACGACAATCGAAACAACCCAGAAATCGGCCCCCTCTACACCTACGACATCAGCATCCTTTCCAACACCGACGCAGGCGATATGTTGATTCGCGTCACGATGGAAGACGAATCCAGCAACGAGGTGGTCCAAACATGGACGCACCTCTCCATCGACGCCCAGTTGCCCATCGTGAGCATCTTTTCACCCACACCGGCTTCGGACGGCTCGAAATACCTCTACGGCAACCGCATTAACATCCTCGCAGGAGCGGAAGACGACGTGGTCATCACCTCGTTCCAGTACCGATTTACCTACCACTTTGGCGGCCAGACCGGTTCACCGGTGTCCACGCCGTGGTCTGACCTGACGGGCATCACCGACTTGGACGGCAACAGCCGCGCCCTTTCGGCCGATATGGAAATCTCGTCGGGCAACTTTGAGACTGGAAAGCACGCGTTGACCGTTCGCGCTACGGACGGTGCTGGCAACGAGGTTCAGAAGCGTGTTGAGTTCGTCGTTGATTTCTGCCGTAACAACTTGGACGGCACCACTTACTGCAATTACGTCGAGGACCTCAAACCTCCCGTTGAACCCGAAACCATCACCCCTGGGTTCACTGACCCACCGTACATGGTGGTGTGGATCATCGCCGTGGTCAACCTCTTGGCCATCGTGGTGTCGCTCATGATCATTCAGGTCGGCATGTCGGGGCCAAAAAAGAAGAAGCGAGGCGACGACGACGAGGAGGACGAATCTTGGATGTCCGAGTTTATTGGCACCAGCCAGGACCTTGACATGGACGCTGTCACTGGAACAGGGGGTGCTGCTGAACCGGAAGAGGAAAAGAAAGAGGAAGCAAAAGCCGCTCCGAAGGAGGACGACGACGACCCCTTCGCCATCAACGTCGTGCAGCGCAAAGAGCGCCGTCGCAAGAAGAAGCCTGAGCCTGAAGAGGACGAGGATGATGACGACGATGACGATGACGACGATGACGATGACGACGATGACGACGATGACGACGATGCGCCACGAAAGAAACCCGTTCGCCGGGCCGTTGGACGTCGCGCCGCTCCCCGCAAGGCCCCTGTAAAACGGCGCGCTGTTAAGCGGAAATCGGACGATGATTGAGCCCATCCGTCAACCCCCGCGAGGAGAGTTGCTGAGCATGACCACCTTGCATGACCTCGGGACGACGGTTCAAGCCACGGTTTTGGAGGTGGATCGATGAGGAAACAGGAAAAGATTGGCTACGGTATCGTGGCTTTCGCTGTGCTCCTGATGCTGGGGGGAACGGTTGGCATCTCCGTTGAAGGCGCTGTTGATGATATCACCACTCCCAACTACCCTGAACGGACGTTTTTTGCCGATGAGGCGCTTCCTGAACAATCGCTGGCGGTTTTTGTTTCCGCTACGTTGACCCTGACGTGGGACCGAGACGACATCTACGTCGTGATCGCTGATGAGGACGAAAAGAACACCTGCGAATCCCAACCCCCCGGTTTGTTCAATCAAGGCACGAGCACATCTTGCGGTCCGTTTGACACCGACCTGGTTGCATCGGGCAACGACGGAAACGAAGGGCTGACATGGAAGGTTGAGGAGGGTACCTACTATGTTGGTATTGGGACCCTCGAGCAAGAAGGCCTGCCTGAAGGAACGGTGGTGGATTTGACCTATACAGTGGACCTGAGCGCCGGCTTTGCCCTCTACTTCGTGTTCGCTCTCATCGGCATCGCAGGTCTCGCCTACACACGAGTTGAGTGACTCATTCCACGCCCTCATAATAGGTGGCGACGGCTTCGTCAATCTCGTCCAAGATGGCAGGCTCGTCAAGCGTCAGTGTGGTTGCGTCCCGGCGCAGAGCCTTCCCGTTGACCCACAGGTCAAGGCAGGTAGCACCGTTGAAAACGAGGTTCGCCAAATGGCGGTTGTCCGAGCGGCCTCGAGGGCGCATGCGAACGTCGGCAAGGTCCCAAACAGCCCAGTCCTTGCTGCCTTTCGTGGCCAAATCCATGGCGTCCACGGCCGGGAGCAATGTTGGGTCCCAATGGTCATGCCGCTGCACCAACGAGGCGAGGCGAACCTCGCCTTGCATGTTGAGTCCGTTGCCCGAAGAGGCAGCACCGTCGGTTCCCAGGCGCACATCGACGCCCGCTTCCATATAAGCGGGGAGGGACAGTGTTCCGCCGCAGGCCAATTTCATGTTTGAGGACGGGCAGTGAACCGCCGTTGCTTCGTGATGCTTGAGCAACCGAATTTCGTTTTTCTTGACCCACGATGCGTGGGCACAAACGGTACCGGGCTGGAAGAAATCAATACTGTCGAGGTATTCAACGGGATACTTTCCGGTCTTTGCATGGCAGTCAGCGATTTCCTTTCGGGTTTCGCTCACGTGAATGTGCAACCGACCGTTGCGTTTTTCCGCCAACTCCGAAGCCCTTCGCAACGTGTCTTCCTCGCACAAATACACCGAATGGGTGGCGATGGCGTACTGCACGAGGTCGTCTTCGCTGTTGGCAGCCAACAGGCCGTCCAGTTCAGCAAGTGCTGAGGCGGCATCGGGGTGGCTTGGGAGAGCGGCATCGCTGACAGGCCCCCCCACCAAGCCTCGCAGGCCAGCTGAAGTGAGCACTTCACCCGTCACGTGGGGAAAGAAGTACATGTCTGCAGCAAAGGAACTGCCGGTTCGTATCATCTCCGCTGCAGCGCACCGAGAACCCATGCGCACGTATTCCGGCGTGATGCGTGCTTCGGTGGGAAAGATGGCTTCGTTCAACCAACGGTGCAGGGGGAACCCGTCGCTGAAGTCACGGGCGTTGAGTTGCATGGCCAAATGGGTGTGCCAGTTTTGAAAACTGCGGGTGATGAGGCGCTTGGAGCCGTCAATGTCCTCCACGACATCTTCGTCTCCCTTGGATGCCGTCCACGAGCCATCGGCATGGAGCAGAACATCGCCCGCCACCCGTTGTCCACCGTGGTCATAGAGGACCGTGTTTCGGTAGCGCACCGGGGCAGGCTCGCTCATGTCAAGGCCTGTGCCCCATGCTTCAAGAATGCAGAGGTTTGCACCGTGTGCCTTATGTTTGATTGGGGTAGCCGCAGGTTGCCGCCACTGTGGCTTAGTTGGTAGAGCATCTGATTCGTAATCAGAAGGTCGGGAGTTCGAGTCTCCCCAGTGGCTCCTCACGCTTTGCGAGGGCCCGTCTTGATGTCAATGCCGAAGGCAACAGCGCTCTGCTCGAGACTGACCACGCCTGGAAGCGGCCGCCCGGCGATGTAATCCAAACAGGCACCGCCGCCGGTGGAAACGTGCCCCATCTTGCTCGCCAATCCTCGCTTGGCCACCAGCGTGGCCGTGTGGCCACCGCCCATCACGGCGAAGGCAGAGGATTCAGCGCAAGCGTTCAACATTTCAACCGTTCCAAGAGCAAAGTCGTTGTTCTCAAACACGCCTGCTGGACCGTTGAGGATGACGGTGCCGGCCTTTTTGATGGCGGTTGAAAGGTGGACGACGGACTTGAGGCCGAGGTCGTGGAACGGAGCGTCGAGGGGAAAATCGTCAATTGAGATGTCCACGCGGTTGCCCTCGATGTTGGCGGCAAGGTCGACGGGGAGGTGGATTTTGTTTCCGTGGTCCTCGATGAGGTCCCGTGCGCGTCGGACCGTGGCCGGCCAATTCTTTCCAATCTGAGATTTGAGGAAGTCTCGGTTTCCATCGCCGATGTCGTACCCAGCAAGGTCGAGCAACAGGTTGGCAACGCCCCCGGTCGGCCAGAGCGCATCGGCAATGCCGTTTCTCAGCATGTTTTCAGCGACTTCAATGGAATCGTCCACTTTGACGCCGCCAAGGACGGCAAGGCAGGGGCGTTGCGGACTTTCCAAGGCTTGGTCCAAGTTGCTCAATTCGTTGTTCATCAATTCGCCCGCAACGCAGGGAAGCAGGTTTGCGAAGCCGACGATCGACGGTGTGGAGCGGTGGGCGCACGCAAAGGCGTCGTTGACATAGATATCGGCGACGCTGGCCAGACGTTGCACCAATTGGGTGTCGGCCATCGCCGCCATGTCGCCTTTGAAGGACGTCTCTTCCTCGTCCATCCTCACGTTGTTCAACATCAAAAGTTGACCCGCATCAAGCGCTTCGATGGCCTCCATCGCTTTCTCGCCGTGGATGTCTTCCACCCACTTGACTTGCCGTCCCAGGAGGCGCCCCAATTCCCGGGCGTGACCCAAGGTGCTGGTGAAGTCGTACAGACCGGGCCGTGATTGATGAGCCAAGAGGATGACTTTGGCTTTCGACAATTTTTGCAAAGTGGGCAAAATGGCACGAATTCGAGTGTCGTCGAGGAAGGTTTTGGTGCCGGGGTCGAGCGGGCTGTTGATGTCAACACGCAGCAAAACGGTCTTGCCGTCGACATTGACATCGTCCAAGGACAGGACCTTTGCCATTGCCCTTGCGAGGGCCCGTCGGTTTTTCATTCCTCGCCCTCTTTCGGAGGGAGGTTCCACGGCCGTATGTCCAAGCGGTCGGGGGCAGCCTTCGGTTTTCCAGTCGGGGTGGACAGACGCGCGTCTTTACCGCCATCGGGGCGCGAAAGGTGATAAGTCCCGCGACGCCCTTGGCCTTCATGGCCGATGAACCGCTCCAAGACTCGGCACCTTTGGAGGGTGCTCGTCGCCGGGCATCAACCGCGACCTCAGCCTTTGGGGTCTCCCGGCGAGAAGGCCACGATGCGAGCGTGTACTACACCAGCCGCCTCAACGAGGGTCTCGTCAGTTCCCGTGAGGTCGGACCGGAACAACCCTTGCCTCCGTCGTCTGCCAACACCGTGATCTGCGGCGATGCTCGCTCTTTGCCCCTTCCAGACAATTGCGTCCACCTCGTGGTGACCTCGCCGCCTTACAACGCTTCCAAGGAATACGACGAAAACCTCTCGCTTCCCGAATATCTGACTTTGCTTCATGAGGTGTTTGCAGAATGTTACCGTGTGCTCGCCCCCGGCGGTCGTATGGTCGTTAATGTGGCGAACTTGGGGAGGAAACCCTACATCCCATTGTCGTCCCACATCAACGTCATGATGGGCGAAATCGGGTTCCTGATGCGTGGTGAAATCATTTGGGACAAATCGGCCAGCGCCGGTTCTTCCTGTGCGTGGGGTTCATTCCAATCGGCCTCCAACCCCTGCCTTCGCGACATTCACGAATACTTGCTCGTGTTTTCAAAGGGCGATTACAAATTGCCCCGCTCCAAAAAGGAGCGAGCAGAAGGTCGCTTGGACACGATTCCGAGGGAGGATTTCATTCAACACACGAAGTCGATTTGGTCGTTCGCCACCGAACGCGCTTCAAGGGTGAACCACCCTGCACCGTTTCCCGTGGAGTTGCCCAAGCGTTGCATTGAGTTGTACACCTTCGCTGGCGATGTCGTCCTTGACCCGTTCAACGGGTCGGGCACCACCTGCGTGGCAGCGAAAATGCACGGTCGCACTTACATCGGTGTTGACCTTTCGCCCGAATACTGCAGCATTGCCGAAGACCGCCTCGCCGATGTGACCGAAGTGACGCTCGATGCGATACGGTCATGAGAGGGACGCAACGGCCGAACGGGTTTTGAACGGTTGCCGGTCACCGATGACCATGACCACCTGGTCGCCCGCTGATATCGTTGGCCCCGACGGGGAGGACTGGAGGGTGCCGGTGGCCGAACTCGAAGCCCGCCAACGGCGGTTGGGGGTCATGTTGGCTGATGTCGGTTTGCCGGGGGCGCTCATTCAACACCCCGTAGACCTGTACTATTATGCGGGGGGTCGCCAAGATGGCTCTCTGTTCGTTCCGGCTGAGGGCGCAGGTGGGAGTGAAGCGGCCGGCGGTGACGGGCCTGTGGCCTTCGTTCGCCGCTCGCTCAAGCGCGCCGTTTGGGAGGCGGGAGGTGACGATGCCCCCCATGTTGTGCTACCGTTCCCAAGGCTCTCTACGCTCGCTCAAACGCTTGGTGAACGGGGTGTGAGTGCTGCCCCTGCGCTTCAATTTGGCGAGGCTCCAGCCTCGTTCACCGCTCGCTTTGCATCGGCCCTCGCCTCGCTGGGCGAGGCAGGCGATGCGACTGCTACGGTTCACCGCCAACGGGAAATGAAGTCCGCGTGGGAACTGGAGCAGATGGAGACCGGTGCTGCCGTCCAGTTTCGCATGTTTGAGGCGGTTCAAGCGATCGGCGGCGAGGGCGTCAGCGAACTTGACATGGTGGCGGCCGCTGAGGCCGTCAGCAGAAGCGAGGGCTTTGGTGGGAACGTGCAGATGCGCCGTTATCCACTTCAATGCGACCGCGGCGTCATCGTGGCCGGTCGAGCCGGAGGCATCCCCTCGTTCTTCGATTCCGCCGTCGGCGGAACGGGCCCCCATCCGCTTGGCGGCATGGGTTCGGGCTTCACTCGCGTCAAACGGGGTGAACCGGTGCTGGTTGACCTCGTCCACGCTCACCGCGGCTACATGGTGGACGCCACCCGCATGTTCGTGGCTGGCGGCTTGGACGAAGCGTGGCAGACCCGTCTCGACGACATGCTGCTGGTGAAGGAAGAGGTCGTTGATGTGCTCGACCAAGGCCTGAACTGCAGCGACGCATGGCAGGCGGGGCTCTCGCTCGCGACCGAATTGGGTTACGCCGACCATTTGATGGGTGCGGCGCCGGATCAAAGCCGCTTCTTGGGCCATTCCATCGGTCTTCAACTCGACGAATCGCCGGTGGTGGCTGCCGGATTCGACCGGCCTTTACCGGTGGGTGGGACCATGGCCATCGAGCCAAAAGTGGTCTACGGCGAGGGCAGCGTCGGCACCGAGGACACCTGGGTTCGCGACGAGGAAGGCATGCGGCCCATCACCGCTGATGGTGGTCTGCCGTGGTTGATGGAGTGGGACGCATGACACAGGACGCACACGGCGAAGAAATCTGCGAGAAAACATCGGGATGGACCCGAGAGGATGTCGGCAAGCGCATACCGCAACGCGACACCCCCAACGGCACGTACTACAACGAACTCGTCGTCAATGTCTTTTGCTCCATGTGCGGAGCGGAATTTATCGGCCCCTCACGGGAGGCCGGTGGTTTCCTTGGAGGCCATGAGTGCCTCCATGCTTGGGAATTTAACCAAGTGATGGGGCGAGACGACGGTCTGACCGAGTAAGCCATGGCGTTCCACCACATCATTCAAGGGCGGCACGGCACCAACACGGTCCATGGTCGCGAAACCCTACTCACCCAGCCATATCGCCGCCGTTTCCGCCCACTACACGACCATGCGGTTGTCAGGGGACGTCAAGACCCGTTTGGTCGAGCTTCTTTGCGAAGAGCTGGACCGACTTGTACCTCAGATGGAATCCCAAACCCTCTCGCAGGACCCCGAGCGAAAGACGCTTGATGATCCGCAACGAAGCCGCCTGAACTACAACCGAACCCGAGAGTTGATGATCGCCCGTATCGAGCACGTGGATTCGGTCGGCTCCGCCGCCGTTCAAGCCGGAATTGACCACCTTGAGCAGCACCTCGCACAACTGCTTCGCCACGCCTCCGAAGCGGCCGAACGCGACCGGGTTGCAACCATTAAGCCACGTCACCTTGACCGTGCGGTGCTGAACACTGCGCCCAGCGAGGGGGAAGGTGACGAGGACGGCGAAGGTGAACTCAGTGCAGCCGAGGAATTTGTCGCCAGTCAAGCCGGGGGTTTGGTGACGCCTACGGCGCTGCTGGCGATGGCCAAAAGCATCGCTGGCATGACCGTGACACGGGAGGCTTTGGACGAATTGTTGGACCTTTATTCAGAGGTGTTGGAAGACCTTGAGGAGGATATTCGCAACCACGCCCAACTCGGGAGCAACCCCATGCATTTCATCGAATCCATCAACGCTATGAAGGGCATGATGACCTTGGGCTGGATGCGTTCTCGCCTGAACCGTGCGGCTGAACACGCCAAAGGTCGGGGAACCAAGGTCATCGAACTTCAGGACGTCATCAACAGCCAATCCTACGCTTAGGTGAGCACCGTGTTGGTGGAAGTGTTGACCCAACCTGCCGAAGCGTTGGGTTTTGACCAACCCGCCGTGCTCATCTTGGGTCGGCCAACCTGCGACGATTGCATCGCCTTGTATGCCGAATTGGCCGAATGGACTCCCTCTTTTCCGGTTGATGTGTTCACGCTTGACTTGACCACGGAGGCCGGCGCTTCGTTCAAACACGCCCATCCTTGGACGGCGCACATCGATTACATCCCTTTCAACGTCCTCTACGTCAAAGGAGAAGTGGTTGGTCAGTGGACAGGTGGTGGCGTTGACCGGTTTCAAGCCCACTTGTCCGCTTTGGAGGATTGACCGTGGCGTTTTCCTCGATTCTGGTCTCAGCCCTCTTCGCCGGCATCGTCGCCACGGCTGTTACCGTAGCCATTGAGAAATGGGGCGGTCTTATCGGGGGTTTGTTGGGCACCGCTCCCTCCACCATCGTTCCCGCTGCTGTCGGTATGTACCTCGCCGGGGGCGAAGCAGCGCTGGTATCCAGCATGTCGATCGTGCCCTTTGGGATGTTGCTCAACGCCTTGTTCTTGGGAGCTTGGTTGGTGCTTCCTCGCTGGTTTGAGGGTTCATCCCGAGCCCTCTTGTGGACCGCTTTGGGCGCGTTGACCCTTTGGGGGGCGCTCGGCCTGACGATGCTTTGGTCGGTGGAGCGTGTGTTGTTGCCTGCGATGAGCGAGCGGTGGTTGGCGATGCTCGGTTTTGCCTGCTTGTTTGCCGTTGCGATGGTGTTCAATGCTCGACCCCAACCCGCTCCAAAGGGAAACAAGTCGGTCTCCAAACAGGTGCTGGTTGCACGCGGTACGATGGCGGCGCTGGCCATTGGCGTGGCGGTCTGGCTCTCGGGGCTTGGTGAACCGCTTTTGGCGGGCCTGGCAAGCGTTTTTCCCGCCATTTTCCTCACCAGCATGGTGGCGCTTTGGCTTGCTCAGGGGCCGACCGTTCCACAAGGCGCAGCCGGACCGATGATGTTGGGTGGAGCCAGCGTGGCGGTGTTTGCCAACATCGCCATGTGGTCTCTCCCAGCGCACGGGGTCATCCTCGGTTCGCTCATCGCTTGGTTTGGCTCGGTGCTTGGTTGGTCATTACCTGCTTTTTTGGTGCTGCGCAAGGTCCATGCCAGAGCCCAAACCACGGTTTCGGTCTGAAAGGAAAACGAGGCTCAACGGTTAATGGCGCGGGTCCATCGAGGTGCTGCTGGAACGCCAACCACGTTGATGTGGACAAAGGTCACCCCTTTGATTTCGGCCAACCGCTTGCGAAGTTTGTTCAGGTCCAACAGGCAGCAAGGGCAGTGGGGCCGAGCAGGCCGAACCGTCAAATTGACCTCGCCGTCTTCGGCAATCTCCACGCCTTGGACCACATCAAGTTCGGGATAGGGGCGAACATCGTGGGGGTCGGTCCATGAGGCAAGCAAACGAGCAACGCGACGCTGGAGAGCCACATGCTTTCGTTTGCTCATGCAACCGCCTCATGCGTCGTCCTTGACCAAGGCTTCGGCATCGGCGAGGTTCAATTCGGCCAATCGGCCCTCGACCTCCGTCAACTCAGCCTGACACCGCTTGAGCAAAGCCGTGCCCTCCTCAAACATCGCCAATGTTTCGTCGAGGTTCTTACCACCACGCTCCAGTTGAGCCACAAGTTCTTCCAGTCTTCGTAGGGCTTCGTCGTAGGTTTTCTCTTCAGTCATGCGTTTTCCTCCTTGGTGGCTATGGTGTGAACATCGGCTTGGGCGCTGCCGTCGGCGAATTGAAGGTTGATGGTCTGCCCTTGTTCAAGGCTCGTGACGTTGGACACGACTTGGCCGGCGCTGTCCTGGACCATGCTGTAGCCGCGCTCAAGCACACGTCTGGGATGGGCCGCCTGAAGAGTTGCCTCCAAACGGGCAAGGCGCTGATGTTGTTGGGCGACGTGCGCTTCCATGTTTCTGTTGAGGCGGTGGTGAAGCAGGCCCAACCGTTCTTTTGCAGCAAACATGCCTTTGGAAGGTGCATGGCGCAGTTGGTTTGAGAGCAAAGAAAGATGCTGCCGCCATTCGTTCAGACGACGGTGCAGGGCTGCGCCGAGTCGCCCGTCCAAGTCGTCAAACCATTGCACCACCTCATTTTGGATGGGCACGAGGCGCTCGATGGCGTTGGACGGCGTGGAGGCCCGAACATCCGCCACCAAATCCGAGACGAGGTGGTCCTGTTCGTGACCAACCGCTGAAACAACGGGCACCGTGCTGGCCAGGATCGCCCGGGCGACCGGTTCGAGGTTGAAGGCCCACAGGTCCTCGGGAGAACCGCCACCTCGGCCGACGATGACAACGTCCACCGGAGGAAGGCCGAGCCGCAGGGCGACTTCAGGGCGTGCGAGTTCACGGGTGACGGCCAGACCACGAACGATTTCCCGAGCGGCGTGTTCACCCTGAACGAGGACTTCAATCACCGTTGCTCGAAGCCCCGGCCATCGGTCAGCCATCAACCGCTTCATGTCGGAAAGCGCTGCTGAATCCGCACCGGTGACGATGGCGACGTGCTTGGGCAGCACGGGCAAAGGTCGAGAAGGGAGGTCGAGCGCCCCCTCGGCACGGAGGGTTTCGATGAGTTGTCGCTTGGCTTCCTCGATGGCGCCAAGGGTTTGGACGGGTTGGATGCGAGCCACGACGATTTGTAACCGCCCTCGCTTCGGCCAAACATCAACGCTGCCGATGATGATGACCTCACTTCCAACCTTGATACGGGGGTCCACGGAGAGGCGGGCGTTTCGCCAAATGACGCAATCCATCTGACCGTCGTCGTCCCGCAGCGTGAAGTACACGTTGCCGTTGTGGACGCTCCACGAGGAAATCTCACCGTGAAGGGCCTGATGTTGAAAGAGCGGGTCGTTCTTGACCGTGTGTTGGACCAAACGGGCGAACTGACCGATGGGCAGCGGACCGGTCGTCGTTTCATGACCCGCTGACATGTCAACTGAACGGCCGTCAAGGGTTCTTGAAGCATCGCTTGGCTTGCCTTGGTTTGTCGCTGCCGGCGGAAGGAAGTGCAGCGAGGCACCTCAAGGCCGGCGCGGGTTGAACCACCCTTTGCGCCAAAAATACGCCATCATCATTGCAGCAAAGAGGCCCATGATTCCCACGATGCCCCAAAATCCACCGAATCGGTCGGCCGGCAGGTCAACGTTGTTCATGCCGAACAAGCCTGCGATGAGCGTCAACGGCAGCATGATGGCCCCCACCATCGTCAGTGTTGTCATCACCTCGGTGAGTTTGGCGTTGGATTCGGAAAGTTGCATGCTGATGTTGCTGAGGTAGGCGTCGCGGGTGGAGGCTGCTCCCGCAGAGTAGTTCGACACCCGTTTCACCAAGGCGGTGGTGAGTTGATGAAGGTCGGTGAAGTACCCCATGACGTTGGTGCCCACCAAGCGTACACCGGGTTGGAGGCAGCGCATGGTGATGGAATTGAGCGATTCAATGGACTTGTTGGCTTCACGTAAATTTCCTTTCAAACCGTGAAGTCGCTCGAGCAGGTTGTCGTAGGTGTTGCTGGGGTCAAAAACCTGGAACTCCAAATCATCCAACGTTCCCGAAAATCGACTCAGCACGGGGGTCCAATCGTCAGCGATGGCGTCCAGCAATTCGTAGAGGAGGTAATCCACGCCCAAGGCTAAATCCTCGGGGTCGCTTTTTGCAACACGTCGGCGAAAGATGGCCAAGGCGGGGAGGGAGCCGCGGTGAACGGTGATCAGAATGTTGCCTTTTACAATCACGAAAACGAATTCGGTATCAAGCCTCTCAGCGTCGTTTCTGGCCCTGACGGCAAAGAAGGTGTGGTTGTCAAATTTCAACGAAGCGGTTGTGGCATCGCCGAAGACATCCTCAACGATCAGTTCGTCAACGGCCATCGTATCGGTGAGAAAGGCTCTGACCTCCTCGTTGATTTCCGCCAGGTCCAACCACGCCAAGCCTTGGCCTTCAACGGCTTGGGGAACTTCGCCGAGCGCCATGGACGAGGTGTCGATGAGCCCGGCGTATGTGGTGTGCAGGCGAAAGGCGCTCATGCTCCGGTCTTGCGCTCCTTGTTCTAATGGTTTCACTTTGGAGGAGCTTCTTTGGTGTTCGAGGCGCTGGAGTTTTTTCGCATCAAGCGTTCGTGGGCTTGCCGAGCCTCAACTTCGCGAAGTTTGTGTTGGATTTTCCGTTTGAGGAAGGTGGCGACGACGACGATAGCGAGGACATCCACGACGAGAATGAGCCAGTCGGAGAGCGTCCAGTCCGCCACCAATTCAGCACCTCAAATGGGAGGACGGATGTCAATGTCAACGTCCCCGCGGGGCTTGCCAATGCAACCCAATCGAGCCCCTTCTTCGACAAGGAAATCGTCCAGTCCTGGCGGCAACACATCAGGCAGCGGAACCTCACCCAAGATGAGGCTGACCATGCAGGTGCCGCAGGTGCCGGATGTGCAGTTGGTGGGGAGGGAAATACCGCAAGCTTCGGCGTGTTCAACAAGGGTTTCTCCCGGGTTGACGGGACACTGACCGAGCAGAACATGGCCCTTGAGAAAGCGAATGACGGGCGTGGGCGGCGCGGCTTTCGGCGGTTTCTCGTCGAGGGTGAGGCCGGCCGGACTTGCGGACATGGCCAGCCCTCATCGTCCCTTTTCTCGGGTCCAACGACCGGTTTGCTTGTTGAAGAAAAGCCCAGCCTTTTTCATCCACTTGTTGAACTTGGTCGCTCCTGCGCCGGTTCGCAAAATGAAGTCCTCACGGTCTTCTTGCGCTTGGATGTAGTCTTTCGCGGCGAGGGTTTGGTCAATCCAGTCGTTGATGTCCATCAGGCCACCGGCCACAACGCTTTCCTCGACTGCACGGGTCATTTCGTCGGCGTTGGCGCCCGTTTCTTCAAGGTCGCGGCGAATCAGGTCGCTGACCGAGGAGAAGTCCATGGAGGCGGGCTTGGGTGGCACCGGGTTACGCGGCGGCTTGTCGGGGTCGATGGTGATGCGGGTCTCATCGAGAATGGATTCAACGCCTTGGGTCAAGTCGGGAAGCCAGCTCGTTTCGCACTCCCAGCAGATGAACGCCCAGTCGTCGGGGCGGTCGGGGTCACGGGATTGGCGGGGGTCCAGTTCATCGTTGCACTCCGGACAAGCGTGGAAAATGAGACCGGGGACATGTTGTCGTCGGAAATCAACGATGTCTTGGGGTGTGCCTTCCAATTCCAGCATTTCGTGATCGCGGGCGGCTTCAAGGCCACGGGTTTCCAATTGGTCACGGATTTTGACCTTCTGGTCGTCTTTGCCTTCATCGTGAAGGCTGTTTTCCAATTTGACGATGAGTTCAACGGTTTTCCCCAGTCGGTTCATGATGAGTTTCTGGGCACGGAACGCCTCTACCTTGGCGATTTTCAGGCGTTCCTTTTGCTCGGCCAATTCGGTCAGGACATCCTTTTGCTTGCGTTGGAATTTTATTTCCTCAATGCGGGATTCCTGCTTTCGTTCTGGGGCCAGCACCTTGGAAAGAAAACGTTCTTTTCCATGGGATTGCGGACCTGCGGTGATGATTTCGATAACACCCTGAGCGATTTCTTCTTTCAGGCCGTAATTCTCGACGAGCATGTCCTTGTCGATTTTCTTGAGATCTCCGATTTTCAAGCCGGCGTCGGCGAGTTGATTGGCGGTTGTATCGTCGATACCTCGACGAAGCAGCGCAAGATAGGTGTCCTTCTTTGCCATCCCATTCCCCCCGACAAGTTGAGGCGAGCAGACACTCCTAAGAAAAGTCTCTCCCCAAGGCGTTCAACCGGTCAACCTCTTTTCAACGTTCAAGCCTCTTCTTCACACGACGCGAAGTCCACGCCCAAATCGGCCCACTCCTCCAGTTCAAAGGTCTCTGGCCGTCGGTCCAACCGGGGGTCGTTCTGCATCGCTGCGTACGCTCGGTCCCAACGGGATGCATGCCAGCCCGGCACACGAGCGATTCGGCGGGGGGCTCTTCGCAAGGTTCGCCTCATCTTTTTTCTGCGTTGAGCGAAAGTCGTTTGAATCATCATCACCAGAAGCCTTCGGTCGCACGGCCAATCTTCGCCGTGAGGGGTCATGCGCAGCAGGCGGGAGTGGACCTTGGGCATGGGCGAGAAGGCGTGTGGTGGAACGCGCTCGCCCATTTCAACATCAAAATCCAAGGCGACGACCATGCCCAAGGACCCGACATCACTTTCGTACTCCATCACGACGCGTTCGGCAAATTCCTCTTGGACGAGCATCACCACTTCGCTCAACGGCGCTGTTTTTGGATGACGGTGGTGCCGTGTGAGGGCGTCGATGAGCGGCGAGGAGATTTGGTAGGGGATGTTGGCGACGATTTTCGTGATGTCCCGAGGCCAAGCTACCGTCAGGGCGTCGCCTTCAATCAGCGTCAATCGACCGTCAGCGAGGTCTTCGGCAAAGACCTGACGAAGGTGAGCGCAAGCACCTGCGTCCAATTCAACGGCGGTCACCGCACATCCCGTGGCGAGCAAGGCTTCGGTCAAAACACCGGGGCCGGGGCCGACTTCAAGCACATGGTCCTCCACGTCCACTTCGGCCCAAGCCACGGTGCGCTCAAGCACATCGTCGTGGACAAGAAAATGTTGGCCGAGGCTCTTCTTCGTCGGTTGCAGGGCTCGCAGGGCGTCCACCAGTTGGCGAGCGCCCCTCATGCGGTCACCGGCAAGAGGAGGTCGATGAGGCGAGGCTGGAGGGCGGGGTCGTTGATCTCCTCAACAAAGCGCTGTGCCAACAAATCGGGGCCTCTGATTTTGGCCAGGCTGTTGAGTTCGTCCATGGACGCGAACACGCCCACACCTTCTCGGGCTTTGACCATGTTGCGAGCCTTCACCGGTCCGACATCAGGCAACAATTCGTAAGAGTGCTGTTTGAGGGAAATCGGTCCCGCTTTGTTGTAAAACTCGTCCACGAAGTACTGTGCGTGCTCGGTCACAAACAACTCGACCACCACCGGGAGGTCCTGGCGGGCCATGTTTGACATTTTGTCAGCGTGGGCCATGCCGAGAATGCCCGTCACCTCCACGCGTCGGCTGGCGTCGGTGCCGATGTAGAGGCGGTGGTTGTGAGGCAGCATCTCGCTTGCCTTCACTTTCAGTCGGCAGCACTTCATGCCGTTTTCAGAGAGCGCAGTCACGACCCCTGTGGTGACGTCGTGCTCGACCACTCGAGCCCAATTTTCGCCCTTGAGTTGTTCGGGACGCTCCCTTCGCGGTTGGTCTCGGCGTCCGCCGCCTTGTTGGCGGCCACGTCCTCCTTGCTGCCGACCTCGGCCACCTTGTTGCCTTCCCCGTCCGCTTGAGTCGTTGCCCGGGCGGTTGCGGTTTTGCCGCGGTTGATTGGGGTCGGGCTTGGGCTTGGGCTTGGGGACCTCAGCACGGCCCATAGGCGGGGGGTTCATTCTGAACTTGGACGGGTCCGTTGTCTCCTTCTTGCGAGGCCCGCTTGGGGCTTTGATGGAGCGTCTTCGCCGTTCAGTCATCGGTCATCACCGTAAGGGGATGCGGAAGCGCATCAAATGACTTGGCGCACGATGTCAAGGACAGCGTTAATTTCGCTGTCCTCAATCTTGATGCGCTTCGAGCCGAACACGGCGCGAACGTCTTCAGGAGCGGCCGGCATGAGTTCGGCCAACTTGGCGGCGAGGTCGGGGTGCTTGGCACAGGTTTCGACACCGAGGAGTTTGGAGCGAAGTTCTTCGAAGACTTCGGGTTGGGTGGAGATGCCGTTGCGAGCCTCGCTGGCGGCCCACTCAGCGTGCTGGAGGGCCCACTTCTGCTCGTACTTCAATGCACCACGGCGCTCTTGGGCGTCGTACAGCATCTCTCGAACGGTGGCAAAATCCAGGAATCTTTCTTCTTCGGTCATGGTGCATCCCTCATTCCAGTGGGCGGAGGTGCTCAGGGCGAGCGATCACGGTTTTCTGCATGTTGCCGTCTTTGACAGCGACAATCCATGCGACGCCCTGACGCTTCGTGATGAAGCCGGTGCGGCCGTGGAAACGGCGGTGAGGCATGCCGCCTTGCTGGCCACCGTCAAGGACGATGGCGACGCGGTCCCCTTCTTCGTACTCGTGCATGACGCGACGAATGTTCAAGCGACTTCGCTCGTTCTTCCGTCGTCGCAAAATGCTTCGGGTGCCGACTCGCTGTCCCTTTGAGCGCTTCATTTTGTTCGCCTCCGTTGTCTCCAATCAGCGCAAGCGCCACTTCGGAGCAAATTGCCGACTTACCCTCCCCATATAAGCACCGCGACGAGGAATGCCCGCCGTTTCGCAGCGCTCAGTCGGCATGGATGTCGCCCACGTCCAACCAGACCACGTTGCATTTGGCCTTGATGAGCGCGGCGACGCACGGTTGCGTGCGCCCGCTGTCGCCGTGGACGGTCTCTTTGACATAGGTGCCCGATTCGCAACGCAAGGTGAATTCGATTTCCCGTTCCCCGTTTTCGTTAACTTCGATGAAAGGGGTGTGCGCCTCAAACACCGTCCGTTTCCGAATCAAATCGGAGCGGCGATGGGCCACGCGCTTGGGGGTGCGTTGGGCGAGTTTGAGGCCGTTTAGGCCCTCGATGACCTTCAGAATGGTTTCGTCATCAGGCAAATCAAAGGAGGCCGGAGCGGGAGGCAGGGCCGCCAGAATTCGTGCGACCAACTCGTCCTTCTTGCCGGTCTTTGCCAAGCCGTGGTTCTCGGCCAAGGCCACCAACTCCGGCTTCTTCATGGCCTTGAGCTCGGCCTCGCTCGGTCCGGCCTCAGGCACTTCAATGGGGGCTTCAAGCGGCTTGGTTCGGTCTGCACCTTTGTCGCCACGACGTTGCCGTCGGCGTTTTTTGCTGCGTTCCTGAACGTCTTCCTTCGTCATGTCCACCGGAGCGGTCAACACGGCGTATTCGGCCTCGTTCATCGGTTCGATGGTGAAGCGAATCGTGTAGGATTTTTCCGCAGGCGTGTCCTTGATGCGCACCACTTCGCTGCGGCTGGATGCTCGTATCCCCAAAACCTCCACCGAGCCTTGAGCGGCTTCGTTGATGATGTCGGTCAGTTTTTCCGCATTGAAGGCTCGCCTCTTTGGCTCTTTTATTTCCAATACAAACGGACGCCCTCGTCCCAAGCAACGCACGTCGATATCCTCTCGCCCCATCCCGTGGAAGGCGTGTTCCGCCCCCTCAAACGCTTCGAGCATCGGGTTGCCCACCAGGTCCTGGACGCTGCGCTTGTACTGCAATCCGGTCTCGTCGCACCGTTCGCAACCGCGACCTTTGCAGGCTCGGCAAGGCCAGCGGGTTTGGGGAATGCCACGCTCCAATTTTCGGTAGCGTCCGTAGACGTAAACTGCTCGGATGTCGAGCTCAACGGTGAGCGTGAGCACGTCGATCAGCGCCAAGATGTCGGGCTTGTCGTTGACCAGTGCCACCCCTTCGAGCCGGTCTTTCAGTCGAGCGCCAATCTCTTCGACGAGCGATGATTTCAACGGGTTGGAACCGCCGGCGCCGAGGCGTTTTCGTAAATCCTCTTCGCTTTCCATCTGATCTTTTGGAAAACGGGCTCCGAGTTGCAAGCGACTGACATCGTAGGGTTCGATGGCTTCGTGGATCAGGTCAGCGAGCAGGTCCACTTCCTCAAACAGGTTCTCGCAAAACGGACACAACGGCGATTCATCTCGGGCCTTTGCCATGTGGGGGTCTTGGTCTTCCACGGAACTTCGAACACCAAGGCCTGCCTCTTCGAGAGTCTGGCCGTACATGCGTTTGCCACCAACGCGGCCCAAACACGCATCGCAGGTGCCTTGTCGAACGAGGTACTTGTGGCCCGCCGCCGAGGGCGCTCGGGGAATTTCCTCAACATGGGTGCCCAATTGCATGGCGACTTCCGCAGCGTGTTCTTCGTCCTCCTCAACGGGTTCAACATCGTCCCAAAGGGAATAGTCCGTCTCACCAAAACTGGCGGTGGCGTACTTCATCCAGTCCTCTTCATCGTCGTCGTCGGGCCGCTTCGCCTCGTTTTCGGTCATCGTCCTCACCGCTCTCCTGGGGCCAACCCCGGGGACAGCAACCTCCCGGCAGCCTCAACCCTTCATGAAGTCACCGATGTGCTGTTGATTCCATCGTAGGGTGCTCGTCAAAACGGGCAGCCGCTCGGTCGAAGCGAAGGCCATGACTCGCGCGAGGTTCACCCGCCGCAGGCGTTTACCATCGTCCGCTCAAGCTTCCTCATCTGCGGGGCTGGGGGTCGTGGGCTGAGGACCGTCTTCGTCCTTTGAGATGAGCCCGAGGGCAGCGGTGGTCAACACCAAACTGGCCACCAGCGACAGGGCGATCATCGCTGCGGAAAAGATGCCGAAATTGGCAAACAGTCCCATCGGCGAAAGGGCGATGACGAGGAAACCGGCGATGTCGGAGGTGGCCGAGCCGAGCAGGGCCAAGCCGCACGCCCCTCCAACGGCGGCCAAGGCATCAGCGTGAGATTCACCGTTTTCTCGTCCTTCCCTGTAGCGTTCGGTGACGTGGATGCAGTAATCGATGCCCACGCCTAAGGAGATGGTGGCGATGGTCACGGTCACGATGTTGAGGGAGGAACCGGCCACGAACATCAGGCCGTAGAGCCAAATCACGACCAGCAGAATGGGCACGAAGGTCACCACCGCTTGCTTAGGGGAACGGAAGCCAATGGACAGGGACGCCAGCACGAACACCGACCCGAGGACGAGGGAGGATTGCATTTCGTCTTGCATGGCCGTGGACGCCGTGAATCGTGTGATGGGTCTCCCAGTCAGCATGACCCACGTCAAGGGTTTGTCCTCCTCCCTTTCGCCCTCTTCTTCGTAGGTGCCGCTTGAAAGGTTCGTAAACACTTCCAAATCCCGCCACACCTCGGCCACACCGCCCTGCATGCCGGGGAAGTCTTCGGGTTGCGTCATGCCGAACCGAATCTGCATCATGCCGTAGGCAGCGGGCTCGCCGTTGACGTCCAACCACGGTTGGTCCGGGTTGAGGTCCACCACGGGCATGATGTAGAGCTGAACGATGCTGGCGGGGATGTCGGGAATCGGGCCGACGCCGGGCACACCGTACAACGAGAGAAAGCCGTAGAAGAAGGCGAGGCATTCACGGTCGGAGGTGTCGACCAGCGGGCCGTTGCCCGCCAGCGAGCAATTCATGCCGAACCCGTCAATTTCAGGCTGCCAGCCGGCTGCCTCGAAGGGCGTGCTGTCGAGCACGAGGCTGCCTTGGGCAGCGAACACCATTTCGTCAAGGGCGAGGATATCGATGGTGCCGTCGGGTTGCCGGGTGATCTTGTCCGGAATGCCTTCGGGCAGAGCGTCCATGTCCTGGCGGAACGTGTCGATGGCAGCGAACACTCTTGGGTCGAGGACATCGCCCAAGATCAGCAGGTTGGCCGGTTCGCCTTCGTCAGCAAACCGCTTGGAGAGTTCGTCCACGCCAATGGCGAAGTCCGAACGCTCGTCGAGGAAATCTTCCACGGCAAAGTCTCCCTCGAGCTGGGCCATCCCGTAGGCGGCGGGGACCGTCAGGAGAAGAGCGACGCTTGCGATGAGGAAGGCGTTGCGGCGTTGACCTGAGCCGTGGGTGAGGTTTCTCAACCAGTCTGGGTTGACCAAGGACTTCACCTCCTTCTGCTGCCGTTTCGCCGCTCGTGCATCGAGCCAATCGTCCACGCTGACCCGAACCAACGGCGCCCAAACACCGGTGAGGAGGAAAGCGGCGAGGATACCGAGCGCCGCTTCAATGCCGAAGGAACGCAGCGCAGCGATGTCGCTGAACAGGTTGGCGGCAAACGCCGAAATGGTCGTCAGGGACGTCAGGGTGATGGCGCGGCCGACTCGGGAGAGCGTGATGCTTCCAGCCTCGTGTGAAGTTTTGCCGTTGGCGCGCTCTTCTTTGTAGCGATGGAGCGCATGCAGCGAATCGTCAATGCCCAGCGCGAGCACGAGGATGGGCAACAGGTTGGAAAATTGAGAACGAGCGATGAGGCTTAAGCCGAGCCAACCGGTCACGTTGGAAAAGTGCCCGATGAGACCTTGCATCCACAACAACGCAGCGCCGAGGGACACCATCGTGATGGCGACGTCGCTCCAGCGTCGTAGGCTGAAGAAAAGCAGCACAACGATGGCCACCCCCATCAAGGCGATGAGGCCGGCACTGGACTGGAGTTCTCGGTTGACTTCAACGTTCACGCCTTGACCGAGCAGCAAGGTCACGGTGGTTCGGTCGTGACTGCGAAGGTGGCCTTCAAGGTCCATGTAGGTCCATTCGGTAGCGCAACCGGCACCCTCGGCTTTCAATTCAAGGCACTGTGCCTCGGTGTATTGAGGTGGGTGAAGCACCAACTGGCCGTCAGCCAGCCGGTAGCCTCCGACGCGGAAGCCTTCGTCGGTGAATTGGACGCTCTTCTCTTGGTGAGCGTCCTTCCAAACCACTTCCCAGCCCATGTTGGCAAGTTGAGTGCTGTCGAGTTGAACCAGCAACCATGTCGTTGAGGCCGTCCAACGTCCCTTGCCCCACAGGGCTCCCTCCCATGTTCCATCGGACTGGAGTTTTCCGTAAATGGGGCCTTCTTGGTGGGCCGTGTAGTCGGCCTTGAACCCTCGGTCAAGCGACAACCAGCGGAGGAAATTGTTGTCCGAGGCTTCGGCCATGCGGGCCGCTGCCATGTCGATGTGGGCTTGAGTGACGTTCGCATCGTCAAAGGTCAAACAGTCGAGCGGAAAACAATCCGACCAATTTGTGGGGGGGTCGGTGACGACACCGAGCGGGGTCAGCCCGGGTTGCGTGAGGATGGAGGTGTTGTTCATGAAACCCCTGAAGTGGTCCGAGAGCGAAATCGCCCCGTTGGATTGGTGGCCCGTGACATCGTTCACCAGCGGCTTGAGGGCCGGCCCAAGCGGATGCTCAAGCACGAGGTTCAATTTGGTGTCCAATTCCTGAAGCACGGTGAGGTTGAGGATGCCGCCGGTGGGCGCATCAATGCCGCTCCAAGCTTCTCCGGCAGGAAGCATCTCGGAGGGCTGGACCAACTCGGCATAATCCGGTGACCCATCGGCCGTTCGCGGGACAGGCTCCCAGTCTTCAACCGAGGGAACATGGACGGGGTCCCGCACCGAGACGAGGAAGCCAAGAATGATTTCTGAATTGGGAAATTCTTCGTTGATCATCGTTTGTGCGGACAATTCGGGCGATTCCATCTCGTAGGATTCCATGTCGATGGGTTGCAGGGCGGTCATGGCTCCGGGTATCATCAGCAGCGTGAGCAGAGCCACGGCCATGTGGGCGCCCCGCCTTCGCAGCAAGAGCCACGCTGCGAGACGGTCGTAGCGACGGCTCATATCCCAAGCCCTGCGCACCGCCTTTTGAAGGAATGTTTTCACGGCGTTTCCTTCCTTTTTCAGGGCGGGTTCGGATTGAGCGTAAAAATCGGCGAACTTGTTATGAAGAGGAGGCATGAGGAAGGTTTGGAGTGCCCCCAAGATGACCGTCCTCGACGACATCACCGACAAAGCCAACGGGCTTGACACGTGGGCGCAGTGGTCCTTGGGCGCCGGCCTCACCTTGCTCACGCTGCTCATCGTCCGCTTCCTGATGAAGAAAATCATTCTCGACTTCGTCAAGGCGACCTCATTCAAGTGGGACGATGCGCTTTACCGTCCAGTCACCTTGCGCCTTTACTCGTTCATTTTCTTCGTCGGCATTCAACTCACGATGCTGTGGGTGATAGGCCGTGAGCACGAACTCAACGAAGCGCTCGACCCCGTGTTCAGCGCCACCTACATCCTCTTGACGACCTCGCTGGCCAGCGTCGCCATCAAGATCATGATTCCCGTCATCATCGACAAGTTCTCCAACCCCGGCACGGTCACCGTCTCGGGGAGCAACTCCCTCGTGGTCTTTCTCTTCCGTGCTGGCGTCTGGTTCGGAGGTCTTTACCTCGCTCTCAACGAACTGGGCTTCGAACTTCTTGGGCTCCTCGCCTCCTTAGCGGTGTTCTCCCTCATCATCGGTTTGGCCATGCAGCAAACCTTGGGCAACATCGTCAACTCCTTCATGCTCGCCCTTGACCAACCCTTTGAGGTCGGCGACCGCATCGAAGTGGACGGCCACCTCGGGTCCGTCGTCTCGGTCGGCATCCTCTCGACCAAGGTGCTGACCATCGGCGAAAACCTCGTGGTCATCCCCAACAACAACCTCGTGAACTCCACGGTCATCAACCACGCCCGTGGTGGTGGCGACGGTCAGGGTCGACGTATCTCGCTGGTGCTCGACATTGGCGTGGAGTACGACGAAGACATCTCCCACGTGAAGTACACCACCCTGCAACTGTTGAGGGAGTGCCCCTACATCCTCGAGTCGCCAACCCCTCGAGTTCTGCTGAACGAATTGGGTGAATACGCCAAGATTTTTCGCATGTACGCCTGGGTTGAGGACTATTCTGATGAATACGTCGCCAAGGATTGGCTGTTCAAGAACATCGCCGAGCGCTTTGAACAAGAAGGCATCGGCATTCCGTTCCCCACTGCTGTGGAAATCGGGGCCACCCTCAAAGAGACCTACAACAAGCAGCGCAAGGCCACCAACGTTCGGCGGGCGCGCTTGCACATGATCAAGGAAGACAAAGCCCTCGTGCGTGAGCGCGCTGAGGCCAAGTGGGAAATTGAAGCCATCACGGAGAAGCTCAAGGACCCCGAATTGGGAAGGCTTGAACGAGAAGGCCTTGAAAACTCGCTGCTTGAACTCCAACGCGTGCTGAGTATGTTTGAGGCTGGCGACAGCTGAGGCGGCAGAACTGAATCCCGAAACGGGTCACGATGGGCCTCTTCGGAGAACGTTGGTTCAAAATTGGAACGGGATGTTTTTAGCAAAAACCCGTTCATGATAGATTCATGGGCGAATCGGACCTTCGGTACATGCAGTTGACCATCACCCCCGAGGTCGGTGGCAACCTGCCGGGAGCGAGCCTGATGGATTGGTTTCCTCACGTCGAATTCCTTGCCCACATCAACCTCGTGGAAGACCATCTCCGCTGTTTGATTCGTGTCCACTTCCACGACCCGAGTGCGCTGGAGCAGGTCTTTGCGTCGTTCGAAATCGTTGATGTGGTGGAGCAAGGCCCCTCCACGGCGTTGCTGGAGGTCCTCCTCACCGGGCCGATTCCTCGGCTTTTTGCGGTGCTCAAGCACGTGTGGTGGGTCGCGCCCACATACTTGGACGCCGATGGCTTCGTGTTGACCATTCGAGGCACTCGCGGTTCCCTTCGCACCGTCCGCAACGGCATCGCCGACCTCCTGGGTGAGGCCTTCAAACTCAAGCTCGGCGCCCAATCGCTGCACAACACCCAGTTCCTTGAATTGCTGCCCAACCGTCAACGTACGGTGCTTGACAAGGCCGTTGAATTGGGCTACTACGACCGTCCGCGCGGATGCACCCAGCGCATGATCGCCGAGGCCTTGAACATCAAACAAGCGACGGTGAGCGAACACTTGCAATCCGCCGAGGCGACCATCATTCATGCCTTTGTCAACGAGCCTTGAGGTCTGAAAACGAGCCCCTCTCGTTCATGATAGGGTGGGAGTCTATCAGCCGTCGGCGTTCTATCTCCAATATGTCCAGCGGACGCTTTGCCGAAGTTCGAACCCCCCTGATGCTCTCCATCCTGATGGTGCTGATGACGCAGGTCGGCTACCTTGACACGATGAATCCGTGGTCCGAGGCGTGGTCTGGCGACGAAGAAACGCTGGACGAGACCAACGACGTTCTCGAAACGGGCGGCCAAGGATCGGCCAACTATTCGCTTGCTCAATCCACAGAAGGCGAGGCGGTTGCACTGAACGCAGCCATGGACCCCATCACCTTCGGGTACGCTGAAGATGCTGACGCTGCACCAATCTACGGAAACGGATCCATCTGGACGGTTTCCTCTAGCAGTGTTTTATCCTTGATCAGCCCACAGCGCACCACCACCGCAAACAACTCGATGTTCAGCGACGATGTGTTTTTCTTCGCTTCTGGGGTCTGCGCTTTGTCCATGCACAACATCAGCAACGGAACCACCTGGGAGGAGTTCGACGTTTCAGGGTGTACTTCACAATCCCAATTCTACCGTTCGTTTTTCCTCCTTGGCCAGACGTTCATTTTTGAGATCTATGATGGCACCGATAAGGGGCAAATTTGGGCACATAACGTCTCCAATGCCACCACTTGGCGGGTTGGAGGGGGCACCTTCTCAAACGGAGCGGTGACGACCCACAGTGCACTGTTCCAATACGGCAACGATGTGTGGTTCTATTCAACTCGTCAACTGTACAGGATCAACGGTTCCACATTTGACGTTGAACAACGCTCAGATTTTTCTGGAGGGTCTTCAAGCTATCATTATGGGTGGGCCTCTTCCAACGGCAGCATCTACTTTGTAGGGAAGCCAGAAAGCGATGGCCTTGAGTTGTACCGCCACGACGTGACCTCAAACCAATCCTACCGCATCACGGACCTCAATCCCTCGGGGGACGGCGTATACAGCATCCGGTCCGTTTCGGACGATCTTCTGTGGATAAGGGGACGCAACTCATCGTCAACTGGAACCTCATTATGGGTTCATAACACCACCTTGAATCAAACATACCAACTCTCAACCATCTCTCCATCCCTGAGCGACGCGGTCTTGGTCAATGATGTGATGTACTTTTACGCCTCAACCACCGGCGATGGTTCGGAACCTCACGCATACAGTTTGGCCAACAATTCAACGTGGCTTCTGAAGGACATTTACCCGGGAAGTACTGGAAGCAGTGTACCTACATCTAACCCCACACGTTGGACAACGCGCCTGCAAGCACACAACGGTCTGCTGTACATGCTACGAAATGGTGGTGCCTCTCAAGGCGATGAAGAAGTGTGGGTGTACGACCCCTCAACGACTGAGACGTATCGAGTATCGGACATATCGGGCTCAAACGAGGTGGTCAACATCATGGGTGCAGCCGGTGACACGGTCTACTTCACCACGGAAAAGATCGGATATTGTTGTTACATGTACGCTCATTCCTCAACGAGCAATAGCACCTTTGAATTAACCAACTTCCCTGATGGTAGAGACTACAAAACCGGAGGTAATTTCTTTCTGCCGCTAAACGGCACGGTGTACATGAACGGAGATTATCAGCCTTCAGGGTTGGTTGCGTGGTCGCCGGATGTTCTCACGACGAAGGCAACGCCGGTCTCGGGGGCAACCTGTACCGTTTCCCCTACCCTTCCAGCGGGTCTGTCGCTCAACCAAGGCAATTGTACCGTGAGTGGAACGCCCACAGCCATCACGTCTCAAACCAGTTACACCCTGACGGCGACCATCAACGGGCAAACATACGGTGCAACCTTCTGGCTGATCACGGATTACCTACCACTGACACCTAGCGTTGCTGACCTCGACGCCACCGTTGGAGCACCGATTGAACCGATCACCTTTGGTATTCCAACGGGCGCAAAGGCCGGCGACGGAGGGCACGACGCGCCTTATAGAGGCACAACCATG
>JAURDW010000018.1 GCA_030827745.1 Candidatus Poseidonia sp.
ACCGAAAACATGAGTTCCTTGATGGAAGCTGCAGGAGCCGACACCCTGGATACGACGGGCGTCATGCAACGTGCCACCCTCTGGGGCTACATGGCCATGGCCGACGAAACCACACCGGACTTCGGCACCACCATCGCCCGTGACCTCGCCATGTGCGGCGGGGTGGGCATGACCTTCCTCGGCTACGGTGGCGCTGATGAAACCCTCGGCATCGGCGACACGACCGGCATGGCCGTGAACGTTTCCACCCGCCTGTCCTACTTCGACATCATGATGGACGAAATGTCCGCCATGGCTTTCCTCTTCGGAGACGGTGACGATGTCATCACCGGTCTGCTTGAGAGCAGCGAAGACGGCACCCAATACGGAACCGCTGCGCTTCTGAGCATGGACGCCGCCACCGCCATGACGGCGTACGGACTTGACGCCGAGAACTATTCTGCGGTCATGACCTGGGTCGGCGGATGGGCCACCGATGCAACGTCCCTTCCCATGATCCTCTTGGGCGGCAGCGGCGACATGACCGCGTCGCACTTTGTCAACACCACCTTCGGTGCTGAGGACCCCCTGAACGGCGGCTACCTCGACAACAGTCTGAACCTCGGCGGCGCTTGGATGGTGTTGGGCGGCAGCGAGAACGTTAACCTTGACCCCGCCGTTTCCGGCAACGCCCTGTATGGACCACTCGGCCTAACCACGCAAACGGGCGCTTCGATCTTCCTCTACGGCGAACTTTCCGGCATGACCCCGCCCATCGACTTCGCTACGATGGGCCCGGGCGCACCCATGGACTGGAACGAGCAGACCATCGCCGCTCTTTACGGCGTGGACCTCAACGCTGCGGCCGCCATGCGAGCCCTGATGATGGGCCCCATTTACGGGACCACCTCCGAGTCCTTTGTCCCCGGCTACTTGATGTCGACCTTCGGCACCACGCCCTACCTGACCCAGTCCTTCAACAACTGGTTGCTCGGCTGGCACGACCCAGTCAACGCTTACCTCGCCACAGGCAACCCGATGGACATGAGCGTCGGTTGGGCATCGCTGGAGACCAACGAGACCTACTACGGCTCGAACGGCATCGCCAACGGCGACGGCACCAACTACACCATCTGCACCGGTGAAGCCGGGGACTGCGACCAAGGCGAAACCCTCGCTGAAGACGGTTCCACCCAAGTTTGGTGGCGCAACGACGCCATGATGACCGCCACCCTCGGCCTCATCACGCCCGAATCCTTGGTCGGCACAACGGGCGGCTTCCTGACCGGTGACGGCGACAAGGTTGACGTGAGCGGTTACGCCATCGCCGATGTAACCTGCGGCGACGTCACGGACGAAGTGAAGGGCATCCCTGTGGACGTCTGTACCGCCACCGTCACCGCTACCGAGCGCAACATTCAGGCCAACCTTCTGGGAACCTTCAGCTTGCTCGACGCCACGCCGGGTGCATTGCCCGTCTACTTCGGCAGCGACATCACGATGATGGCTGAGGAGATTTCAGGCCTCATCATCGCTGGCGAGTCAAGCTCGACCTTCTACCTGGACACCCGAGCGCACGGCAGCCAAGCCTCCGCCCCAACCATGGACGACCTCACCCCTGTGTTCGAAATCAAGTCCTCCTCAACCATCGCTGACGACGATGCGGAAACGATGGAGAGTTCCATCGTGCAGAACCAGGACAAGATGACCTACTGGACGAACTTTGACTCTTGGATTGACTTTGTCACCCTCCTCTTCTGGCTGGGCGGCATCGCGCTCATCGCCATCGGCATGATCGGCGCAGCCAACGCTCCATCCGAAGACGACTCCCTCGCCACCGCTGCGGCTGCTGAAGAAGAAGCCAAGGCCGAGGAAGCCGCCCCTGCGGACGAGGCAGCTGAGGAATCCTCTGAGGGCGAAGGCGGCGAAGACGCCGAGTAAGCCTCTTCGAAAGCGGGTGCAAACCGCCATCGAAATTGCGCGAAAAGGTCGCAAAAACGGCCTTTGGGGACGTTCTCCATAGGGAAGAACATATAGGGATTCAAACAACGGTTCTCCGAAGGGAACATCTCTTCGGTGAACAACTTGAGTTGCAAGTTGAACCTCCCGCTCGGCCCATCGACGAGGGACCCCTCGCTTGAGGCGGACCTGCAAGCACGGCTCGAGGACGGCCACCGCATCTTTGTCATCGGTGATGTTCACGGGCACTTGGCGACGTTCAAGGCCCTGCTCCATCGACTCCGACTGAAGCCTGAAGATCGTGTCGTGTGCCTCGGGGACATGGTGGACCGGGGGCCTGATTCGGCCGGTATGGTGGCCTTGCTCCGCAGCCACCCCCAACTCATCGCCATCAAGGGGAATCACGAACAGATGGCCATTCAATGCATACAGCCCAGCGGGACCTTTGAAGCGTGGCCCCCGTGGATGAAACGGGGTGGGAAATCCACCTATGCCTCCTACATCGTTCAGGCGGAAGGCGATTTGTGGGAAGCAAAGCGAGCGATGCTGGGCGACTTCATGTGGCTTGACACGCTCCCAACCCAAATCGTGCTCGATGAACACCGTCTCGTTCACGCCGGCTACGACCCTCGGATGCCTCTGGACATGCAAGGCGAGAAGGAATTGTTGTGGATTCGCAAAGCCTGGTTCACCCATGAATCGGCTGTGGACCCGTACCGGACCGTCTTTTTCGGTCACACGACCACCACCAAACTTGGCGACGCCGCCGGGGACGTCGCTTTTTCTCCGACCTATCTGGCCGATGGTCGACCGGCCTGGGTGGGCATGGACGTGGGTGCTTACAACCACGTTGCACCGGGCATCGCTGCCATCAACCTCGCCACCCTTCGCGTGACCAAACAGCGAACCTTACGTTGCGACCGATGGTTTGACCGAATCAACACCCAGCCCAAGAGGGGCAGCAAAAAACAGAACGGCACGACGAACCGTCTCTGGGTGGGCAAGGACGCCCTCCGAGAATCGGACGTCTCCCTTTCCTTTGGACTCACGGCCTTGGCCAAACGGGCCAAGAAAGCTTCACGCTCCACCCTGCGAGCCCAAAAGGAACTCGAACAGGTCGGCGTGGTGTTTGACACGCCACCAACCGGCGTACGGTCGTTGGTGTCCCGTGAAGGGTACCGCATCGTCCACAAAGATCCTGAGCGAAGCATGCCGGTCCAAGGGCCACGCGGCCCCACCGGATTCAGGGTCTATCCGTGCACGGCACTGGCCGGAGAATCCCGGCCTCAACCGCAACGGAACAACGGTTCACTTTCCACACCGGCATGATGTTTTCCGGAAAATATACCCCTGATTCTTGCTGAATCCGGTGTTGATGCACGATTGATGCACGAGAAACAACATTAAAGAGGTAAGAAGTTGTTTCTCCCGTTCATGGAAACGAAGGCTTCCGACATCGCCACACGCCGCTTGACCACCGCTTACGTGCAGGTGCTGAACAACCGCAGGGTGAACGCCTCGATGCTGAAGTGGAGTTTGGCCTACGCCCAAGCGGAAAAAGAACGCCGTACGTCTGGACAAGGCGTGACGCTCTACCTTCTCTGAACCGCTCAGCAGCAGACCATCTCCACGCCCAGAGGCAACGCTGGAACGTTGAGAGCGATGCCTTTCCTTTCGCCACCCTGCCTTTGAGAAGCGTTCTGCAAAGCACTTCACGCCTGATAGAAGGGGGAACTTGCCGATCAAACACAACGAACCACCCCTCGTTTGAACGGTCAACTAAGGCGAGAAGTTCTCATGAGCGTGGACGAAGTTTGTAGGCCCCTCACCCCTCGCTGAGGCATGGAGGCCATCGCATGGAACGTCCTCCTCGCAGCAGGGACGGTGTTTCTCCTCGGCGCCATGTCGCCAGGCCCCAGTTTGATGGTGGTTTTGCGAAACACGATGATAGGGGGGCGAAAACAGGGCGTGATGTGCGCTGTTGGCCACGGTTTGGGCTTCGGCCTGTACGCCGGTTTGGCCGTTTACGGGCTCATCGTCGTCTTGGAGGAGGCCCCGGGGGTTTTTGTTGCCCTCCAACTGCTTGGAAGTGCGCTCTTGCTGTGGTACGGCTGGGCGATGTGGCACGCTGACCACCAACGCCTCTTCGACGAGGAGATGGCTTCTCGAGCACAAGGTTTTGGCGAAGGGTTTGCCATTGCCTTCTTCAATCCGAAAATTGCCCTTTTCCTTGTTGCCGTGCTGGCGCAGGTGCTTCAACCCGACATGAACCTCACAAGCAAAGCCGCTGTTGGCCTTCTTGGGATGCTCATCGACACCCTGTGGTACATCATCGTGGCCCTCGTCCTTACGGGCACCCCTTGGTTGGACAAACTCAAGCAACGGGCCACGGCCATTCACCGAATCACGGCCCTCGTGTTGTGGGGTTTTTCCGTCAGCGTCGTGCTTCAAACGGCTTCAGCGCTGACATGAAGGGCAATAAAACGTTGACCGGTTGCTCTGCACCAAACGGCGCACAACACCTCCACAACCCTCCGCTTGGCAGGGCAAGCCTTCTCGTCCGTAGACGGCGAATTGATGGGCAAAATACCCCAACGTTCCGTCCACCGCTGCGAAGTCGTTGAGGGTGGACCCCCCCGCTTGGAGGGCTTCATGAAGCACGTCTTTGATGTGACCCACGAGCACCTCCAGTCGTTTGGTGGGTCGTCCGTTCGCCCGAACAAGGCCCTTGGCTTCCCTTCGGGGTGAGAGACCGGCCCTGTGGAGCGATTCGCAAGCGTAGATGTTGCCCACGCCCACGACCGTTTTTTGGTCCAGCAAGGCGAGTTTAATCGACGTCCGGCGACCTTGCAAACGCTTGGCGAGGTCGTCCGCCCCCCACGGATCAAAGGGTTCGGGGCCGAGATCGGCGAGCAGGGGATGGGACGCTTCCTCAGCGGCGGGGAACAGGTCGACGATGCCAAACCGTCGTGGGTCGGTGTAGACGGCCCGGGAACCGTCGGTGAACACGAACTCAAGATGGTCGTGTTTGCCTCCAAAACCCGTTTGTTCGCCAAAGGCGGAGACGGGAACGCCGCCGTTGACGGTGGTCAGCAAGGGTTTGGCCACGGCGTTGGCGTCGTTGCGGTCAAACAAGGTGTAGCGGCCGGACATGCCGAGGTGAGAGAGCAACACTCGCCCATCGTCAAGGTCGATGAGGAGGTACTTTGCTCGGCGCCGAATTTCGGTGATCGTGGCGCCTGCAAGGGTGGGCAGGTCCTCTGGGAAGGGGTACCTCAATCCGCTTCGCCGGATGAGAACATCCTCAAATGTTCGCCCCCGAATGCCCTGAATCAAGCCTTGGCGAACCGTTTCGACCTCGGGCAGCTCAGGCACGTTCAGGACCCCCTGAACGCACGACGAACAAACGGTGATGGTCCTCGTACCCGGTCAAGTCAATGACCTCCTCAACGGCCAAACCCGAACCGTTCAACGACGCTTCGACCCGAGCAAAGAGGGCGGCTTCGCCGTCACCGGTCCAGCGCTCACTCGCTGCTTTTAGGGACAACAGCCCAAGGCCCCCGTCCGATAAAAAACGACGGCAAGCCGCAATGAAAATATCGACTTGACCCGCCTGAGCCACATCTTGAAACAACCACGGCACACGCCGAGGCAAAAGCACCCCCCATGCAGCATGTTTCCTCGCATCGCCCAAGACCGGGACGAGACCGGGGCGTTGACCGGCCATGGCGGTCAAGTCACGAAGGCAGCGGGGGGCGAGGTCAACAGAGACCAAGCGTCCACCGAAGCGGTTGCCCTCCCCGCAGAGATGGTCGTGGAGGTGACTGACCGACGTCCCGTGCCCGGCGCCGAGGTAAAGCACGGTTTGCCCGGGCTCGGGCAAGAGGTCGGCAGGGTCGCCAGCGGTTCGCAACATGGCGGCACCAAGTTTTGACCGAGTCGGGTCCCACCGACGATGCTCTTGGCCGGAAAAGGGGCGCAGGGTTTCCCCATAAACCGAGGTCTTGGGAACGGCGTTGAGGGTCCACAACGTCCGACGGTCGAGGCGGACGGTTGGAGAGAGGTGCGTCGGGCCGCGTTGGCGCCGTTTTTTGCCTCCACCCACGCACGTCACCCCTCATCGTCGCGACGGCGGTTGTTTGTTGGCTTCTCGCAACGCCTCAACGCGATGTTCCACCTCAGCCACTTGCTCGTCGGTCCAAGGCACGCCCTCAAAGGCGTCCACCTTAGCGGCGATGCTGATTTTTCCAGCCAGCATACGAGCGATTTTTCCTCGAACCCAACGGGGAGACCGGCTGATCCACGGGTGCATGAAGATATGACCGTGTTTTGGCGAGGGTGCCCCGGTTTTGAGATGGTGGAAAAACGCTTTTTCCGCACCAAGGATTTGCACGGTGCCCGAGGGGAGGCGGGCCAAACGCTGCCTTCCGTGTGCTTCCACACAGAGGCGAGCCGCCAGGAGCGGTCCGACCAACGCCGAGACCGAAGGCAAATGTTCCGAGGTTAAACCGCGGAGTGCGTGCTCCATTCGGTCGAGGCGAGCGTTGGCGGAGGCGGTGGTTTCTGCCCATTCTTGGATGGAGCGCCATTCCGCCTCTGAAGGCAACACCGGCGGCACATCGAGGTCCAACGCATCGGCAAACTCGGCGGGGGAAGAACAACCGGCGGTCGTGCGAACGTAAGCGGCTCGGTCCGTGGCTCGAGAGAGGGGGAAAAACAAGCCGACCCATTCAAGCAAACGCGATTCCATGGTCAAGTGGTGGGCACGCAGTTCATCGCTTCCTCGCACGAGGTGCTCCAGCCTGCGGTCAGGGTCGCTGGCTGCTGCTTGAACACCTTCGATCGCCAAACGAAGAGCTGCACGGTCGGCCATGGCTTGATGTTCGTGATTCGGGAAGGGCCACGCTGCATCGGGCAAATCCTCTTCGCCGTGGACGCTCACCTTGGCATCAGGAAAACGGTCGTGAAGCGTGGCTGCCTCAGGAATCAATCGTCCTTGAGCCACGGTCCGCAACCGCTCAACCACGGCGTGCTCGGTCATGTGCCCGTCCCACTCAAGGACATCGACGAGATTCCCGTGCCCATCGGCCACGGCAGCCGCCCGCCAATCGTACCACAGCCACATGAGCAAACCCTGGGGGCGAGTGATTTTGACCCTTCCCCTCAGCCCAACGGACAGGATGCTTGAATGATGCAAAACGAATGACGCTAAGAGCATACTCTAAATACTCCGTGTGCAGGGATTTACCCATGTTTTGCCCACAATGTGGTACGCTCTCGTTCCCTACACCCAGCGGTGACATCTCCTGCACGAACTACAAGTGCGGGTATTCCGGGCCAGCCAACGTGAAAACCAAGATTGGTGGGAAAGAAGTTGACCTCTCAAAAGCCAAATCCAGCACGAAGGTTGAATCCCGTGCCTACGAAGTCATCAAAGACTCCGACAAGATGCAAGGCGTCCTTACGAAGAACACCTACATGTGCCCGAAATGCGACTGTGTCGAGGTGTTTTCCTATCTTGAGCAAACACGCTCATCCGATGAACCCGAAACACGGATGCTCACCTGCAAAGATTGCGACCACGGTTGGCGAGAGTACTGAATTCAGTAATCGTTTTCGACCCGAGGGGCGAGGAAGTAGGTCACTTCACCTGCACCGTCCATGAAGGAGAACTCGATGCGAAGCGGGAAACTCTCGCCAAAGCCCAATTTGACCGACCCCACAGAGCTGAACACCTTGGCCAGCGGGACGAGGTACGTGAGGGAGTATTGGCTACGGGCCGGCGAGGCGCAGGAAAGGGAATGCAAGTCCTCCTTGGAGAACGAGACGTTGACCGAGTCGGGTTGACCCTGAACGTGAACGGTAAAGGCGTTCGCATCGATGCTGAAGTTCACCAAATCGCCCACGAAGCGTGACATGCGTAGGGCTTGAGCGAGTGCCGTCCCGTCAACCTCGATGCTGGAAGGAATCTCGATGTTGGGCAAGTTCGGTGAATTGACGGTGCTGAGGTCCAACGGACGGAGGTTCAGGTTGATTTTGCCCATGTGAAGCGTTAGTGCATCTCGGTTGAGGGCCATCTCGATCATGTCGTCAGCCCCACCAACGCTCAGCAATTCCTTGACTTTCTTGAGCTCAAGCGCCAGTTCGCTCTCCTCAATTTCCCAGGCCTCAAAAGCGGCTGCATCGACCTTCAAGTCCACCATCGCCACGTGCGATGCGTCGACGACCGTGACTTGGAGGCGGTCTTCTTTGAAGACGAATTTGGCGTCTTCAACGACCACCATCAACGTTTCAACAATTTTGCTCATCAAGTCCTGCCGGGCTGTGACGTTCAACATGAGTTCATCCCTCTCCATCAGAAAGCCCATCGCGACGGCTTATGAACTTAGCACAAACGCAACAAGGAAAGGATGCATTCGTGCGCGGAAGAGAGAGGTTCGGAAATTTTCCGCGCACACTACTGCAGCCTTACAAACAAATTCGGGCCAGCTGCGAGAACAACGTCTGCTTTCGCCCTTGATTTCTTATGAGGCGGAGGGTTGCATCGTTCATGGGCGAGCAGTCGGCAAGCGTTCCGGTCCTCCTCAAGGAAGACGGTACGCCGTACAAAACGGCGGTCTTGATTCCGACCATCAACAACGCCGACGAACTTGACATCGTCCTTGGACGCCTCGGCAAGCAAACCTACCCGCATTTCGAAGTGGTCATTTCCGATTCAAAATCCAGAGATCACACAAAGGCCGTTTGCGAAAAACACGGCGCAACGTGGATTGAAGACCCCTCTCGCAACCGAGCCGACGCTTGCAACTTCGCCCTCAATCAAATGGACCACGACCTGGTGCTCTTTACCGACGACGACACCGTCCCGCCGCTCGACTGGGTGGCCAAATTGATTCGTTGGTTTGACAACCCCGAAGTCGGAGCCGTGGGCGGACCCAACTTTGCTCCCGACGACGACCCGTTCGGTGCAAAATGCGCCGACGTGGCGTTTTGTACGAAATTCATGACCGCAGGAACACGGTACGGCGCCCAACCCAAAGGCGAGCTCGTCCCCATCACCCACAACCCCGGCGTCAATTGCGCCCACCGGATGGCGAACTTGCGTGAGGTCGGGTTCTTTGAAGAAGGCTGCATTGGCGCAGAAGACGTTGTGCTGGACGCGAAAATACAGCGGGCGGGCCACAAGTTGTTCATCGACCCGTCCAACGTCATGCCGCACCGCCGCCGTCGGCCGTTCAAGCCGTACATGAAACAAATGCGAAATTACGGCTACACTCGGATGGTCGCCAACAAGCGATGGCCAGAAATCGCCACATGGTCGCACACGGCCATCGGTTTCTTCCCGTTCTTGGTCGTTTCAGCCCTCACGGCGCTTGTCTACGGCGCACTTTCCGGTGGCGCAGCCAGTGACCTCTGGTTCACGCTTGAGGGCGAATGGAACACAGCCCGTGTAGCCTTCCACATTCCGCTGGGTTTGATGGGCGTTTATGCAGGCCTCTGCTGGCTTGGTGCAGCCATCGGCACCTCGCCGCACCGTTCTCTCGGCACGGTGTTCCTCGCCCCGTTGTTTGTTTTCCTTGCCCAGTGGGCGTACGGTCAGGGCGTCATCAAAGCATGGCGGGAAATTCGTCGAACCGGCGGAAAGGCCGGCGAAGGCGCCCAAATCGATGACCGAATCCGAACGGCTTGAACAAAGCGGTGCACAAAGAGCACCCTACGAGGCCAAGAAAGGCCGAATGTTCTTGATGCCCTCAAGGTCACCTCCAACCATGCCGCCAAGTCTTGCTGAACGCTTGTCGGCGTTGGACCAACCCGAGCACATCAGCGACACCACCGCCATTTGGTCCTCCGTGCGCCCGGTCCTTGTGATGGGGCGCGTCGTGATGGTACTCTCCATCATTGTTCTCGGCGAATTGTTTGACGATGCACGCATCGGCGGGCTCACCGTTGGTGTTTGGGCCCTCATCGCCGGAATTCCCCTCTTCTTGCTTGCCTCGGTCGGCATCACCTACGGGGACCGACTCGCCAAAAAGGAGGCTGGAGACCGGCCTCAGAAACCGTGAGCGCTGGCTAAGAATCAAAAAGACAGCCGTGCATCACGAGGCATGAGAAAGCCCGTGGCGCTTCTTTTCTCGCTCCTGTTGCTGGCACTTGTCCCCTCCGGAGCCGTTCACGCCAAGGACGATGGCATCTACAACCGCTCAAACGGATGTTCGTGCCACGGGGCTTCGAGCAGCGTGTCGGCTCAATTGACGGGGTTGCCCTCCACCTACGCCCCCGGCACGACCTACACCCTCGGTGTTGCAGTGAGCGGTTCGCCCGCGACGGGGGGCTTCAATTTGGAAGTCAGCAAGGGGGCGCTGTCCAATCCGGACGCAAACAGCCAAGTTTCCGGCAACGGCCTTCAAGCCACGCATGATTTCTCACCGGGAACGACCTCTTGGACCCTGGACTGGACCGCTCCAGCGGCAGGTTCAGGGACGGCGCAGTTCAATCTCGCCGTCTTGTCCGCCAACAACAACGGCGGGAGCAGTGGCGACGGCTTCGCCACCACCTCCACCTCCGTCGCCGAGGCCGTGTCCACCAACGACGCCCCCGAAGCGAGCAACCTCGCCCTCACCCCAGCCCAACCCACGACAGTTGATGCGGTGACCGTTACGTACACCTTTTTCGACATCGACGGGGATTCGGAAAGCGGAACGGCCTTCGTCTGGCACCGCAACGGGGCCGTGGAGAACGCCCACACAACCGCAACATTGCCGGCAAGCGCCACCAGCAAAGGGGAAACCTGGTTCGCCTCGGTGACACCTTCCGACGGCGAAAACTCGGGCGCGACCGTGAACTCGCCCACCGTAACCGTGCTGAACAGCGCACCCACCGTCCTGAACCTCGCCGTGAGCGACGAAGCCCCCGACACGACCGACGATGTCACCTTCACCTTCGCCTCGAACGACGCCGACGGAGACACGGTGACCTCGAGCGAATCCCGATGGCGCCTTGATGGAACGCCTCATGCCTCGCTTGGAAACGAAAGCGTCCTGCCAGCGTTGGCCACACGGCCGGGCGATGTATGGGATGTTCAAGTCCGTGTTTCGGACGGCGAGACCCACTCCGAATGGTTCACCTCCGCTCCCGTCGTCATCGGTTCGACCAACCAAGCCCCCGTCGTCTCCGACGCGACCGTAGAGCCCTCTCTTCACCCAACCACCGCCGATGCGCTGACGCTTTCATGGAGCGAGAGCGATGCGGACGGGGACGCTATCGTTGAGACTGAACTCTCGTGGTCGAAAAACGGCGAAGCCCAGCCCCAGTTTGACAACGTCAACCCGCTTCCAGCAGAGCACACAGCAAAAGGCGATGTGTGGCAAGCCACGGTGCGTGTGTCCGACGGCCTTGCGTGGTCGAATCCCGAAAGCGGCCCCGCCGTGACGGTGGCCAACGCCGCTCCCGTGGTGACCGATGCAGGCTTGGAATCCATCTCCTTCTCTGCCTTGGACAAGCTTGTTCTCAACGTGACGGCCACCGACCTTGACGGTGACGAGGCCTCGGTCCATGCCGTGACCTGGTACATGGACGGTGTTGCCCAAGCCTCGGCATCGGATGCGGTTGAACTCGAAGCGGCCGTGCTGGTACGGGGCGACGTATGGTACGCTACGGTGACCCTCACCGACGGCACGGACATCTCGGAGGCGTTCACGACACCCTCGGTCACGGTCGTCAACGCAGCACCGACCGTCGTCTTCGCATGGCCTGCATCATCCTCTGCCCTGGTGGACTTGGCGCCGGAACTGACCGTGAGCGACGTCGACGGTGACGTGACGGACACCCACCTCTCGTGGTTCAAAAACGGCTTCCGCGACGCCTCGCTGGAAAACGCAACCAGCGTCCCTGCGGCAAAACTCGCCCCGGGGCAGGTGTGGAGGGTGGACATCCAAGCCACGGACGGAGACCGGACAAGTCCGGTGCAAGAGCACACCTTCACCGTTCCAAATCTGGCACCAACCGCCGCCGCTGAAGTGCGCTCAACCCATGTTTGGATCGGCGAAACCACCGTGTTGTCTGCCGAAACCTCTTCCGATGAGGATGGGGACATCCAAGCCTATGTTTGGAGTTGGAACGGGCAATCCGCAACCGGGCCCACCTTGGCCTTGGTCTTGGCGGGCAGCGAAACCGTGACCCTCACCGTCACCGACACCAACGGAGCAACCGACACCACGACCGTTGAATTGGTACCCGTTGTTGGACCGTCCGTCACCCAACTTCAGGCCACGGCAAAAAGCGACGGGAGCGTGGAACTCACCTGGGCGTGGGACGGCGAGGTCACGATGTTCAACGTGCTGCGAAACGGTGCCGTCGTCGGTCAAACCGACAGCGTTCGCTACACGGACTTCCCGCTGATGAGCGGGTCGACGGCCTACACGGTCCAACCCTTCGATGAGAACCGTGTCTTCCTTGCCGGTGCGGATGATACCGGGGCTGAGGTGGACCCTGTCGAAGCCGAAGCACCGGCGCCTTCGGCCACGAGCGGTTTCGTTTTGGGGGCCGTTCTGCTGCTCGCGATGGCCGTTCTGCCGTGGATAGCCATGAGAAGAGGGGGTGGGGAGTCATGAGGCGAGCCAGCGTGTTCGGCATGATGGCGGTGCTTTTGCTTGCCTCCAGCCATGGCGCAGCCAACCCCAGTGGGGTCGGCTCAGGCACGTTTGATGCTCAGTGTGGAGGCGCCTGTCACGGCGATGCCGACATGAACCGCTCCTCGCCGGCAACCGTGAGCGTCGAGGCCCCCTCGGTAGCGTACAACGGCTTGCTGACGAGCGTTTCCGTGACCGTGGCCGACATCCAAACCACCGCCAACGGCCTCCTTGGGGTTTTCTTGCTCAGCGACCTCACCGGGGCGGGCGACACCCCTGCGGACGACGGCTGGGCCATCCTTTCAAACAGCGAGGGCGGAACCGAAAATTACGTTGAAGCCCGGATTTCGTCGGGGCAGACCGAACACACGGTCTCGTGGACCCTTCGGGCGCCTTCCATCGGGACATACAACCTGCACGCTGCCGTGCATCATGGAACGCAGGACGGGAGCGAAGCCCCGTTCTTTGGGTCAACCCTTTCCCCAACCGTCGTTGAAGTGGTCGAGGTGCCTGAAAACCTCCCTCGCTTGGCGGCTGATTTTGCACCCCCGACCCAAGTCACCGTTGGCGAAGCCTCCGAAATCGACCTTCAAACCGAGTTTGTCAACAGCGTGACCGTGGAGTGGCGAACGGTCGGTGGCGAATCAAAGACCGTCGTCGTTCAACCCCTTGGTGACGAAACATGGTCGTTCACGCTCCCTCCGAGCGTTCAACCCGTGGTGCTTGAGTGGCGCGCCCACCTCGAAGGCGACGGGCCCTCCCAGACCACCCCTTGGTTCCAAGTCAACAGCGACGACCCCTCATGGTCGGTTGACGAAACCACGGCTTATGCTCAATCCTTGGCCATGTTGCTTGCCGCCACCTCGCTCTTCGTGGCCCTTCAGCATCGGCGGACAGCGAGCGAACTCAAGGCGTACGAGGCGGAATTGGACGACGTTGGGGGTGAGGCGTGATGGTGTCCTCGGGAACCCTTCACGTGGTGAGCACCGAAATGACGGTCGGGGCCTTTGCCATGGCGGGAGCCGCCTTCCTCCTCGCCGGACTGGCCAGTCACGGTCTGGCCGGCATGCGACGGCATCTTACTCTCGCAGACCATGTGGCCCACTTTGCCTTGGCCTTCGGTTTGTTAGCGATGCCGATGGCCATCGTGACCGGCATTCAGGCCAGTCCTGGAGAAGGGGTGGACCATCCGCTTCTCATCAACAAAATGCTTCTCGCCTCCACGGCCTTCGGCTTGGCGTTTGGCGTCCTCTTGACGCGCTGGCGACAGGGTACGGCGGTTTGGCAAGACGCTTGGGGGCGCCGTTGGCAGGCGCTCGGTGGGATGGCGTCGGTCGGCCTCATCTTGACCACCGCTTCCATAGGCGGCACCTTTTCACGGGGTGAGTCGCTTTTGGATATGCTTCATTTGCCCTACGAGCATGTTCCGCTGATGCCGTTTTGGCTTTCAGGTCTCATCATCGCCGTCGCTTCGGCCAATTTGGTGCTGCTACGGCGGCCTGCTCAAGGCTGATCACAAACCGGCCATGTCGCCGGTTTGAATGGTCCACTGGCTGGCGTAAACACCGCCAGATTCCACAAGATCGTCGTGAAGGCCACGTTCAACGATGGCCCCGTCAACCATGGAAAGAATCTCGCTGGCGTTGCGAATCGTGCTCAGTCGGTGAGCGACGGCGATGGTGGCTCGGTCCTTGCCCGTCGAGAGAAGGTTCTCCTGAATCCGACGTTCGGTCTCGGCGTCCAAAGCGCTGCTCGCCTCGTCAAGAATCAGCAAGCTGGGTGATTTCAACAGGGCACGAGCCAACGAAACACGTGCTCGCTGGCCGCCGCTGAGCATGGCGCCTCGGTCACCGACTAAGGTGTTCATGCCGTCTTCAAGTTCCTGAACGAAATCCCACGCACCGGCCATGTTGAGGGCCAACTCCAATTCCTCATCGGTCGCTTCTTGATTGTAGATGACGTTGTCACGCACCGAGCCGTAGAAGAGGAACGGGTCTTGGCTGACGAAGCCGATGGCTTCTCGAAGAGAATGCAGGGTGTAAGCGGTGATCGGCTGACCGTTGACAAGGACTTCGCCGCTGTCGGGCGTGTAGTAGCGCATGATGAGTTTGAGAATGGTGGTTTTTCCAGCACCGGTGTGGCCCATGATGCCGAGGAAATCGCCCCCCTGAACCTTGAACGAAATCCCGTTCAGCACTTTGATGGATGTGTTCGGGTAGGTGAAATAGACGTCGTTGAATTCAATCGTTTTCAACCCGCCTTCCAGCGCGACAGCGCCCTCCTCATCGACGATGGTGGGTTCAAGGTCGACTGCAGCAAAGACGCGCCGAGCTGCCGCTTCACCGCGCTGGAGTTGGTTGACCAAAATGCCGAAAATGAACATCGGCATCGTCATTCGGGTGCTGATGAGGAGGAACGTCACCAACTGCCCCGTGGTGATTTCACCCGTGCTGGCGAGGTAACCACCCGCCGTAACGAGCAGGCCGAAAGCGACGCCGGCAACGGCGTAAATCATGGGAATGAACCGGTTTCGGTCCTTGCTTGCTCCCATGGCTTGATCGCGGTAGGAACCGGATTCCACCGAGACCCGCTCGGCTTCCCATTCCTCGGCGTTGTAGGCTTGAACCACGGAAATACCCGAAATCAAGTTCTCGAGAATGGCGTGGATGTCCCCCGTGGATTCCCGTTGTTTGCGGTATTTCCGCTGGACCCGGGTGGAAAACCAATAGACAGCAGGGACGATGAACAGAATTGGCCCGAAAAGAACGGCGGCCAGCCGCCACGACATCAAGACGAGAATGATGAAGGCGGTGGCAAAGGTGATCACGATTCGGATGATGGATGTGGACGAATCGGACACGACGTCCTCAAGTTGGTTCACATCGCTGGAGAGCACCGACATAATTTGCCCTGTTTGGCGCTGGTCGTAGTAGGAGGCTTCCATGGCGATGAGGGAGCGGGTGGCGTCCATGCGCAAATCGTGTTGGATGTTGTAGCCCAAGGTCTGCCAGGCGTATTCGGATATGCCTTGAAAAATGGCCAAACAAAGGAAACCCAAGAAAATCAAAATGCCGTACCCGTAGGCAGGGTTGCTGTGGATGCCCGTGACCAAGTCCTGAACGATTTGGGGGCCGGAGAGCACGTCGGTGGTGAAGTAATCCACGGCCAAACCGATGGCGACAAAGGGCATGAGGTCGAAAAACCGGGCAGCAGCGTTGGCAAAGATTCCCGTGAAGACCCGTCCAGGATACTTCTTGGCGTAGGGCACCACGCGCCAGATTTGCTTGCCTAAGACCTCTGCACCCTCGTTGATGTCCTCGGGCGACATCTTGTCCTTGCCTCCGGCGGATGCATGGGCTCTCGTCATGAACCAACGCCCCGGTCTGTATCTCTTGAACCCTCGCTCAGTGAAGACCAAAGTGGCCTCGTTCATACCAATCTTTGATGAGGGTTCTCCGTTTCCATCAAAGCATGCTGGGGCAACGCCGAAGGGCCACCGTTTTGTTTTCGACGCTGATGTTGCTCCAAGTGCTCTCGCCCATGGCGATGGTCTCAGGCCAGCCATCGAACCTCGACCCGCAGACAGATGCGGATTTGGACGGCTTGGCTCAACTCGGCCTTTCACCGATGGCGACGGCGGAATACGGTTGGCTGGACCAAGACGCCGGTGCCGACGTGGCTCGCCTGCTGTTCCGGGACCTCACCCTCGTCTCGCCAACGGATTGGACGGACCTCACGGGCGAAGGCCGCGTCGACGGTTTCCACATCCTCAGCCACGCCTATCCGGTGCCGAGCGACTGGCACGGACGCTTGGCGGCGGCGGGCATCGAGTGCTTCTCGTTCCTGCCCCCAACCGGCTTCCATTGCGATGTGAGGGGCGCTACCCCCGCCCAGTTGGCCGGCCTTCACGTTCTTGGGATGGCTCGCATGGATGCGGTTGACAAGGTGCAGACCGACTTGATTCGAGGCATGACAGGCCTTGAGATGGCTTCACCCAACCCCTTCGTGAACGAAAATTTCGCCTTTGTCAACATCATGCTTTCGGGCGACGACTTGCCTGAAGGCACCACCACGAAGGAAGGCGTTGACCTCCACTCGCACAGCGGCCGATTCGCCACCCTTGAGATTGACATCGACGGCCTCGGATGGCTGGCCCGCCAGGAACAGGTGGAGTGGATTGAGCCCAAGCCGTTCTTTGAAATTCTCAATTCAAAGGGCATTGAAGTGATGAACGTCACCGACCTTTGGAGCGGCACGAACATGGCTGCCATCGACTCCAGTTGGTCGGGCCTTGACGGTTCAGGGATCATCGTCACCGTCGCCGACACCGGTTTGGACAACGGCGTGAACAATTCCAACATGCACCCCGACTTCCGAGATCACATCACGGGGATTCTCTCGTTCCCGCCCTCGGCGGGAACGTGCGCCTACTACAGCCTCAGCCCCTGTGGCGACGACGCAGAAGACCTTCACGGACACGGCACCCACGTGGCGGGTTCGGTGCTTGGCGACGGCACACACAGCAACGGCGACATCATCGGTGCAGCCCCCGAAGCCCACCTCTTGTTCCATGCCATCGCCACCACGGTGGGTTCGTCAGAACCGCTCCTTGGCATCCCCGACGACCTCGACGACATGTTTTCCCTCGCCTGGGCCAACGGCAGTCGTGTTCACACCAATTCGTGGGGCTCAGATGTTGCCGGAGCGTACACAACATCGTCTGCGCAAGCCGATGCCAGCGCCCGAACATACGACGAACTGGTCATTCTCTTTGCGGCAGCCAACGAGGGAGCGGATGCCAACAGCGACGGTGAGATCGACTTGGACTCGATGGGGTCGCCGGCTACGGCAAAGAACGTCCTGACGGTTGGTGCGGGGGAGAACGACCGGGCCAACATCTCGTATGTTTGGGGTTCGACGGATTACGGCTCACCCATCTCCAACGACAAAATGGCCGATAATCCGCAAGGAATGGCCGCCTTTTCTTCCCGAGGCCCCACCGATGATGGACGCCTCAAGCCCGACATCACCGCTCCGGGGACGTTCATCCTTTCAACCAAGTCGCGCAGCACCAGCGACACCGGGTGGCTGGCCCACAACGCCAGTTACACCTACATGGGCGGAACGAGCATGGCGACACCGCTTACGGCCGGCGCTACGGCGCTTTTGTTGCAACACCTGATGGAAAACGAAGGCGAAAGCGCCCCAACATCCGCTCTCATCAAGGCTATTTTCACCGCCAGCGCCCACGACATGGCTGGCCAATACTCCTCGAGCTCCAACGGGGCAGGTGAAGCCGCACCCAACGACCACGAAGGGTGGGGTTTGGTGAACATGACCCAAGCCATCAACACCTCGTGGCTGCAAGGCGAGTCGGTCATCACGAACGCTGAGCGAGGGTGGTCGTTCAACGTCCCTTCCAATGCGGCGGACATTCAACTGGCACTCTCTTGGACGGACCCCGCATCAACACCCACCGCCAGCACGAACCTGGTCAACGACCTGGATTTGGCGGTGAAAGACCCCTCCGGCACGTGGACCAACCTCACCAACAACCTCGACAACCTTCGTGGTCTCACCCTCTCCAACCCCGCCCAAGGTACGTGGGAGGTTCATGTCGTTGGTTCAAACGTCCCCACTGGCCCCCAATTCTTTGCGCTCGCCATGACCGGGGATTACAGCCTCACGAACCTCACGCAAGACACGGACGGCGACGGATACGAGGACAACGACGACGATTGCAACACGACCGCCGGCACCTCCACGGCGGACCGAACCGGGTGTCCTGACACCGACAACGACGGGTATTCCAACCCCGACGGCAGTTGGACGGTGAACGACGGAGCAGACGCCTTCCCTTCCGACAGCACCCAATGGGAGGACAGCGACTTTGACGGCTACGGCGACAACAGTGCCGGAACCGAGCCCGATGCGTGCATTTCCCTTGCCGGAAATTCAACAGCCGACCGTTACGGGTGCACCGACACCGACGGCGACGGGTTCTCCGACGGTGACAGCGGTTGGACCACGGCCAACGGTGCCGATGCCTGCGCCTCGTTGTCGGGTTCTTCGGACGAGGACCGGAACGGATGCCCTGACCAAGACGGCGACGGGTATTCCGACAGCGACAGCGGTTGGACCACGGCCAACGGTGCCGACGCCTTCCCCACCGACATCACGCAGTGGGTTGACAGCGACGGTGACGGCTACGGCGACAACCCGCCTCCCGCAACAACGGGCGACGGTTGTCCCAGCAACGCAGGCGACTCAACGCAGGACCGGTACGGGTGCACGGACACCGACGGCGACGGGTACTCCGACCCCGACACTTTGTGGACGACAGCGAACGGAGCCGATGCTTTCGTTTCGGACAACACGCAATGGTCCGATGCTGACGGGGACGGTTATGGCGACAACGCCAGTGGCACCGACCCCGATGCGTGCCCCAGCCAATTTGGAACCTCAACGGAAGCCGGCCGACTCGGTTGCACCGACACCGACAGCGACGGGTACGCCGATGTTGACGATGCTTTCCCCAACGAAGGGACGCAATGGGCGGACGCTGACGGCGACGGCTACGGCGACGAGGCAAGTGGATTCGAGGGCGATGCGTGCCCAGCGACCAGCGGAACATCCGACCGAGATCGGTTCGGGTGCACCGACAGCGACAACGACGGTTCATCCGACGGGGACGTCAATTGGACGACGGCCGACGGTGCTGACATCGCCCCGAACGATGCCACCCAGTGGATGGATTCGGACGGGGACGGCTACGGCGACAACCCTGCGGGGACAAACGGCGATGCGTGCCCCTTGGTCGCAGGCAATTCCACGAGCGATCGAAACGGGTGCACCGACTCGGACGGCGACGGCTACTCCGACCCCGACGTGTTGTGGACCACCGATGACGGTGCGGATGCGTATCCTTTGGACCCGACCCGATGGGGTGATAATGACGGAGATGGGTTCGACGACGGTTTGGATGACGATTGTCCAACGTTGTTCGGCACCTCCGTTCACGACCGAAAGGGTTGTCCTGACCAGGACGGCGACGGGTATTCCGACCCGGACAGCGCATGGACCACGAACGACGGCGCCGACGCTTTCATGACCGATTCAACCCAATGGAACGACACCGATGGCGACGGCTACGGGGACGAAGCATCCGGGTCGTTCCCCGATACATGCCCCACCGTTTACGGCGAATCCTGGCAGAACGGCACCTTGGGTTGCCCCGACGCTGACCTTGACGGTTGGGCCGACCAAGAAGACAGCCATCCCGATGAGCAATCGCAATGGCTGGACGCCGACGGTGACGGCTACGGTGACAACCCCGGTGGCGCCGACCCCGACGCATGCCCTTCTGCCCAAGGAAATTCCACTCAAGGCAACCGACTTGGGTGTCCCGATACCGACGGTGACGGGTGGGACGATGCCATCGATGCCCTCCCGGCGTTGGCCACGCAGTGGCTGGACCAGGACGGTGACGGTTACGGTGACAACGCCAGCGGTTTGCAACCGGACGCTTGTCCCGGAGAAAGCGGGACCTCAACCCTCGACCGATTCGGTTGTGTGGACGACGACGGCGACGGATACTCCAACGCCAGCGATGCCTTCCCCGACGACCCGACACGGTGGGTGGACAGCGACGGCGACGGTTACGACGATGCCGAGGATGCATGCCCACTGACCAACGGCAATTCAACCGTGGACCGATTGGGTTGCGTGGACGCTGATGGTGACGGAGTCTCGAACCCGACACCCGCTGCCGAGAACCAATCGGCATGGAACGCCAGCGACGGTGCCGACGCCTTCCCTTACGATTCAACCCAAACTTCCGATGCCGATGGCGACGGCTTCGGCGACAACCCGACGGGAATGCACGCCGATGCATGCCCCTCAACCCCTGGGACGTCGACCAACGATCGGTTCGGATGCCAAGACGGCGACGGCGACGGCACTTCCGATGACAACGATGCCTTTGCTGAGGAGGCAACGCAGTGGAGCGACCTTGACGGGGACGGCTTTGGAGACAACCCCAACGGCACGCAGGCCGACGCTTGTCCCAACGAAGCAGGCGCCTCGACGCTGGGTGAATTCGGCTGTGTTGACGGCGACGGCGACGGTGCAAGCGACGACCTTGACCTTTGGCCGTCGGATGCCTCGCAGTGGTTCGACAGCGATGGCGACGGTTACGGCGACGAAGCAACCGGAACCGACGGTGATGCCTGCCCGAGCGAGGCCGGTTCCTCGACCAAAGGCGGCACCACCGGATGCCCCGACAACGACGGCGACGGGTGGGCCGACGAAGAGGACGCCTTCCCTGAACAGCGCAGCCAGCACGTGGACAGCGACGGTGACGGCTACGGCGACAACGCCAGCCTTGGCGCCCATCGCCCCGACCATTACCCCAACGACGCCACGAGGAGTTCTGCAGAGGCATCCATGACCTGTTCACCCCTCAACATTGAGGTTGATTTGGCCGCGAGTGGTTGGTTTTCCTTCACCTGCACCTTGAGCACGAACATGCCCTCTGCGTTCGCTGCGAACGTCGACTGGGAAGCAACAAACGCCATCTCGGGAGAGACCTCGAACCACTTCATCACCTTCACGTCCCAAACCGGAAACTCGCAAACCGTGACGTTCTCAGGGACCGCAAAAACCACCGGGATGCACCAACTCTTGTTGTCAGCCCGGGAACCTGGGGCAGCGTACCCGATGGACACCGTGACCGTCGTGATCGATGCAACCGATTCCAACGCTCCTGTTAGCATCGCCGAAGAAACCGATGCTTCACTGATGGCGGTCATGACCGAGAACACGATGCTTCAAGCCGCCATGGCGGTGCTTGTCTTGTTCGTTTTGATGGGGACCTTGATGCTGCGAGGTCGTGCAAAGAGCGTCAAGGAAAGCGAACGACTTGCCCGCCGAGCGGCGGAGTTCCGAGACACGCGGGGCATGGTTGACCTGCCACAACGCACGATGGTGCAGCAACGTGCGCCGCCCACCCGAACTCGTGAGGGCTCCGTTTTCGACGAGTTCCGGAAGCGTTGAGCGAGCCCCGCCCACCGATTCCCTCAAAGGGGAGAGGCGGTTGGATGGAAACACCACATGCGGATATGGTGAAGTGGTTATCATCTGAGGTTTCCAACCTTATGTCGTGGGTTCGACTCCCGCTATCCGCACCATTCCCCCCGAAGCGCAAGCCGAAGCCGGTTTGGGCCAACAAACATGAAAGGCTGAGCCAAAGGGTTGGTCAGTTCATAACGAGGCGATGGCGATGAACTTCCTGCTCCTTTGCTTGCTGACCTTGTGGCTTTACCTCCCCGGCTTTCTCGCCAACACCTTCGCCATGATGTGGGGAAAATGGCTCCCAAAAACCGGCTACGGTCCGTGGCCCATCGACGGTGGGCGCCGTTGGAAAGACGGCAACCGAATTCTTGGTGACGGGAAAACATGGAACGGCTTGATCGGTGGCTCGCTGACCTCAGGCCTCCTGTGTGTGCTGCTTGCATCCCTCGTGAGCGAAGGGAACATCGCCACCGTTTTTGACGACGGGGCGACGGTGTTCGCTCACCCGCTTTTGGGGGCCGAGGGGGCATGGTTCTTCATCGGCGGAGCGACCGGTGCCGCCTTTGTGTTGGGGACCTTTCTCGGGTTGACGTGCCTGCTCGGCGACAGCGTTGGCTCCTTTGCGAAGCGCCGGCGTGGTTTGAAGCGTGAGGGCGATGTCTCCTCAAAGGCACCGCTCCTCGACACCCTCCCCTTTGCCATCATGGTCTTTTTGTGCGGACAACTCTTCCTCGGCCCTTCGGTGTTGGCATCAGAAGAACTTCGTCTACCGATGCTGGGGCTCGTTCTCATCACGCCCGTTCTGCACCGTTCCTTCAACCTCATTGGCTACAAAATCGGTTGGAAGGACGTCCCCTATTGACGCAAACCCACCAACAAAAGGCCAAGCCCTATGAAGAGCCAACCGGACGCCGATTCATGCTGGGCACTTCAAACGCCACCATCCGGGCCTTGCTGCTCGTCTTGCTGATGCTCATTGCCCCGCTTTCGGGGTGCTTTGGCGAAGAAGAGACCGTCACCATCAGCGCCGATGACGTCCTGACCATCGACGGCCTTGCCCCCAGCGAAGTCACCGTGCGTGCCGGCGAATGGCACGATGTGTTGCTCATTGGTGAGGACCTCCGATTGAGCGCTCCTGCCCACGATGTCCTCCTCTTTGTCAACGGCAGTCTGGACCTGGACAGTTCCGTGCCTGTGAACGGCGACCGCGTGTTGGTCCAACTTCTCACGACGCCTTACACCACCTCGGTGGAATTGACCATTTACGCCAAGGACGGTCAGAAAACGATGTTCAACCCCCCCGTGACCAACGGCACACCCATCGTGAGCGGCGAAGCATGGTTCGAAAAGATGGATTACATCACGTGCGACACGCCATCGGACGACTGCGGGGCGTACAACCACCGTTGGATGGGAAGTCCCAATCCGCAATTTGAGCGGGCTGCTTCCTACTTCCAAGGCCACTTTGAGGGCTTGGGCTACGACACACACTTGATGCGGGTGGTTGACACGCTCAGCCTAACCGAACCCGAATCGTTGAACGTGATCGCTTGGAAAAAAGGCCGCTCCAGCGAATGTGTCCAAGGCATGGGAGCTCACATGGACATCGCCCCGCCTGCGGGACCGCCCGGCGGCGGCACTTGGGAGGGAGCGTACGACAACACGGCCGGTACGGTGACCATGATGCTCTACGCTCAAGTCCTTGCCGACATGGAAGTGGAATGCGACACCTTCCTCGCCCTTTGGTCTTCCGAGGAGGAAGGTCTGCGAGGCTCCAATGCCTTTGCGAACAACGATTGCGATGCATGCCTGCCACAAGACAAAGAACTCCGCTTTTACATCAACATGGACATGATGGGTATTTCGTGGCCTGCGGTCAAAGAAAACGGTGACCCGTTCCCGTACCACGCGTGGTCGGGACCCGACATCGACCCTGAAACCCAAGATGTGGCGATCACCAGCATCCTCGACCATGTGCATCGCAACATCCTCAAAGCGCCCATGGACCTTCGGATTGACGGTTCGTACGGCGCAGGATGCGACCAACATTGGGACGACCACGCCAACCTTGTGATGGACGTTCACGAAGACACCTTCGGGCGCTCAGACCACGTCACCTTCCGAAATCTGGGCGCGCAGACCATCTTCCATCTGGGAGCCTACGACGACGATTACTCTGCCTACCATTCACCTCAAGACACGCTGGAGAACATGGTGGCCGTGGTTGGGGGCCAAGAGAACCTCGAGGCCAGCATTGAATTCGTGATGTGGGCTGCCCTGCTTGAGTTCCTTTTCGCCGACCAAACCCCTGAAATTCGCAACGTGAATGCGTGAGGGGCGGAACGAAACTTCTTCTATGGAACGAACAATCCTCCTCCGTGAGTGAGAAGGAGATTCCCGAAAGGGCTGATGCACCCTCTCCTGCTCCGTGGTGGTCCCGTCATGCGAATTCGTTGGCCCTTGTGGGTGGTTTTCTTCTCGCCTTTGGCGAGATCGTTCTCAACCTGCTGTCGGGTGACGACGTCGTGGATGCGGTGTGGCCGCACGCTGTTCGCTCGCTCGGATGGACCATGGCCTTGCGGGCATCGCCCGCCCTCCCGTTCACATTGGCGATGGTGCTCGGCATAGCAGCCTTTTTTGGGCGAGGCTTGGTGCAACGAAGCCCCCACCAAGGCCGTCTTGAAGTCGGTCTCCACACCGCCGTTGGCTTTCTTCTCGGCTTGCTTTCCATCCACTTCGTGATGGACGCTGCGTATTTGCGAGGAGCGTTCCTTTTGCTGCCCACCTTGTATGGATGGACCCTCGCCGTGCTGTTGGTGGTCGTCGGTGGCTTACCGACATGGCGTTCCACCGAGACTGGGGCCTTTTCATGGCCGAAAACGGCGCATCTGGTCGGGGTTTTCTTCGCTGCATGGCTGGTGATGCCGGGCATTCCGGCACTTGTTGGCATGGCACCGGCCCCACCCGATGCGCCCCGTATTGGCTACGGTTCAACACCCGGACCGTACGATACGCTGCAGTTTTCGTCACCCTACACCTTGCCGGAGGCGGTAGTGGCCGTCCAAGGCGACCTCGAGGACGATGTCACCTTCAGCGTCCATCTCACCTTGCCGGACCTTCCCGACGACACCCCCCTTGCCACCGTTCCGCTGGCGGTGTTGCTCCATGGATTTGGATACCCCGACGTGGATGCATACCAAGCATGGATCACCCATCTTGCCGCCAAAGGCATCGCTGTAGCGTTTCTCCAATATCCCTCCGACTTGCGACCGGAAGGCCACGAATCCTTTGACGAGCGCTACGAGGAAGGGACCTCGAATTTTCTTCAACACACGTACCGAAACCTCTCCGTTCGTGCAGCCATGGACCACCTCGAGATGTTGGCCCTGAGGGAACCACGAGATGAGCGGATTGACCAAGCGATAGGTGACGTCATGATCGACCCCTCTTCACTTTGGGTAGGGGGGCACAGTTTAGGCGCTGCGTACACCTTCCTCAGCCTGGACGAAGCCTTTGACCGTGGATGGGGCCAACACGCCCTCGTCGTCGCCCTCGAGGCGCCTGCCAGCCGGCCGATGCAGGTGGAATTGCAGCACGACTTCACGCGCATGCCGACCAACACACTTGTCCAAATTGCCGTCTCTGAGGACGACATGAGCGTCGGCATATGTCCGGGAGCCTTCCATCAACAGCAATTCGCATCCCTCCCAGAGGAGCGAAACCAACTCATCGTGGTACGCACGGACAAATACGGCTTCCCCCGTCTCGTCGCCAGCCACTACATGCAAACTGACCCCGCCCACGATCGCTTGTCGGATTGGGGTTTTTACCGTCGCATCGACGCGCAGGCCGATTACATCGTTGCCCAAGGTCGCAACGACACCTTCACCGCCGACTTTGCGTTCCAATACATGACCGATGAAACCATGCTGACGGGCATGGGGCAGTGGGAGGACGGCACCCCGGTGTTGCCGCTCAAGTTGTTTCACGACGGCCTCAACACCGATGCCATGTTCGAAGCGTGCACCTGAAGGAGGAGAGAAGATGGAGGAACAGGGCATTCAACACGGCATCAAATCGCTTTGGAAATTCATTGGTGGGTCGGCCCTCTTGGCCTCCATGTGCTGTTTTCCAAGCGTTGTTTTGGTGTTTTTTGGCCTCGCCAGCGTCTCTTCGGCGGCCGCCCTCTCCAACGACCTGTATTGGGGGACCAACGGCATGGGATGGTTTCGCCCACTCCTCTCCGCAGCCAGCGTCCTTTTCGTCGTCATCGGGCTGACCCTCTACTTTCGAAACGAAGGGATTTGCACCCTTGACGAAGCCAAACGCCAACGAGCCCGCATCGTCAACACGTCGCTGGTCGTGATGACGTTGAGCGTGATCATCTACCTGGTGTTCAACTACGTGGTGTTGACCGAAGTGGGGATCGCCCTGGACCTTCCGTGGGAGAGCAGCCGGTTCTGGAAATGATCAACGAACGTTCCGTTGCGTATTGCACCCCACTCCCCAGTCGGGATTCGCTTCCATGGCCAGCAGGGTTTGGTCCAACAACGCATCCTCGGGCGTGGGTGATGGTGTGGGTTTTGGCCGGAGCGCAAGCGAGAAATGATAGTCATATTCTTTCCAATATTTCAATTGAATATTTGATTCTTCAATTGGAAATTCAACCCAATCATCTCCAATTGGAATTTCAATTCCTCTCGGATTGAGATGCATTCCCAGAGCCATCGCTTTTTGAACCGCTTCTTTCCCTGTCCACAAACGCATGGAAGTTTCGGGGTGCTTTCGGAGACGATCCAATTCCGCACCTTTGGCGATGAGATCGAAGGCGTTGGGAGCCAAAGTCCGTTCCAGCGGTTCAATGTCCACCCCAATGCACCTTTCAGGCGGACCCAACGCCACCACCACCGCCCCCTGGCTGTGAGCGATGGACAGCGAAGGCAAGGCCGTGCGCCGCCAAACCCCTTGGATAAAGGCAAGGGACGGCGCTCGCTGTTCGTTGCGTTCCACTTCGATGACCGAAAGGTCAGTTTCCCCAAGCAGGGCCAAGGCCTGACCAAGCAGCCAGCGGCCGCTGAGATGTTCGTTACGTCGTTTTTCGGTGGCGAACGTTGCCACCTCGTGAGCATCAGCAAGGGGGACTTCGGCGAGCGTCCGTGGTTGAACAGGGGTCAAAAAAAGACGCACGCCTTGGGCGGGCGGGCTCAGTTCAACAACGCCTTCCATCCCGCACACCGTCAGCGCTCAAGCGAAAACCGCTGGCTCTCCTCTACCGTGGCCATGGCCTTCAACTTGAGCCCTTTGAGAGCGAGCACCGGGGCGTCATCGTCACCAACCACCAAGACATCGTGCTCGGTCACGCCATCCTCGTGGTGAGCGGTTTGGACGCTTCGCAGACGAAGGCGTTCTTGCTCTTCGGGGACGCGGAGCATGGTTGACCATGATATTCCGACGGGCAAGCTGCTGTACCCCAACGACTCCATGGCCACCAAGCCAGCGTTTTGGAACCCGGCCTCGATGAGCATGGGCAAAGCCTCGAGCAACACCGCTTCGCCTTCTTGCTCGTTTGCAAACTGATCGCTGGCCGGCAGTTGATGGCGCATCAGGGCCAAGCCATCAATGCCCATCGCCCCGTCATCGCCGACACCGGCGAGAACGCCTCCATGGGATTGGAAACGTGGGCCATGGAAATACCGGCTGTAAATGAAGGAGGGGTCGTGGAGCAACGGCCCGTTTGGTGGCGTGCCCACCAAAGGCAATTCATCGACCTCTCGCTGCAGGAACGGGCAAAGGTCTTCGCATTTTTCAACCAACCGAACCGTGGCTTGATGGTGCTCTCGTTCTCCAAAACGCTCGCCCTTTGAATTGGTCAAATCGGAGACGAGCCGGCAACGCACCCAACTCATGTCCCCCTCGGAGCGGAGGTGTTCAGTTTCGACGCGGACGGTCATCGGACCTTTGAGAAGCTTCACCGGAAGTCCAAACGCCACGTCCTCAAACCCGGCAAGACAGGTGGAAGGCCGGAGCAACAGGGCGTTTTCGGCAAACATCTCGAGCGCCATCACACCGGGGTGGTAGGGCACGCCGTCAATCGCGTGGTCCACGAGGAAGGGGTGGTCTTCGGTAGAGAGCGTGCACTGGGTTACAAGGCGCTCGCTTTCGGCGAGTTCGACCACTTTGTCAATGAACGGGAACCGGGAGGGATTGGCCATCATCGCAGCCATCGCTGCGGGCAACCTCACAGGGGCTTCCCTGAAAGAGGAGAACCGGTCCATCAAGCCAAGCGATCCGCATCCAAGCACCCTCCGCTTTCCTCCTTGAAGGGCTTCAGCGACGAAGAGATCCACACCGTCTTCAACCGCCAAAGTTTCGATGCCCGCAGCGGCAAACACCGCTTCAATGGACCCCCGTGTTGCCATCCCGACATCCCTCCAACCCGTCCAGCCGATAGCGACACCACGGGCCGTTGAGGTTGCGGTGAGCCGGGCCATCTCGGCATCAAGAACCGAATTGGCCGCTGCGTAATCGGTTTGCCCGCCGTTGCCAAACCGTCCAGCCACGCTCGTGAAGCAGCACGCAAAGTCGGGCACGTCCCGTCCCGAGGCGTTGACGGCACCCAACAAAGCGCGCCAACCGTCAACCTTGACCCGCACGACGCGGTCAAAGATGTCGTAGCCTTTGTCGGCCACCAGTTTGGAATCTTCCAAACCAGCCCCGTGAACCACGCCCGTGATGGGGCGTCCCAACGAAGACCCAAGCCTCGCCAACCCCTCGGCGTCCATCACGTCAACGGAGCGATACTCGGCGGTGTTCCCCGTTTGTTCAATGGCATGAAGGGTCCGGTACACATCTCGACTCCGCGTGAAGGATTGCCATGATGTGTTCCATTCCACCATCGTGACCTTCCCCGATTCGCTGGCACGGACGAGCCGCTCCCGAAGGGCGTTTTTCTCCTCAGTCAATTGGTCCTCCGACCAATCGATCCAGGCAGCCGTTGTTTCGATGAGAACCGAACGACCGAGGAGAACGAAATGGGCACCAGCGTTTGGCGAGGCCTTGGCGACGCCAATGATGGATGCCGCCGTCACGCCCGAGCCACCTCCTGAAACCAACCACGTATCGCTTCCCTTCAGCGGGTTGACCTCCTCAACGACGTCTTCGGCAAACGCAACGAGTGCCCAACGCCGATGGTCTCGGTCCAACCCGATTTCGACCTCGCCACCGAGATTGAACAGGTCGGTTTCAATGGCTTCAGCAGCCGCCGCTTCATCCAAGACAAAGTCCGGATGCAAATCCAAGGCCCGGCACCGAAGGTCAGGTCGCTCAAAGGCGTAGGATTTCGTCACACCGCTCGCAGCGCATTGGACGGCGTTGAACCGGTCACCGATGTTTCCATGACGCCCATCAAGAGCCGTCACGGAAGCCACGAGACCTGAGCGGTCGGTGGGGATTTTTTCTCCCAATTCTTTGAGGAGACCGAACCAGCCATGGGCTGCAAGGGCGATTTGAGCTGAGGGGTACGTGTCCTCGCTCCACTGTTCCGAAGCCAGTTTGAGCGGCGCCATGTGAACAAGGGCCGTCAAGTCGGTGCTTTCCAGTTCACGAGCCACCCACTGGAGGTGTTCCGGTTGTTCTGGGTCAGCCCTCAAGACCACCCGGCCGTTCTCCTCAAGACGGGAGGCATCCCTGATTTTGCTTTCAAAGCCAATGCGAACAGCGGACAAACCTCTTGCCTCCATTCGCTGACAAAAGGCTTCAGCGATGCCCCACCCGTCATCGGTCACCACCACCGTCCCGTTGAGCGAGAGCGCCGATTCAACACCAGGGCAGGCTTCGATTTCCACCTGCCAGCGACGGGTGCCAGCACCAACGGGTGCATTGGCAACAGCCTGGGTCGTTTCAGCGACCTCAATGGAGCTCTCTGAAGCCGTCTCCGAAGGCGAAGTGGAGGACGCACCTCCCTGCATTTTCAGAATGTAGGCCGTAAAGTGGTTGAGGGTGGGGTGGTCCGAGAGAACAAAATCCTCGTCCACCGGCAGCGAGAAGCGTTCCCTAATTTCACCCATAATTTCGGCTTGCTTCACCGTATCAATGCCCAACTCACCCTCGAGGTCTTGGTCCATTTCGATAAAGTCTGCGGGGTAGCCTGTGTGGTTGACGACGACCTCGACCAAGACGTTCTCAATGTCACCGTGTTGCCCTGCTGAGACCGATGGAGTTGGCGCAGAAGGGGTGGGCGTGGGCGAGGGCGCTGCTGGGGCAGGCGACGGGGATGTTGGTGGCGATGCTGCAGACACCGGTTCTGGCGAGCCGCTTTGCATGCGTTGAATATAGCCGATCATGTGGTTCAAGGTTGGATGGTCGGCCAAGACAAAGTCCTCGTCAACCGGAAGGGAAAAACGGTCCCGAATGTCGCCCATGATTTCGGCTTGTTTTACCGTATCAATGCCCAATTCACCCTCAAGGTCTTGGTCAAGTTCGATGAAGTCTGCGGGGTAGCCTGTGTGCTGAACGACAACAGCGACCACGGTCTCAACCATCGCTGCATCGTCAACGGGCGATGCGGGGGCGACCGCTTCGGGGCGCTGCATCGCAGATGGTGCGGGTTCCGCAACAGCGGTTTCAGCAGGCGCCTCATGCGGGAGGGAAGGCGAGGAGACCGTTGCAGAGCCATCGCCTGTCATGCGCTTGATGTAGCCGATCATGTGGTTGAGGGTGGGGTAATCAGCGAGCACGAAGTCTTCGTCCACCGGAAGGCCGAACCGTTCACGGATATCCGCCATGATCTCGGCCTGTTTGACCGTATCAATCCCCAGTTCACCCTCGAGGTCCTGGTCCAACTCAACAAAATCGGCCGGATACCCAGTGTGGTGGACGACAACCTCGACGACAGCAGAAACCGTGGCTTCATCGCCGGCCGGGTGTGCAAAGGCCATGGATTGGGCGGGAGAAGATGCGGGAAGTTGATTCTCCGTTGACGCGGCCTGAGTTTCAACCGAAGAGGGCGCTTCCGTCGTCGGAGGTTCGGGTGAAGGTTGGCCTTCCCAAGCCTCGGTTGGCGGCCAGGGTTCGCCCTGCACGCCGCCGTGCAGGTTATCGTCACCGTTCACATACGCCACCAGTTTGTTCTGCAAGACCCGAAGGACAACATCGTCGGTGCCAGCGAGTTGCCGTGCCCAAGCGAGCAGTTTTGCTCCGTTGATGCGTTCGCCCTCGACCGGCCATTTCCGCATCAGCGAAAGGGCGATTTGAGAACCGAAGCCTGCTGCGAAACGAAGGCCGTAGGTCACATCGGGATAGTCGCCACCGGTGGAAAGGTTCAGGTCGCCAAGTTCAGGGTCGTTCTCCTTGTGATTGGCAATGGGAGGCAACCTTCCCGTCAAAAGACCGTAAAACATGCTTGCGTCTTCAATACCAACCGCCATGGGATGGCCGGTGAACCCTTTGGTGTTCGCAATGACCAGGCGGTTTGTTGAGTCGCCAAATGTTTCGCGCAACGCCCGAACCTCGGATTGAGCCGAACCTCCACGGGCAGGCGTGTAGGTCTCGTGGGAGTAAAACACGGTTTTGGGAGCGATTTCGTGCCGGTCAAGACCCCAGCGGCGCTCCATCCTGCCGATGAAACCGTCGACGACCTGCCCCACGTGTTCCACATCCAAGCGGGTGCCGTGGTAGGCCGAGTTTGCCGTGGTCGAACCCAGGAACTCGGCGATGGGTTGAACGCCACGTTGTTGGGCTTCCGAATGGCGTTCAACCACAAACGCAGCGGCCCCCATGCCGAGAATCAGGCCGTTGCGGCGCCGATCAAAGGGCAGGGCGGTTTCTTCCACCACGTTGTTCGTGGCAGCCGCACCCGACGCTGCAAAGCCACCAGCAATCCATTCCCAAAGGTCGTCGCCCGTGACATCATCGCCACTGATGATGACCACTCGGTCGACGCGGCCGGCATCCAACCAGTCCTCAGCCACACCAAAGGCGGCGGTGGCCGAGGCGCAGGCAAGGTTGATGGTCGTGTTCGGGCCTCGGATGCCGGTGTATTGTGCGAATTGAGAATGGCCCATGTTGAGGGTTTGGAAGAGGTAGCGGCGGTCAAAGCGGCCTTCGCCGTCGTCCCCGTTGGTTTTCGCATGCTTCGAAGCCATTTGGAGGCCGGGGAAACACGAAGAAAAGACGATGCCCGTTCGTTCGCGTTGAATTTGTGGCACCTGCCAGTTTCGGATTAAGCGCAATCCACCTTTGCCGACCTGCTCAACCGGTGTGAGTGGAATGCCTGCATCTCGCAAGGCCAGCAAGCCAGCGGCGACAGAAAGTTGGGTGCTGATGTCCCAAGCAACGATGGCTTTGGGGTCGATACCAAACTCTTCAGCGAGGTCGAAAGCTCCCTTGAGGCCTGCAAGCTGAGGAATATCACCGAAAACGGTGGCTTGGTCCATGTTTACTGAACCGTCCCGGCCTTTGATGAGGCGAACGATGTTCTTGTCCAGAAGGCGTTGTTTGTATTCATCAGAGACTTCACTGATGCAGGTCTCACCACGCACGAGTTTCTCAAACGCGTCTTCCGAGAAGACCTTCTCCATTCCGGGCAAGCCGAGGGAAATGCCCGTCACCACATACGGGTCCACGTCCCGCTGCGATGCGGTTTGAAGCGCACCCACCGTTCGAACGGGGACGCTCATCGGGGAGGGTGAAGCGGTGACTGAGGTCATGGGTTGCCAAGACCTTGGCGGACGTCGTACCCAGCGAGCGAGGTCGCCGGCCGTGACGGCGGAAAAACCGTCCACCTCGGGGTCGGTTTCTGCCTCGGAGGCGAGGGTGGCGGCGACCTGCTGCACCTGCGCTGGCGTGAGACCCAAACCATCAACCAACTCGACATGGCCGTGGCAGAACGATGCAGGATATCCGCTGAACGCAGAGATTCGGTCGCCAACATAACCCCGTACAGCGCGCTCAAGATTGACGGCTTCGCCGGAGGGAGCGCCATTCACGGGCGAGATGGTCGGTGCAGGGGGGGCGGTAACGCCGCTTCCCGGCAACGGGCGTGCTCGGGTCCGAAGCGCTTCGAGTTCCGCAGTTGTGGCGTTCGCACTCAACGGTGAGGCCCCTTGTGCTTCAATCGGTCCGGCCTTGAAGGCATCCTGCACTGCGGACGAATCCAGGGCTGGCCATGCA
>JAURDW010000019.1 GCA_030827745.1 Candidatus Poseidonia sp.
CCACCGCTTTTTTTGTACGACAGGACGGCGAAGTACTCGAAAACACCTGTATTGGAAAGAATGCCGACCATGACCATCATGCCCAAGAGCAGCCCAATCGTTTCCCAGTCAATCAGCGTCGTCACCTCGGCCAACGTCAGTGCGTCACCGACCTTGTAATAATTGAGTGCAAACATGGCCACGAGGCCACCGACGGCCGCGGCAAGGGTGCGGTGAACCGTTTCAAAGATAATCAAAACATAGACGGCGAGAAGAATGGCGAGGCCGACATAAACGGCTTGGGACTCCAGACCTTCACGGATTTCAATGCCCAAGTCAATGCCGCCCCCACCACCGGCGCGGGATGGGTTCGCAAACATCATGGCACCGATAAACATCAACAAGCCAAAGGCGATTTGACGGCTCCGATTGGTGAACAGGTGTGTATTCATTGGAATGCCTCTGGTAGAACGGGGATGAAGGCCACCTTTGACCCTTTGGTTTGCTTTGGCTTACCGCCGCCACAATACACCGATGTTTCCACGCTGCAAAACCACGACCGACCCGGTGTTGGTCGCCAAATAGGCCCAAACCTCGCTTCGCTGCTCTCGCTCAAAGAGGCCCTTGTTGGCTTTGATCTTGACGAGTTCTCGGGAGTTCAGTTGTTGCCGTATCTCGTCAAGAACGGTTTCGGTCAAACCCGCTTTTCCAAGCCGAACGCTGGCCTTGAATTCACGCGAAGTTGCTTCTTTGAGAATGTGCTTCGGAATGTCAGTCATTCGACAACCCCCTTGTCTGCCGGTGGTGCTTTGGGCCACCACCGAAGCGGCGTACAGTCCCGCAAAGCAGGCAAGTCTTGATGCGTTGCCCCCCCTTGATGCGGACTCGGAATCGGGACGCCGTAGCGTGGTGCGACCAGCATGCTCTGCAAAGTCGGTCCCTCCCCTCAACGGGAAGAGGAAGCCGGTGGCGACGAGAGGTCTTCACCAAGTGTACGGCTGCTGCATCCAACACGTTCTGTGGATGAGCTTCCGGGTTCTGAAGGACTGAAGACAAATGAGCCTGCGCTTGAAGGGCATTGCTGCGACGGTCCACTTTGTTTGAACGTCGCCTGCGTCGTCCCATGTCCTTCGCCTCATTCGAGCAGTGCCAGCAAGTCGGCGGTGATGGCGGGAATGTCTCGGTCGCCGTCCACGGAATGGAAGAGCCCCCTCGCCGTGTACCAAGCCGCCAAAGGTGCAGTTTGCTGATGGTAGGCTTCGAGGCGCTTCCTCACGGTGGTTTCGTTGTCGTCAGCACGCCGCTTTTCGTCGTACTTCCCACACGTGCATCCCGAAGAAGGGACTGGATTGAAGCTGTCATGGTAAACAGCACCACAATTCCCGCAGGCCACCCGGCCACATATGCGCTCGACGATGCGCTCATCGGGCACATCGATGGCCAAGACGTGACTGATCTCAGCAAGTTCACTCAACGACTCAGCCTGAGGGATCGTCCGGGGAAAGCCATCAAACATCACGCCACCTGAGGCATCCGGTTCGAGCATCCGTTCTTTGATGAGAGCGAGAATCACGCTGTCGGGTACAAGCGCCCCTTCGTCCATGTAGCGCTTTGCTTCAACGCCCACCTTGCTGCCGGCTTTGACCGCAGCCCGTAACATGTCGCCTGTGGAGACCTGCGGCAATCCGCTGTGCTCCATGATGCGTTGTGCTTGTGTGCCTTTGCCTGCACCTGGAGGCCCGAACAAGACGATGCTGCCCATGGATTGGCGAGATGGTCCACCCTTTCAACCTTCATCATTGGTTCTGGCGGCTGAGCCACTCGTGTCCGTAATGGTTCCACTGTTCCATGCTCCACCCGTCGGGTAGCCCTGAGGGCGGCACTGGGGGCCCTTGGGGGAGTTGGACGGGAACTGGCATTGGTATGGCTCCGGAGGGCTGAGGCAGTGGGGGCAGTGCTTTCGATGATGTTGGAGGCCGTCCTGCAGGCGGCATGCCTGCGGGAGGGAGCCGTGCTGGCATCGCCACGGGCGGCAAGCCTGCTGGAGGCAATCCAGCAGGGACGACGGCAGGAGCCTGCGGCAGATCCATCGATTGCATGATCGCTTGTGCGATCTCATCGTCGCTCACTTCGCCGCTGGTCAGTTCATCCACAGCAGAGCCAAGGTCCAATGCATCGCTTCTCCGAAGGCCGAGGGTGTCGGGATCCCCGTGGGTGTTGGGCGCAACGAGGTCGGCGCTATCGTCGCTCAATTCTCCGCCCTTTTTCATCCGTCGAGCCATGACCACGGCCCCCACCAACAGAACCGTGACCAAACCGACACTGACTGCAGGAGGGAGGACGTTGAACAGCCCCGAAGATCCCGTGGCGGTGGCAACGCTGGCTTCCAGTTTCAATTGAGTGAGAAGAACATCGTTCGCTGAGAGATTGATGTAGAGCGTTGACAGCCCCCGAGCAACATCCTCCTTCGGCATCAACGAAACGACAAAGGTCGCTTCCTCACCGACGGCCAGGTTGCTGACGGAACCCGGCTCCACACGGATTGTCCAGTCGTTTCGTTGAACCATCTCTTCATCAAGGAGCATCGCTGAAAGGTCTGCGGTGAGCGGAACGTTCCCATCGTTACGGACGACAAAGGTGGCCTTTCGACCGTCGTCTCGTGAAATGCCCTGAAGCAAGCGTTCACCCGTGGATTGTGCCGTCAGGTTTCCAAACGTGGATTCAACCACACCCACCGTGACGGTTTGGGCCGCCTCAACGAAACGGCCGTTGTTTGTCCCGTTGACCATCACGAGCAGTTCGAACGCCGCCGTGGTGGCCGGCGTTCCTGCCGGAGGAATGAGTCCAAACCGGACGAGTTTTTCCTCACGAGGCTCAAGGTACACCGTGGGGTTGGCGAATCCAACCTGCCAGCCGTCAGGTGCCAAACCGTGTGTCCAATTCAAGGCAAGATCGGTGTTCCCCGTGTTTTTCACGGTAAATTCACCGTAGGAGAACACATCGGCAATGACCGCATCGATGCGAAGGCTCTCGGGAGCGGTGAGGCGGAGGCCCAATTCATCACGCACCACAAGCCGCGTGATGTTTTGTCGGAAGTTGGAAAGCGACCGTTCGGTACGAATGGTGAACGAATTTCCATCGCCCTCTTCGGCCGTCAGCGGGACACCGAAGATGAAGTGCACAACGCCTTCATCACCGGGGCCAAGGGAGAGGGAAAGCCGACGGGTGTCTGTTTCGTCATCATAACTCACTTGAATGGCCCATTGGGGGTTGTCGGGCAACACCGAGATATCCAAATCAACTTGGATGTTACCGGTGTTCTCGATGCTGAGATTCATGTGAACTTGCTGACCGCTGTCCACGGCGATGTCGGGAGAGAGCTGGTTCGGTCCTACACGTCCGTTGTCGTCCATCAAATGGACATCAAACGATTCTTGGGCAAGCACCGTGACGGTCACGGTTTCAGAAAAATTCATGCTGGGATCGGTCGACGAAGTCACGTAACAGGTCACGGAATCCGTATCCCCTGCAGAGGGCAGGCCGTTCGCAACCTTGGGGACGATGACACGAATGGACATCGGCAAATACTCGAGGATGTTGAGGGATTCAAAATCCAATTGCGAAGAATTTGAGGACCCGAGCATCACTTGCCAGCGGTTTTCCGAAAGACATTCCATGCTGTACTGTGCCGGTGCATTCCCCGTGTTGCGAACGGAGATAGAGAAGAAACTCGAGGCACCCGGAACCGCTTCGAGTCCTGATGTCCCGGCAGCCACAACCTGAACTTGGTCCAATTGCTCAACCTCGATGAATATTCGTTGGGTGTGAGCCACCGTTGGTTGCATTTCGTAGCGTGCCGTCACGTCGACGACGTAGGTGCCAGAACGGACGTATCGAGGATTGGACGGGTCGGAGGTGAGGTCGGCGTCGATGTCATCGAGATGGAGCGTAAGGGATTTGTTGGCGGCGGCCGTCCCTTGAGCGGTCAACATGAAGGTCGTTGACTCGTTGAATGTTCGCGTCCACTGGTCGTCACTTGGCAAAAAGAAGTCGTCTCGACCGGGAGCAGGAATCTGAACTGTTGTGACCGAGAGTTTCACCGATTGGTTGCCCGTACCTTCGTGGAGAATGGACAACGGGATGTGAATGCCCGAATCGTTTCGAACATCGAGGGTCATGTCGGCGTTGCTCACACGGTCCTCAGGCGAAGAGGGAACGGTCCCGTCCTGGTTCTTCACAACCACACGGACCCCGAGGGCTTTGACCTCAATGTCCTGAAGGAGGATGTTGTTGTCGACGCCGTTCACAGCGTCGTTCATCTCCACTACCGTGTTATCGGTATCAACCGATAACCGAAGTTGATGTACACCGGTTGTCGAAAATTGGTGGAAAATGGTGTAGGAGTCAATGCTTCCCGGGGCAAGACTTGGACGGGTGGCCGTTGCCAACGTGGTTTGGGCCGTGAGGTCTTCCAGTTTGATGGAGAACGCCGGTGTTGGACTGGTGCCTTGGTTGGCCCAGGCGAGTCGGATGGAGATCAGGTCGTTCTTCAGTGGATTTGCAGAAGAGGTGAGGATGCTGCCATCAAACACGACCAAATCGGCTTGTGGCGTGGGGGTCGCCACCGCCGTCATCACCAGCGCAAAGTCCTGCGTTGAACCGCTACGATGAACCACCTTAACAACCCAATTCTCTGCAGCGGGTGGAAGCGTTCCTGCAGCAATACGAATGCGCTCAACGTTGTTGATGTCGTCGGCGTTCCCACCAGAGGTTGATACGCCGTTGGCGAAGTTGTTGCCGAGCCATTCAGTGCCGTCGGGGCTGACGAGAATCAAATCCAAGTCGTTGACCAAACGACTTTCGGCTTGGGGAGCGTTGGCACTCCCGGCTTCGTCCGTCCACGTCAGGGTCATGTCTACACCGTGTGCTGGATTCAAGTCAAAGGAGTACAGGAGACCAAAACCGGGCTCGAGGGTTTTCTTGTCGTCAAAGAACGTGTCAAGCGCCGTCGAGCCGTCCATTGGGAGCACCACTCGCTCGAGATTGACCTGGCCCCAACCCTCGGCAGCGTTGGGAATGTCAGGCGTTCCCAAATCAGTCGCCCCGTTGATGAGGGCACCTTTCACCAAAGCGCTGGATGGTGAAAACACCATGGCCTGTTCCCGAATGAACTCACGGGTGAGGGCAGCGACACCCGAGGCTACCGCCGTGGCTTGAGAAGTTCCTGTCAGCGACATGTAGTACGCATTGCCTCCCGCATGCGAACCCGTAAGGCAAGATTGTCCTGCGGGGTTGCGAGCCTCTTCGGCCAAGCCCGAACAAATTCCAACTCCAGGCGCAACGAGGTCGGGTTTCACTCGCCCGTCCAAACTCGGCCCGAGGGACGAGAAGTTGGCAACACTGCCCGCAGAAGGTGTGCCGCTCGCACCCGATGTCGAGGCCCCAACGGCGATAACATTCTTTGCGGTCGCTGGCGAAGTCACCTGCGATGGCCCCGATGCGCCGCGGTCACCAACGGAGAAGATCGGTGTCAGGTCTTTGCGGTCGTGAACGAAGGTGTCCACTGACCGAGCATCGGCAGTGTATTGACCGTAATTCCCGTTCAGCCCCCAAGCGTTCACCGAAATTCGAGCGGTCATTTGCTCGGCGTCCCGAAGCATGTCGTAAATGGAACCAATACGGCCGAATGTTCCGGTGGGGTCGTGCTCGAGAGCGTACATGACCAAGGTGGCCGACGGCGCCATGCCTCTTGCAGCAGCATCGCCCGTGCCGTTGCCCAGCACCGTGGTGGCGATGTGCGTGCCGTGACCTCCGTTGGTGTCTGCAGGAGAAGGGTCCAATCCGAACTGCGTGTAGGTGGCGGCCACCCGTCCTGTCAAATCGGGATGGTTGCTGTCAAGGCCGGTGTCGGCTATGGCAATCATCTCTCCCGAACCGTCAAGCGTGAAGGTGGCGTTGTTGACCGTGTTCTGGACTCCGGAAACGGACCACGCGAGAGCGTTGTGAACACGCAATTCATGACCGGGTTCAGCCCACAGGACACGCCCGTCGTGGGCGATGTTTTGAACAAAAAGGGGCGTGGTTTGGGTGTTGACCGAAACGGTGCAGGACCATGCGTCGCATGCAGCCTCGGTAGCACCGTAACGAACGAGATCGGTGGCAAGGGTGCCGTAACCCCCAAAAGGCAGGTCCGAAGCGGGCACAAGATGCACAAAAGACGATGCCTCGGGATGGGTCATTAAGGAGGGTGAGAGACGCCATCCCGGATGTTGAGAACCCCACCAACGAATGTTTTCGTTGCTTTGAAGGGACGCCAGCGCCGTTGCTTGGTCCTCCGGAAGGCGAAGCAACCACGTTTCCTCGCCCATAATGTCCAAAATCACCATCTCCAGTTCGTTTGCAATCGATTTCATCATGTCGCCGTTGGGCACATTCAACTGCACCAACACCATCCCGGTTTGGGCGAGGTCGTTGTCCCGGCGAAGGGAGTCTGGCAAGGCGGGACCTTGGGAGAGAAGAGGATCAAAGGAACCCGCGGCCAGATGAACAAGGCCCGTCGCTGGGTGGAGTGCGGATTCAAAGACCGTCCCTGTTGGCATCGGTGACCAGTGTTCTCGAGCCATCTCAAGGCGTTGGACTTCGGTGAACTCCTCAAGAACTGAGGGATGAGCATCAAGTTCGGAGGGGGGAGAGTCGTTTGACGGGGCAGACCCGACCGCCCCTGCAAGGGGTGTTGAAACCAACAAGAAGAGGACGACAAACAGCCATGCTCTGGATTGCATGGTGTTCGGACGCCAGTCGGTCTTTTGAATGAACCTCTTGCGTGTGCTGAAAACCGGTGCTGAGCATTCACAATCCGTTGTACGAAGCGATGGCCGCATCGGTCTTTGCCACCGAGGCACGCCAATCGGATTCCGTACCCATGAGGGCGCGAATGGCGTCAACGTTTTCTGGGATAACATCCGATTCTTGGTGAATGGCTTGGAAGTAATACAGGGTGTTCCCGTCGAGTTTGACGCCGTCCTCCCAAACAAAAATTTCGTGCAAATCGCCCCATTTTCGACCGATATCCCGAGCGTATTCCATGACTTCCGCCGTTGTTGAAATTCCGGTTTCAGCTCCGTTCATGATGATGATGCGGGGTTCGTTCCCCCAGAGTTCAATCACCGAGGTTGTGGTCAATCCGTGGCCTTCGGGTAGCGTGGCGACGACGGAATGGCAATGCATCAAGGTGGTCGGCACGGCGACGGCCATGGAATTGATTTGAATCTCGGGTTTCACCGTCATCACATCCGGACCGTGATGGGAAGGGACCTTGAGAACGGGTTTGATGGCGTTGATGGGTCCCTTGGCTGAATCACCTGGGTCTGCTGCTCGTCGAATCATCGTGCATTCCACCTTCAGGCTCCCACACAGGTTGTACAATGGCACAAGCGTTCTCGAGAGGCCCGTTGTGTTGCAAGAGACCACACGGGTGCCTGCTGCATTCAGGTTTTCTTCGTGATTGGCCGAAGAGGTGTACGACATCCCCGCCATGGCGTGCTTTTCACCGCCTTGAAAAATGTACTTTACACCAGCGGCGAGGTAAGCCTCCTTGTTGGCTGCTCCCACCTTGCCCGGCGAGCAATCCACCACCACGTCAGCGACGGCGAGCAAGTCGCTCAATCCACCGTGGCATTCGTAACCGGCCTCTGAAAAGGAAGCGATGCGGGCGGCATCATCAAACGTGCAGTACAGCGGGAAACCTTTCCTGACGGCCAAATCGCATCCGAACGATGGCCGGGTTTTGGTGACGCCAACAATGATCATGTCGTCTTGTGCATCGACCGCATCTGCGACCCGCTTTCCGATGGTTCCGTATCCGTTGATGGCGACTTTGATGGACATGTCCTTCTCCGTGCTTTGCTCTTGGAGGCCGTCAATAAAGGCTTCTTCATCCACCCCAAGCGGTTAGCAAGAGGAAAACAGACGCTCTTTGGAATGGACCAACAGCAGGCTATTTGGCTGATGGTGGAAACCAACGGTCATGGCGGATATCCACGAGGTGGTCGGGAGGTCGTTGAGCATCAACGAGAAACTTGGCCCACGCCTTGAGGCCGCAGCAGAACAAAACGCCATCCTCCGTATTGGTTGGACCAACGCCGGCGACCCTGTCCCGAAGAACGGGGAACTCGGTTTGTGCCCTGCGCTCCCCGCAGGCGCTCGACTCCGAGCGTTGGGCGTTCTCGGTTCGTGGGTGGCTGCGTTTGGCCTTGGTGGTTCATTCACGGTTCAGGGAGACGCTGGTTCGTTTCTTGGAGCTGCCAACCAAGGCACCACCGTCGTGTGCGAACAGATGGCTGGCCACTACACCGCTTACGGCATGGCCGACGGAAGCGTCACCGTTCTCGATGGCACGGGAGACGACGCCGGAGCGGCCATGCGAGGTGGTATTTTGGTCATTCGAGGCGCCAGCGGTGCTCGTATCGGGGGCGGCATGGAAGGTGGACTGATCGTGGTTCACGGCGATGTCGGTCCCGACCCGGGTGCCGGGATGAGCGGTGGCCGTATCGTCGTGAACGGACGTTGCCCTCCTCCCGCACCCGGCGTGATGCTGCGGCCTCTTGAGGAGAAGGAAGTCACCGAGATCAACGACGCTCTTGACGACGAATCGTTGCACGTCCCCTCGGATGCAGTCTGCCTTATGGCTCAGGAAAAGCTTCACATTGAACACGGTGGTTTTGTGGTGTCTTCCGGTGACCTCTCGCATGTGGGATTGGTGAACGAAGAACTCCCTCCGTTGAGAAGTTACCAGACGGTCGATACGGTGGCCTTGGTTGGGACAAGAGACGAAGTCAAGTCGTTGGCCCTTCCTGTCCCCCTTCTGGCAAATCTTGTGAGCGGTGACACGATGGTCCCCGGAAAAAAGACACCCGCTGATGTTGCGTCCATCCTCAACCGGCACCCAGCACTTGTGGAAGCGGAACCGAGGGCGGTTGATGTGATGCTCATTGGCCAATCCAACTTGCTTGATGTCGCTGCGTGGCTTCCCGATGCAGGTGGATTTGCTGTCGACCTCGAAGAACTTCCCCCGATGAACGCCGAACAACTTGACGGTTTGCTCGTCGCCTTGCGGTCCATGGCGCAAACGAACGTCCCGGTAATGCTCGTGGAGGGTATCAGCCGTATTGAAACCCTTCACGCCAAAGCAGCCTACCACGGTGCGGATGTTGCCATGGCCCGTATCGAAGACGGTTCAGGTCTGTCCGAGGCATCGGCGCTGCCCATGATGGGGCGATCGAAGAAGGAACACCTCAGCGGAACAACCACGCAAGCAGCTTTCCTGCTCGGTTTTGCTGCATCCGGCCACGACCTTGCGGTTTTGATGGCTTCGGGCATTGATCTCGTAGCGTGTGTCGCCCCCATGAACGACGGAGAGGACATCGCCTACTGGCTTCAAGGGACCCAAGACGACCTGTCGCACCACCTCCGCCGAATCGGTTTGAGCAGCGTGGATTTGTTGGACCGAAAACATTTGAGAGCGCTTGACCACGAAACGGCGGCCGTGAGCGGTCTTCGTCTGGCAGGATACGGCCGCCCGCTCCCCCACTGGTTCGCACGATAGGTGATGCCATGCCGACAATCTCCGTCCCACAATCCCTGCTTCGTGCGCTTTTGGAGAAACGAGGGCATGCCCACGACATTGCGCAGGTCAACGAAGAACTGCCTCTCTTGGGAACAGACATCGACCGATGCGATGACGAAACACTTGACATCGAAATTTTCCCCGACCGCCCAGATTTGCTCAGCGGGGAGACGTTGGCGTTCGCCATGGCACCGTTTCTGCACGGTGCGCCGGCTTCACCCGACATGCCGACTTCACCGAGCGGAATCTCGGTTTCCGTCGATTCAAGTCTTTCAACGGTTCGGCCCATCGTCCACTGCGCCGTTGTCCGCGGGGTTCACCTCCCGAGCGATAGCGAAGAGCTTGACCTCTTCATCAAGGGGCTCATGGACCATCAAGAGAAATTGCACTTTGCCATCGGACGAGGAAGGCGAAGGGTTTCCATCGGCGTCCACGACTTGGCGAAAATCCAGCCCCCGTTCCGCGTGGTGACCGTTCCTTCCACCACCGCCTTTGTTCCCCTTTCCCGTCGTGAACCCATGACCCTACAGGAAATTCTTGAAGGCCACCCAAAGGGCATGGAGTACGCTCACCTTTTGGCGGGAAACGAGGTTTATCCACTGATTTTGGACCAAAACGACGACGTTCTCTCGTTCCCGCCGATCATCAACGGCGACCACACGACCGTCACCCACACCACGCAGGATTTCTTTATCGACGTCACGGGTTGGGACGAACGAGCCTGTGAATCTACCTTGATGCTCGTCTGCTTGCAACTGATGGAACGAGGCGGTTCGGTGCAAACCGTTGACATCACGACGTGCACCGGTGAGCGACGCACGCTCCCCCTTGGGAAAGGGCAACAGCACAGCGTACCCGAAGAGTTGGTCACCAGCCTGCTTGGACGGAGCCTCAGCGATGGGGAGATTCACCACGCCATCAACCGGATGGGCGGCCGATTTGAAGGCCGGGCGGCGGCGAGTGAAGATGCTCCCGACAAAAGCCGTTCCATGGCGGTTGCAAGTGCTGACACTTCCGAGTTGATTTTCACCATGCCTCGATGGCGCTTTGACCTCCTTCACCCAGTGGATCTGGTGGAAGAACTCGCTATAGGCCACGGTTACGAAGACTTGGGCTCAGACCATCCCAAAGCACAACTGACGGCCATCGCCCGGCCTGACCACCACCTCCGTCGGCGGGTGCGAGACGCCATGCAAGGACTCGGAATGATGCAAATCCAATCGCTTACGCTCTCCAATGAACGCGACCAATTCGAAAACATGCGGTGGATGCCAAAACACGCCGTGACCAAAATCACCAACCCCATCACGGTGGAGCATACCGTTCTTCGTCAGCACCTCCTCCCGGGTTTGATACGCCTTCTCGCAGCCAACCGCCACCATGACCTCCCCCAGTCGATATACGAATTGGGTACCGTGGTTCGCGACCACACCAACTGCGACAGGCTTGCGTTTTTGACAGCAGAACGTGGCGGAGGTTTTTCGGCAGTCCGAGGTCGGATTCAAGCCCTATGCAACGATTTGGGACTTTCCGGTTGGTCCGTGGAACCCCTTTCCGACGGCGAAGGCCCCTGGCTTGCCGGAAGAGCGGCGAAACTGTTCGTCAACGGCTCCTGGATAGGTTGCTTTGGCGAACTTGACCCCGCCGTTGCTCACCTCTACGACCTTCGTGTCCCGCTGAATGGGGCTGAATTTGACATCACTGCCCTCGCTTCGCTTGTGGATGACCCGGTTTGAGGGAAGCGGATGTGCGGTCGTTTTGCCTTGGCCACGCCCATTGAAGATGTAGCAGCACTGTTTGACAGCGAACCGCTTTCCGATGCAACGCCCTTTGCACCTTCGTGGAATGTGGCGCCCTCCTCATCCGTGCCCGTCATGACCCAGTGCGGCGTGGAAGGTGACACCCATGTTTCGAGGCACCTCCGAATGATGCGTTGGGGGTTGCGACCATCATGGGCCAAACCAAGCCACAGAGAGCCAATAAATGCCCGATTGGAATCGGTTCACGAGAAGCCGATGTTCCGGTCCGCCTATGAACGAAGGCGTGGCGTTGTGGTCGCCGATGGATGGTACGAATGGATGACCACCCCTCGAGCGAAAGTCCCCTACTTTCATCAACGAGCCGACGGAAACTTGTGCCTCTTTGCGGTGATATGGGAGTCGTGGGTGAAGGAGGGAAACACGATGGAATCCTTTGCGATGTTGACACAACCAGCAAACGAGGACTGCAAAACGGTGCATGACCGAATGCCAGTTCTCCTTCCAACAGAGGCCTTGGACGCATGGCTTCGTGCCGGGGAAGCACCTTCCACGCCCCCACCTTCCACGGTTGAACAGCATCCAGTTGCTTCTGAAGTGAACCGGGTATCGGCCAACCACGCCGGGTTAATCCGGCCGATTCCAACCCTCTTCGATCAGGAATACGGCAAGTAAGTGCCGTCCTCACCCAAGGTATAGGGTGTGGGCTCAAACGAACCGTCTGCTCGCTGTTTGTAGTGGTAGCCATCGGTATGATGGACCCAAGTCACGCCTTCGTCAACCGGAGGCTCGGCTGCTTCATTTTCGGTGCTTGAGGGAGCCGACGAGACCTCAGGGGCAGCTTCAAGCGGTTTGGTCGTGACCGTAACCCCGTCGTAGTGGACCGATTGGTCCGAGGCGGCTTCCACTGTTTCTGAACCACCCCCGAAAAGAGCAAGCGCATCTTTGTAGGCACCTGCGTCCGAAGTCACGGCAGGGCGAGCGTTTGGGTCTTCTCCGCGTTTGTACACCATCGGTGCAGGCGGCTCCTCATCCAGAGAAGCGACGGTCTCCTTTTTCTTGAACGGCCAGAAAGGGGGCATGAGACTTCCCTGTTCGGCATGATTGAAGAAACCTACGCAACCGCCCATTCCATCACGGAGGGGTGTGATTGATAGAGGGTCAGCCATAGCCAACTTCATGCGCTGGGTTGCTTTGTTGGTCATCCTCGCTTTGCCGACGGTAGGGCCTCTCTTTGGTGCCACCGCCATCGCTCACGCAAGGGAAGAAGAGGCCATGGGCACGGTCTCTCCTGGCGATGTGATCGTTCACCGAAACGAAACCGTCTCGTCCTACATTACTGTTCAGAACAAGGCCACGGTCAATCAAGACTTCACCCTTGAAGTCGTCAGCGTACCTGACCCACTTTCCGTTCAGGGCTTGCCGCTCTCGGAGGTCGTGGTTCCCAATCATCTCCGACAGATGACCTTCAACATCAAAGCCAACGAAAGCGCTGCTTACCAAAGCCATACGGTGGTTTTTCGAATCACAAGCGACCTCGAGGGGGTGGCTCCAAAAACGGTCAACATCACCGTCATCGTCGCACCGTGGTCAAATCTCAATTTCGGTGTTGAAGGCGTCAGCCAACTCACCGTCGATGAAAACGTTCGGACCTCGGTTGCCGTCAATTTATCCAACAACGGAAGCATGACGGACAACGTGACATTCTCGGTGTACTCAACATCCGAATGGGCTTGGGGCTGGCAAATGCAAAACATCGCTGGCCAAGAGGCCTACCTCGTGGTTCAGCCAGGCCAACTCATCTATGCCTATTTCTGGATTGACGTCCCCGCCGTCGAAAACGGGCTCCCGCTTGCAGATACAGGTCCCCGGTTCACCCTTTCGGCCACCTCATCGCTTGACAGGGCGACCGAGCAATGGTCGGTCGACCTGTTGATGAACGAAAAGCGAAACGCCACCATTGACGCCTTTGAAGCCGAATTGGAAGTGGCCCCAAACCAAGACGGTCGTTTGTACGCCACCGTCCGCAACGTGGGCAACACCCCCAACACGCTCAACATCACCCTTCAGCCAGTGGATGAATCGGGCGTTCCGCTTCCCGGGTCGGTGCCTGCTGACAGGTTCAGCGAAAACGGATGGGTTGTGGCGTTGTTTGGAGGGTTGGAAGACCTCGTGCTTGAGCCCAACGAGAGTCGAACGGTGGAAATTGGATTTCAGGCACCGCCTGATTTTTCAGGAAGCATCCACGCTGAACTCCAAGTTTTTGCAAACGGTGCCAAAGCCTTGCTCCGTACAGCAAAGATGACTGCAAGCATCAACAGAACAGCTTCCGGAACGGCCAGTTACACCGAAGTGGGGTGCAACAGCATTCTTCCGAACCAGAGTTGTACGGCCGAGATTCGCGTTCTCAACACGGGAAATGCCTACAACACCTTCCTTCTTCGCCTCGGGAGCGTTTCCGACGGCTTCGAGGTGACGCTCCCTCAAGACGGCCTGCTGGTTCAAGCGAACCAAGCCAAAACCTTCCCTCCCATTCCTGTGAAGGCTGATGAAGAAGCCATCGCTTTCTTGACCGGTACCGCCGTTCTTGAGGTCCTTGGTGATGCGGGGACCGTCCTCGACACCGTCAGCATCCCCCTTGTTGTTGGGCCGGAGATCGAGTGGACCTTCCGAAACGTCGCAGAGCAAGTCAATGCTCGAGGACGGCTGACCATCGCCATGGAGGCGCGCAACGAAGGAAACGCCATCGACGGGTTGATTGTCCAATTGCAATCCAGTCACTCCGTCGAGATGGGGTTCATCCCTCCGGAAAACGCCGTTTATGAAGCGGGCGTGGAATACCCCCGCTCGTTCGAAATCAACGACGTTCCGCTCAACTCCAACTTCACCATCCGGGCATGGGTTCAATTGCCCCAAGACCAAATAAGCAACGGTACGGTCTACATCAACACCACCATTCGTTCGAGATTTGCTCCAGAATTGCCGTTTGTCCATACGTCAACCGGGGATTATCTCGGTGAAGCATGGCAGCCTGCACTTGAAGAAGACGAAGGTCGAGATTGGGGCGCCATGGCCAACACAGCGGTGTTGTACCTCAAGGCGTGGTCGGGAGTTTTGCTGGCCATCGTTTTTGCAAGTTTGGTGATTTACAAAGCCGTCATCGACCGAGACCGACGTTTGGAACAACAAGGCCTTCTTCCTTATCAGGAAACCACACCCGAAGACGACTGGATGGCTCAATACCGAAAAGAACCCGCTGCTGACCAGGTGGAAGTACCTCGGCCCGAGCCGCTCCAAGCCGTTCCAAAAGAGACCTACGAAGCCATGTTTCGGCACACTCACGGACAAGCGGAACAACCGCAGGTCCCTGTTGACGGCGCTCTCGTCACCGCCGCTACCGTCGTCCTGGACAAAAGGACCGAAGAGTTCGGAAAAGCCAAAGCAGACGCTCTGCTCTCTTCCGTCCAAGTTCTGTCTTCGACCTCTCCCCCTCCACAGGTTGGAGAGCCACCCTCAACGTCTGCATCTCCCGCACTTCGCCTTCCTGAGAACGGAACCTCATCGGCCACCGTCCCAATCAACGACGATTTGGAGTTCTAAGCATGGCCTGGCAGGTCGGTATCGACGAGGCCGGGAGGGGCCCAGTCCTCGGCCCGCTGACCGTTGGGGTCTGTGCACTTCCTGAGGCCGACCTCCACCTGCTCGTAGAAAAAGGGGTCCGAGATTCAAAGGATCTTTCACCAACGAAGCGGCGCAAACTTGAGCGATGGTTCATGGAGGAAAGTGACGAGCGAGGGTGGTTCGGAGGTGTAATCACGCTTTCAGCCGAACGCATCGACCTTGCGCTGCAGGACATCGGGTTGAACCTCCTGGAAGTGGAAGGTTTTCAGGAAGCGTTGCTTCTCGTTCCTCATCGCTCAAGCATCTCGGTGATGGCGGATGCCTGCGATGTCAACTGCGAACGGTTTTCACATCGCATCGCTGCAGGCCTACCTGATTGGCCGTGGACCGACTCAACGCTTCGTTCGGAACACAAGGCTGACGAACGCCACCCTGCGGTGAGCATGGCCAGCATTCTCGCAAAGGAGGCACGCGACCGGGCTGTTGCTCAGATTGAGAAGCGGGTTGGAACGCCCATCGGTTCAGGCTACCCCAGCGACCCAACCACCCAACGGGCGCTCGAACAGCTCTGTCAGCAAGACAGGCTTGATGATGACCTGCGCTGGGGTTGGGCGACCGTGAAACGTTTCTGGGAAGCGAACCGTGTCGGAGAGGTCCCGATACGTGGACAAGGACGATTCGTTCAGCAAACCCTGTTCGACCAAAACGGTCCAAGCATTACTTGAAGGAGCAGAAGTACGGTGGGATGAAGGGCATGGATTGGAAACCAGATGATGCGACAGAGTCGGCCATTCGGCACATGGCTCTGCAAAATGCTTTGGAATACGAAGGGAAGGCCGCCGTAGGCTCCGTGATTGGTCGCCTCATGGCCTCTCGGAGTGACCTGCGGCCTCACGGCAAAATCGTGAACGGTTTGGTGGCGCGAATGGTCGTTGAGGCCAACGAGTTGGCTGCAAAAGAAGGCCTTGACCACCTGCGCTCCATCCTCGAGGCCGAAGCCCCCCACCTCCTCGAAAAACGAGCACCGAAAAAGCGACGCGAGGGGTTAACGGAACTTCCAAATGCCGAAAAAGGAAAGGTTGTCCTGAGGTTTGCGCCGAACCCAAACGGCCCCCTTTCGTTTGGGCATGCACGGGGATTGGTCATCAACAGCACCTACCGAGAAATGTACGAAGGTGAATTTATTCTCCGGTTTGACGACACGGACACCAAAGTAAAGCCACCTCTCTTGGAAGCTTACGAGCAAATTGTCGAGGAAGCAACTTGGCTCACAGGCCGAGCACCAGACCGCGTGGTTGTTGCCTCTGACCGAATGGAGCACTACTACGAGCATGCTGAATCCATGCTCCGTGAGGGGTTCGGCTACGTTTGCCGCTGCACGGCTGAGGCGTTCAAAGAGCACCGTCAATCAAAATCCGCTTGCCCTTGCCGTGACCAAAACTCCACCGACAACTTATCGTTGTGGAAAGCGATGCTCAAGGGCACCTACAAACCCGGAGATGCCGTTGTTCGTGTCAAAACTGAAATGGATCTCAAGAACCCGGCTTTGCGAGATTGGCCTGCATTGAGAATTCAGGACACCAAGACCCATCCTCACCCACGGCCCGAGGTGGGATCAACCTACACCGTTTGGCCCCTTTTGGATTTTCAAAGTGCTGTTGAAGACCACCTTCAAGGCGTGACCCACATCGTACGAGGAAAAGACCTCATGGATTCCACGAGAAAGCAAACGCTCCTCTACAAGCATTTTGGATGGCGTTATCCAGAAACGCTCTACTGGGGGAGGGTGAAGGTTCACGAATGGGGCGGCTTTTCCACCTCCCAAATGCGCCGGGACGTCGAGGCGGGCCTGTACGATGGTTGGAGTGACCCTCGCCTTCCCACGCTCGCTGCGCTCAAAGAAAGAGGGATTCAACCCGAGGCGCTTCAACAGTTTTGGCTTGAGTTGGGCATTACCCAGAAGGACATCTCGGTGCCGCTCTCGACGCTTTACGCTCACAACACCAAAGCCGTTGACAACGGTGCGCCACGACTCAGTTTTATTCGCAACGCAGCCGCCTTTCATCTCAAGGGCAACCACCCCGCAGAGGTCAAAGTCCCCTGTCACCCCAATCACGAGGAGATGGGGTGGCGCACATGGGACCTCGCAGAAGGCCAGGTGTGGCTTGAAGCAGATGATGTTGTCAAAATGGACGTGCGTTTGAAAGAATTTGCGGATGTTGAACTCCACGATAACGAAGCCCGTATCACCTCGCTTGAACGCCAACAAGAACACCCCGTCATCCATTGGTTGCCTGCCTCGCAGGCAGATGAAGCGGTTTTGGTGGAAACGAAAAACAACGAAATCCACCGAATCAGTGGAAAATTGGAACGCCACAACCACCCGGCTGGGACTGTTGTTCAGTTGGAGCGCATCGGATATGCACGTGTTTTGGACGGCGAGAACCTCTTGTTGTGCCACGAATCGGCCAGTGAAGTCTGAGCCGAATCTACAAAAAGCCCTAAGCCTGTGGGCGAAGCATGGGCAAAACCGTGCGCGACCTCACGCTTGATGACGAACACATGACGATTGGTGGCGAAGACACCATCCAAGAAGCGGCCAAGCGCCTGCTCACCCTTCCTGGCGGCATCCTTGTTGTCCTCAACGATGAGAACCGAGTGCAAGGCGTGATTGGCCAGCGTCAACTGGTGAAAGCTCTGGCCGACGGCGTGGATGCAAGCAGCAACCGCTGCCACGAACACATGGAGATGGATTTACTCACCGTTCGACTGGACGATGATTTGGCAGGCGTTCTTTCCGATGTCAAAGCCCGGAGCCCGCAAGCGGTCGTGGCCGTGGACGAAAACGAGGAGTTTATCGGTTATTTCTCACCAGGAGACTACCAAGAAGCGGTTCAATTGGTGAAGAACCTGAAAGGTCTGAAGTTGTGATCACGCCACGAGTTTGATGGTCCGCTGGCATCCCTTGCAGGGGAAACGGTGTGGACGGTCCGTGGTGGTCACGGCGTTCATGGTCTGGCATGCGGGGCAGGGAATGGTTGGATGTCCGCGGGACCGGGGCGATGAACCAGGGAGTGCACGTGGACTCGCCACGGCCGTGACCCACCAAACGAAAGAAACGACGCCCATCGCCACAGCGATGAACAGCGGTGGATAGCCAAAGAACGTGACCAGCAAAACCACGGGAGCGAGTACAAGTTCAAGGTAAAGATAACTCCGACGACGTTGACGGGTCAACCGCAGGCCGATCACAAAGGCGGCAAAAAGGGCCAGCAACGTCAGTGCTGTCAGGGGAAGAGGGGCGAAGGATAGAGCCGAGGTGGGGAGCGTGGCAAGCGTGAATTTTTCGTTTTGGTCAATGTCTTCACCGCTGAGAGAAACACGGTCACCCCAAGGGAAGCGAACCACCGAGAATTCAAACGCTTCGGATTCGCGAAGAATGCTGCTGCTGAGGGCGGTCATGGAACTTGACGTGGCTTCAACTTCGATGTTGATGGCGCTCCAAAGCGGGGCTGGTTGAACCACGACGAAGTTTCGCAAAAGGTCAAAACGTTCTCCGTCCGTGATGAGTTGAGTCGTTGAGAACCGCAAGGTGACCGGGTGGTTGATGACAGCATTTTTTCCGTTCAAATCCACCTCAATTTTGAGTTCATTGAATTCACGGAAATCACCGAGCAATTCCTCCGTCTCAAGTCCCAACCCTGCGTTGAGATACAAGGGGCCCAAAGAAACCATTTGCCGCTCAAACTCAGCAAGTTCAACATCTTCAATGAACCGACTCACGCGGTCATCATCGGTGACTGGACCTGCTGAAAAGGCCCGCAGCGTTGAGGAGAGGTCTGGATTCTCGTCACCGATATGGTCCATCCCCCAACGCATCCAAAACGCCAATTCGTCGTGAACGGTCAGCCTCGTTACCCGCTCGAGCAGCAAGCCACTGGCATCGTTGCTCAGGGTGATCTCCATGTCGAGGTCCAAGCCGCTTCCGCTCCCATCGGTTCGGAGTGGCTCATCCGGAGGGTAATAGGTCCCGGTGCCGCCTCCTGAGTCAAAGGTTTCAATCGCAAACGTGGTGGACCCTTTCAAAGAGGGTTGCCCCTGTTGGAAGAGCAATTCAACCTCAACATCGATCGTTTCTTCTCCACCTGCTGCGTCCATCCAAGTCCAAGTGACGCGGACGGCGCCGTTTGAGCCGGTTTCAATCGGGTCGCCTGTGACCGTTTTTCCATTCACACGAAGGTCGATGGACTCTGCGAGGGCGAGGGTGGACAAGCCCCAAGGTGAATCAAGCAGCACGGCAAGATACACGTCCGAACCCTCAACCTCGGGTTCCAACATGAGGATGTCCATCAGCGGGATGGTGGCTTCGATGGAGGAGGCTTCGTCCTCGCCACCCCACAAGAACTCCAATTTTGCATCGGCCCCCGGTACGCTGAAAACGACGGCTTGTGCGGTGAGTTCAAGTTCAATGTTGGATGACCCCGAGGTGGTCAATTCCTCCACCTCGATGTCAAAGGTCAGTGCACCGCTTCCTTGGGGAAGGAAGGACGAACCCGGCTCGGTTTGGACGCTGAAACTTTTGGAACCGATGTTCACGGTGGCCGTTGCGTTGATTTGTACACCAGCAGCGTTCGTCACTTCGTAATTTAATTGAAACTGCCATGTGGAAGATGGAATCACGCCACCCCATGTGTCTGGTAAAACCCAGCGGCCGATGCTCTCTTGGGACGATATGGACGTCTCGAGCGACAACGATTGCGGCTCTTCGGCCAGTTCCGATGCAAAGGGTGTGAGTTTCTTATTGGCATCGTTGCCCAAGAGGAAAAGTTCCACCGGCGAGGCATCGCAGCATACGCGGACATCTTCCGCCTCGGCTGCTTCAACGACGCTCACGAGCGGAAGCAGCGCTGTCAGGAGAAACAGCGAACTGAGGAGGACCGCCCGATGCATTGCTCTCAACTCATCCATGGGCGACTTGCACATAACATGAACGCATCACAGTGAGGCACAAGGCCTCAAAGCGCCTTCTCAAGCAGGGCTCCGAGTTCTTTCTCGAACAAGGTCACCAGCGCTTCGCCCACTTCGCCTTGAAGTTCGTCCGGGAGCAACCTCAACCCCAACCTCGTTGCAGCCCGGGTTGCTTTCAACTCGGCGTAGATGCTCCGTGCCTTGGAATGGAAATAATACGCAACGGCTTCTTTGATTTCGGCTTTCAAATCGGGGTCGTCGTCCACCTTTGCACGAATATGAGCCTTGAGTTCGTCCTTGACCAAATCACGAAAGGCTTCGATAACCAAGTCCTCGGTAGACATCAATTCTTGAATTTGACTTTGGATGCTCCCCGTCAACAACCGTTCAATCGCCATGAGGCGGGGAAACCCCTGGGTGGCTTCAACCCGTCGCTTACTCGTGAGGCATCAAAACCCCGGTTCGCAACCAAGTATCGAGGACTTTCGAAGCGTACAGGCGGGCTTCATCAAGACGGCCCGGCCACATTTTTTCGGTCCGAAATGCCTGACTGACCACGTCCTGTGGATGGCCTCGAGGGACCATTCGGTGCCATACCAACTCCTCAAGACGAGGCGTGGACAACGTCGTGGAAACCAAGCAGGGAAGAACCAACTCACTGAGGGCTTGCGTTCGCTGGTCAACATCCATCTCACCCCATGCTTTGCTCAGCCGTTTTAGTTGACGGGGGGCCATGCCCGGCATCATGTCAACCGACGGGTCTTCCACTTCAGGAACCGGTAATGTGCGAATGCTGCCCTCGTCTTGGAGATGGGCCACCGTGCTCGAATGGATGGGATCGTAACTCGTGTCCAAGGCACCCCTCATCCACAAACCGAGCGAGATAAAAGGGCGCAAGGAGCGAACGCGCCGCCCGTTTGGGGCAAGTGCAGCCCCCAAAGCTGCTGCTTGCAACACAGGGTCAAGGGCACCGCTGTGAGTTTTGTTCTTTGAACCAAGGACCACCTTGGTTTGCACAGGAACGATGTCCAGCAACGCCCCTTCCTCAAGGTCCTCAACCGACCAAGTGTCACCCTCAACGTTGAGAAAAACACCAAGTCCTTGCTCAGGAGGGTCAGGAACGACGGATTCATCCCGAGGAACATGTTGTCGCGGGTCTGAAAACCGCCGGCTGTATTTGATATCACAATCAAGGAAAGCAGCTTCAAGTTGGCCTAAAGCAAGGATCCCCTCCAGCGTTGCCGGGGCACTGATTTGAACCGTTTCGGCCGATTGAAGGCGCTTGAGGTACCCCTCAAGCAACCCCCTGACGGGATGAACAAACGGAGCCGTGAACAAATCTCTCATCGTGAACGAAGCATCGGGGGTTGTTGCCCCTCATCAACGTGTCCGTGAACGTGAAGCGAAATCACTCCACCATCAGGCGAAGTTCGTCACGCTTGTAGCGCCAATCGCTGGGGAGCTTGCCTTCGCCTTTGTAGTAATTGGCGAGTTTCCGGATTTTGGATTCGGTAATTTCGAGGGCTCGCTTGTTGTGGATGTCTTTGTGGTTTCCCGAACCGAGATGGTTGATGATGCCAACCGCTTGGCGCATGAGGTTCATCATGTCCTCTGGATACGAACCGCCCATGTCGTTTTCAGCCAAAACTTGACCAATTCGCTTGCCGAGAACGAGGCGGACGTTCGGGACGGCGTGCTTGTCGCGGAGAACTGTTCCGATTTCAGCGGATGATAATCCTGATTTTGCGAGGTCCAAAATGAGGGACTGGATGGCGTCCTTGTCGGTATTGGACCATCCAGGAGCCTCGGAAACGTTGGGTCGGGAGGAGCCGCTTTGGCCTCGTCGGGACTTGTACATACGTGCCATTTCACATCACCAAGCGGCCTTCCGACTTATCTCCCCTTCTTAATCACTCCGCAAATGAGCGGTGTTGCTTTCACGATGATTTTTTCTTTCGCTGATGTGCCTTGGCGAGCATCCCCGGCGTACCCGACCATTCCCATCCGGGAGCAAGCGCCCGTGCGAGCCCAATGCAATCCCCGTTTTGCAAAACCCGCAGATCGTCTCCAGAGCAAATCTTGGGGTCGTACGAGGCCACATGCTGAGCGAACACATCGCCTTTCCACACGACTTCAGGGTGCAGGTGCACCTCCCTGAGAGCTCCGTTGCTGTGAAGCACATCAATGGCGGCACGGGCGAGCGAAAAACCGTTTCTATCAATGGACCAAACGGCAAGTTGGGTCCCGTCCTTCTCAAGTTTCCACCGAGGGAGTTTCCCCTTCACCTTGCACCCCTCAAGCCAGCCATCTGTGCCCGTGGTCTTGCGAGCGATGCTTTTGTAGTGCTCCAGCAGGCGGAAACTGTTCTTTTGGTTCTTGAGGTCGAAGTTTTTCACCGCGTCCTGAACGGCCGAGGTGAGGCGTTGCAAGGCATCGAATTGGGTTGCACCATCGCCCAGTCGGGTGTTGACAACTTCAACGTCCAAAAAGTCCAATTCCATTCCGGTGTGGTTGATGATGCGTTGGTAACCCCCTTTTGCGACGAAGGAAATCAACATCCGTCGCACCCTTGCAAGTTCGTCTGCCGACCAATCACCCGTGACCGGCACGTCGTAGTTCGCTGCTGGCCAAACGTCTTCGAGGTCCCGAGGGACAAGCCCCAGCGGCGAGGTCATCATGACCTCATGGCACCCCGTGGATTGAATGGCGCGTAAAAATTGGGCGTGGGATTTTGAGAGCCGGTAAGGTTTACGCGCTGAACACGGCAGGAAGATCATCACTTTCCGAACAGGCTCAGGTGGGGCGTACTCTTCGCAGATGAACCGTTCCCATTCAGCCACCACCGGGTCGTTGAGCATGTGGGGGGAGAAACACTCGAGCACATGGGAGGCGGGGACGTGGGAGGCAAGGAGACCTGACTGATGCGCAGATTTGGCCTGATGCAGTCGCAAATGTTCAACCAAGCGAGGGCTGGACAAGGACGCTCGGGTCGCTAAGGTTTGGAGGGTTCCGTTCAAGACCGCAGCGCGAACTTCGTCGATGGCTTTCATCATGTGGTAAACTTGGGACTCCAAACCCGTTTCCTCATGCTCAAGCGGAGGACGCGGCCCGTTCTGAGTCAGCAGCATGCCACGGGAAGACGCCTGATGACACCTGGCCAAATCGATCAAATCGACACCCATCAACACCAAGGCGGCCAAGTTGTCCGGACCACCGATACCCGGCGCCCACACCAAAGCCCCGGGAAACCGGTGTTTGAGCGAGATGAGGGCCGAGGGAAGTTTTCCGGGCTGGCTGGCAAGTTGGGCCGCATCGGTCAAGACGACGATCTCTGGGGACAACGATGGGTCGGTCAACGCCACATCGTGGTGCATCCGCTGCCATGAAACAGGAAGAAGTTGAGCCGTCCCTTGGGGTTCACCAGCGTTGGCGTCCTCGAGCGAAGGTGGCAACACATGACCGATGTTGACCGTGTAGGAGGGAGCATTTTCAGAGAAGTCCGGGGGTGAAAACGGAGCCCTGGCCGTCACGCACAAGTTGGCAGGCAGGGTCGGTGTTGTGGTTGATGCAAAAGGAGCATACGTTACGGGCAAAGTGAGGTCACCCTCGAGAAGCATCACACCAGGTGTCCTTGATACGGGGTTTTTCCGGTCCCCAAGCCCCCAAACCCGGGCATAGCGGTGACGAGCGAGAACGGTCCGCCCCAACACATCCGCCATGGCCTTCCCTGCGGCCTTCGCTTCTTCAAAGGTTTGAACCACCGTGAGGGGTGGATTTGAAAGACTCCTCCTTCACGCCAAAGCATGGGGTGGCCGTTCACGCTGGCGAGGTCCACCCTGCTCTTTCTGTTTCTTTCCGCATGCTTTGTTCCAACGATGGGTGTGTTGGCTCAGACAGGCGAGGAACACGACGGACGACTTCACACCGTGGCCGTAGCACCGGATTCCCCTTCCGAGCAAAACATCGTTCTCGAAGAAGGTCACCGTGCATTGGTGGCTTGGGAATGCAACGCATGCACCGTGGACGCCTCTGGGGAAGGCACCTCCACAACAGCAGGGGCCCTCAACACCATGACCATCGCCGCATCCAGCACCACTGAAGCGAACATCAGCTTGGCCAGCGCCACCTCAGAAACGGTTCACTTGATGGTGGTTGCCCCCATTGACGAAGCCTATCCGACCGTGCGTCCAGCACCCGGAGAAGACGTCGTTTCAACCCAAATTGCGTCCTGTGACGCGATTGAGGCTTGCATTGCACCGGAGAGGGGAACCCTCGCCACACAGGTTTCTCCAGCAGATGACCCTACGTTCCTGCTCTCGGGGCATCTTGGTGCTCAAAACGACGAATACATCGTGATGGAGGTCAAAGCCGGCGAGACCTTGGAGTGGCAGTGGTTGGCCACGACACAATCACTCTCCGTCCGGATGTACCACCAAACCAACACCTCGGAAACCGTCATGGGCACCCCTCACGAAACCTACGCTGGGTTCAGTGCTCTCGCCGGTGAGGCGCCGCGTACTTCGTGGTGGACGGCCGAGGAAGATGGACGCTTCATCGCTCGTCTCTCATCGCCTGAACAGGGGGCCTCATGGGCGGCCCATGTACTCCTCCATCCCGCTGCCGAATCGTTGAATCTCGTTGAGGTGGACTTGACCAACGGAACAAAGGTGATCGGGCATCACGGACAAGAGGCGCTGTTCGCATGGTCCGAAGTCCACACCCTCCACCTGAGCACGCCCCTTGCGAACGCAACGGTTCAAGTGGATCAACTCATGAACGGGGTTTGGGTGACTGGGGAACCCACTTTTCTTCAAGCAGACACGACCCTCACGATGCACCCCTACCCCAACACCACCGTTGGACGATTGAGCATCATCAACACGACCGTCTTTGCTCTTAACCTTCGTTTGGAGTCCTTCGCCGACCTCAACGGTCTGGAAGCCCCGGCTTATCGCCCAAGTTCGTTGGAGGCCGACAACACCAGTTGGCCCAACATCAATTTGACCACCATCACCAACGCAGAATTTACGCTCGCCGTGCACGATACCGCCGACACCTACAGATTTGAGGTGGACGGTTGGTTGGATTCCATTCATTTTGTTCAGTTTACCCTTGACGGCAACGTCGAAGGTTTGGAGGCGCAATTGTGGGACATGGACCAAACGACAGGCGAGGTGCTCGCAACCGATATCACACGACCTGTCGGGGATTCGTTGAGCATCGGCCTCCAAGTCGGTCGTGGGACGCATTACCTGCAGTTGCGTTTCCAAAACGCATCGCAAGCAACCCCCCACCTTTGGGGCGAAGATGTCTCAGAGCGACCCTACGCTGTGCAAGCGGCTTACTCGCTTATTGACGAAGGCGAAGAACCATGGTACCCACCAAGCGAAGATGCGGTTTTTTGGGGTGGAGTTGCCCGCTGGTTCCTCGGTTTGTTGTTCCTGCTCCCCGTGGCATACTTGGGTGTCTGGCTGCGGCGAAATCAACGATTCGCACGACTGTTGGCAGAGCAAAAACAGCGCTTAGCTTGGTACACAGCCCGCCTTGACAGCGGAGAGACGAGCGTGAAGGAAGCACGTTCCGACCTCTCCAACGTCCTCGAGGCCGTGGCGCAACTTGAGTGGCGTGAAGGCATGGACGCTTGGGGGGAGGAACGTGTGGAACACCGGACTGAAAGCGTGGCCCTTGCTGTTTGGCAGGTTGACCCCCGGCTTGCAAAAACCGATGGGAATTGGGTGATGGTTGTGGGTGTTCACATCCTGTCGGATGCATGGGAACTCGCAGCGCTTCGTTTCGATGCACCCGAGGGTCAGGCCTTTGAAATCACCCATGTGGAGCCGCGCTTCCTCCATCAGGGAGAGGAACTCTTCCTCGACCAACTGCATGAAGGCCATCGAGCCTATGTCGTCGTCGAACTTCAAGGAACCGCAAAGCACGTCGACGTTGAACTCAACGGACGTGTGGGTGGAGAACCTTTTGCCGCTCGCATGCCGGAGACGGTGCACCGCCCCCATCAGGCATCATGAGCGGCGGCGCGCGGCGGCATCTTCGAGAATGCTCTCCATGGTGTCCTTTGGTACGAGTTCGTTTCGAATCGAATCCAAGGTTTTCCTTGAGGATTTGCTCACCTTCTTGGGCATGAACAATTTCAACAGAACAACCACGTCACCACGACCGGCGCCTCGTTGGCGGGGAAGACCTCTTTTCTTGATTTCAAGGGTTTCTCCAGAGTTGGAATGGGCGGGGATTTTGATGGAGAGTGACTTTCCATCCAAATGGTCCAACGTTACCGTGGTCCCGAGCAAGAGGTCGGCGTAACCAACGGGAAGGGACATGATGAGGTCCGAACCGTTTCGTTCAAACCAAGGGTGGGGGTCAACTTCCAGTTCGATGAACAGGTCGCCGGCTTCCCCGTTTCCTTGCGGAGCAGGTTCTCCCTTGCCCCTCATCCGGAGACGCGTTCCTGATTCCGCACCCTCTGGCACATGGAATCGAAGCGTGTTGGACTTGAGTTCTTGGCCCCGCCCGTCACAATCAACGCAGGGGCGGTCTGAAACACGACCCCGTCCGGAACAGGAGTCACAGGGTTGAACGGATTCTTGGATGAACGGACCGACTTGCTGGCGGACCCGGACCTGGCCTTGTCCAGAACATCCCGAACAGGTCACCAAATCCCCACCTTCTGCTCCGGTTCCATCGCACGAGGTGCAAGGTTCAGGCAGGTCAAGAACAACCTCTTGCTCACTTCCGTTCAACACGTCTTCGAGCGTGATGGAGTGGCGCAAAAGAATGTCTGAGCCCCGTCGGCTTCTTCGCCGGCGTCCCGATCCCCCACCAAAGAACGAGGAAAAGAAATCACCTCCGAGGATGTCATCGAGGTTGATGTTGAATCCCCCTCCGAACCCGCCGAAGGGGTTCCCTTGGGGGCCGTTGTGGCCAAAACGGTCGTATTGACTGCGCTTTTCGTCATCGGAAAGCACGGCATAGGCTTCTTGAATTTCCTTAAACCGGTCCTCTGCGTCTTCTTCATCGCTTCGGTCGGGATGGTATTTACGAGCAAGGCGGCGAAATGCGTTTTTGAGGTCGGCTTGCGATGCCGATTTTTCGACGCCCAAGACTTCGTAGTAGTCTCGTTTCTCCGACATCGCTCCGTCCTCGTCTGTCACGAGAAGGGGCCTGCTTTCAACCTCACGCTTCGCCTCAAAGGTCCAAACCGCAATGTGAGCAGAACCTCTCTGAAGACGAAATCGGCGTGTTGCATCCTCGGCATCGTGGGCCAACCGTCGTGACCGTGGTGTTCGGCAACGGTGCTTGTCCCATCATGGCCATGCTTTCCAAGGATTCTCCCTGTTGCACGCGTGCATTCCCCGGCGAGCTGAGGGACGGAACATCTTTTGCCATGCCCGAAGTTGAAATCACGGTTTCAACCCCTCCTTCATCGCTCATCGAGACCATGTTCACCTCGCTTTCGTCTTCTGTTTTGTTCAACCGCAACGGAGCGACGGGCCGTTGGGCCACCACCGGAGCGCTGGAAGCGGCCTCTTCCAGACGACGTCTCCGGCGCTCTTCTCGCTCGGCACGGCTGTCCCGACCAAAGAGAGCGAACACCGAATCGAGAAAACGGTCCATGGGACCAACGTTTCGGGTCGCTCCTACGGTCCCCGTTACGGTTTCATCGTCCAAAGAGGAAGCCCCCGAAACGCGGGCATTGGCTTTGACCACATGGGCTGCCTCGGACAACATCCTCACTTCGACCTGCTCGTCATTTTGGAGTTCCCTTTCCACGCCCTCTCCTGAAAATTCGCCGATGGAACGGGAGAGGCCGGCTTGGGTCTTTGCATCCATCGTGGCGTCAAGATGGGCGTTTGTCTCCCACACCCCTCTGGCCTCGGCTTCGTAGACGTGACGAATTTTTTTCATCGCTTTGGCACGGTTGTACTCATGATCTTTGACCACGCCTGCTCGCCGAAACAAAACAACACCCAAGACAAGGGCGAAGGCGTACCAGAGGTACATCAAACGAGGTTCAATGTCGAACATGGACTGGAGTGGCGGGAGGGAAAGGTGAGTAACCCCCATCAACAGCAGTGGCAAAACACTCAAGCCACGGGATGTCAAACGTCGAGGTTCGGCCATGCTGTTCGCTCCTAACAATTTCTTTTTCGTGATGTAACTATTGACTGCTTGTTCTTAATCACGGTCACGAGGAAGACGCCCGCGACGGACCAGTCCGTCCACCAGCCCCAGTGAAAAACTGGTGTGCAGCATCACCATACAGAGAGGGACGCCAAGCACGCTCATGCCAGAGCGTTGGGCTGAACCGTGCAGGATGCCAAGACTCCCCAAAACGACCCCGTAGAGCGCTGATGGCAACCACCAAAGCCCAACGCCGCCGAGGTACAGACCAAAGGTGCTGATGAGGCCAATCCAAGGAAGGAATTCCTGCCATTTCGCCCGACGTGGGTGGCGCAGCAGGACTTTTGTTCGCCAAAAACCGTAACGGTGACCCATGCGCCACCACTGACCAAGCGTGGAACGTTTGTGCATGGCAACCGTGGGTTCGGGCGTTCTGTACAACGAATAACCCGCTTTGAGCAACCGCATGGAAAGGTCGCTGTCCTGACTTGTGACAAAGGTGGTGTCCCATCCACCGACGGCATCCACCGCATCACGATCATGCATCACAAAGGCTGGAACATCAGTTGGTCCTGTTTCCCGAAACGGACTGAATTGGCCTCCACTTTGTCCGAACTTGGAGCCGAGCACCGCCTCTATCCAACGCGATGCATGGCCTTGTTCTCGATTGGAGGCGACCACGCGAACACCCACGCCTGCGAGGGGACGACTTGCGAGGTTCTTGCACCGCTCCCAAGCCGCAAGTCGTTGTTCGAGATGGTCGTTTTCGACCGCTGCATGCCCAATCATTTCAACGAGAAACTTCACCGATGTAGGGAGATGTTTCAGCGCGAGGTTGCGAGCATGCGGCACCGTTCTTTCGGGATTTTCAATCACCCGAAGTTCTGGGTACTCTGGCCCTGACCAGCGTTGCTTAAGCGTCATGAGCAAGTCCGGGGTGCCGTCGGTTGAGCCACCGTCCAAGACGAGAATCATGTGTTGATGAGCAAGAAGAGTTTGGTGCATCAGGCCGTGCAGGCACCCCTCAATGTTTGCGGCTTCGTTGTAAACGGGAACGATGGTGGCCAAGAACGGACCATCACCGTGATTCATGGAGTTGCGAATGGCCTTGTTCACTTCACCCCTTCGCTCTTTTTCGCCACGACCCCTATCTTCTTGGGGCACGCCTGCTTCCCGGAGCCATGGTCGACCAACGGCTTCGGTTGAGCGGGGTCGGCGAGGGTCTTTCCGTTCAAGTGTCAACACAACTCCGCGGTGCGGATTCCCCTGCACAAATCAAAGAGGCCCTTCTGAACGTGTTTCCTGAGGTGAGCCGGATACCCGAGCCCCTCGAACCGGCATTTGGAAGTGCCATCGACGAGACGTGGTCGTTTGACGATGTTTCGCTCAAAACCTTCCTTCATTTGCTTCATGAACAGCGTATTCTTGACACCGCTCTGGACACCATGGCCAGCGGCCTTTCCGAAAACAAAACCGAATTTTCCATCGGTCGACTTGCTGCCCTCGCAGGAAAAATTGCTTTCCCGATTCCCGGGGAAACTCCACTTGGGGGCGTCTTTCACGTCGCCGTGGAAGGCAGTGGCATCGGTGATTGGCTG
>JAURDW010000001.1 GCA_030827745.1 Candidatus Poseidonia sp.
GGACGGTCGGTCGGCTGGTTGCTTCTAAGCATCGAGGGAGTCAAATGAGTAACCCAGTACGTAAGACAAACGCTCAGTTGGTTGAGGTCATCAACCAACTGAAAGCCCAGTCTCGCGACACCGGAGCTGCTGTTTGGCGAGATGTGGCTTTGCGCCTCTCCAAGAGCCGCAAGAATTGGGCACAACCCAACCTAAGCCGAGTGAGCCGATACGCCCCCGAGGGTGCCACCATCCTCGTTCCGGGCAAGCTCCTTGGTTCCGGTGAGTTGACCAACGGCCATACCATCGCCGCCTACAGCGTCAGCAACGGTGCCCGTGAGAAGATTGAAGCCGCCGGTGGTCGAGTTGTGACCTACGGCGAGCTGATGAATGAAAACCCAACAGGAACGGGGGTCGTTATCCTTGCCTGAGGCGACCACCTACGTCTTTGACGCAGACGGCCTCATCATGGGTCGGCTTGCTTCCGCTTCTGCAGACCTTCTGTTGAAGGCTGCTCGAGAAGACCGAGATGACAAGGTCATCATCATCAACGCAGAAAAAGCGATTGTGTCCGGTCGGCCACGCGCTGTCTTGGACACCTATCACAAGAAGTACGAGTTGAACCATGCCCGTAAGGGGCCGTTCTTCCCTCGCATGCCCGACATGATTCTCAAGCGAGCCGTGCGCGGCATGTTGCCCTACCAGAAGAAGACCAGCGGCCGACGAGCACTTCGCAACCTCCGGGTGGAAATTGGCTGTCCAAGCCATCTTTCGGGTGACATGCCCGAGGGCCACGAACGAGGAGATGACAGCAAATTCCGCCGAGACCTGCCAGACCGCTACATCCGTTTGGGTGACATCAGCGCAGACTTGGGGGCACCCGCTCACCGATGGACGGGAGGTGACCAGTGATGGCTCGTAAGAAAAAATCAGTAGAATCCTCAGGAAAGCGAAAGACCGCCGTGGCTCGTGCCTCGGTGAAGGCTGGGGCTGGACGCGTTCGTGTTAACTCCGAGCCCATCGAAATCCTGCAGCCCTCGCTGGCTCGCCGGAAGGCCATGGAACCCCTGGTCATTGCCGACGCCATGAACCGTCTGGGCAAGGTTGACATCAACGTCACGACCAACGGGGGCGGCATCATGGGTCAAACCGATGCTATTCGCACCGCCATCGCTCGTGGCTTGGTCCACTACAACGGTGGCGCCGAAGGCGTTGACGAAGAACTCCGAGACGAGTACCTCCGCTTTGACCGCAGTTTGCTGGTCAACGACCCCCGACGCAAGGAGCCCAAGCACCAACTCGGACGTGGCGCTCGTCGCAAGAAGCAGAAGTCCTATCGATGAGGTGAGATGAATGATTATTCCAGTACGATGTTTCAGTTGTGGCGGCGTGGTCGCTCACAAGTGGGAAGAATTCAAGCAATTGCTCGCCGACGGTAAATCCGACGCTGAAGCCCTCGATGCCGTGGGCTTGAAGCGCTATTGCTGCCGTCGGATGTACGTCGGTCATCTTGATTTGATCGAAGAAGTTGCACCGTTCAGTGCAGCACGAAACTGAGGAATTCCTCGGGCCCGTGGGTTAGCTTGGCCTATACTTGGCGGCTGGGGGCCGTCAGACCCCGGTTCAAATCCGGGCGGGCCCACCATTTGCTTCCACATGTGTCAACCTTCCCGGAAGGCCTTGGGATTGATATGGCTACGCCGCACCGTCGGTTCATGGCACGGACCCAAGCCACCAGCATCGCAGGTCTCCTCCTCACCGTTCTCCTGCTCCCCTTTGTTTCGGGAGTGGACAGCACCATCTCAACCAACACCACATGGTCTGGAAACGTGACCCTTTCAGGGAACGTGACGGTGGCTTCAGGTGCCACCTTGACGGTGTCTCCCGGGACAAGCGTGGATGCAGGTGCTTACGGCATCGTTGTGGAAGGAACACTGGACGCAGACCAAGCGATGTTCTTCTCATCGGTCACGCCAGAAACACAAGGCTCGCACGGGCAAGGCTTGTGGCCTGGCATCCTCATCGAACCCACCGGCACAGCCACGTTCTCCTCCGTGACCGTCGCCAACGCCTCAGCGGGTGTGATGGTGAAAGGAACCTTCACGGCCAACGGGCTCGTTCTCAACGACGCTTATCGGGGGGTTTCGGTCTTGGGAGGGGAAGTCAACGTTTCCAACCTTCAGGCCCACCGTATGGATTACGAAGCGGTCTATGTCGAAAGCGGTTCTTTGGTCCTCACGACCGGTTCGTTTGATGAAGTAGCGATTGGTCTTGCAAACCACGGGGTGGCTGCCGTGACCGATTTAACGGTCAGCGAGGCCGGTGTCGGGGTTCAATCGTTTGCGGGAACCCTCGAGATTGACGGCTTGGCTTTGGTCAACGCCAGCGTTGGTATCGCTGCCGTCTCAGGTGCTTCAACCATGGTGCAATCGGTGATCGGAAGCGGACTTGCTCTGGTGATGGATGCTGGAGATGCTGACAATTTCACGGTCTCCGATGCGCAAGTAGCTGGAAAACGCCTGCTCGTTGGTCAAAGTGTTGCATCCATGACGCTTGACGACATCGCCTTCACTTCTGAGACCTCCACCGAACTTCGGGCCGTTGTGGACGTGAGTTGCGTCGGGACCTGCACGCTTCAAAACAGCGAATTGGTCTCACCCCCCATCGGTATTGCTTGGTCGGGAAGCGGAACTTCGGTGATGGAAGATGTCGAAGTGCATGCCCTCTCAAAGGCGGTCGAAGCAACGGGCGCAGGGCATGCTGATTGGACCAACCTCACCGTCACCGCTGCCCAAACCGGTGTTTCGGTCCAAATCCCAACCAGTTCGTTGTCGAACATCGAGGTCGCTTTGACCTCCTCCGATGCAACGGGGCTAAGCGTTTTGGGCGGGCAGCACACATGGTCCTCCATCACCGTTCACAAGCCCTTTTCTTCAGCAGACCACGATTCGGTTGGCCTCCGCTCGTGGTACGCAGACCTCGCCGTGGACCACTACATCTCCCGAAACGTCTCCACCGGCATGTTGCTCGAGGACAGCACGGTAGTTGTTGACACGGCTGAAGCCAACATCGGTTCAAAGACAGGCTTGCACCTCATCGATTCAACCTATTCGGGACAAAGCCTGACCACGGTCGCTCAGGACGAGGGTGTTGCCATGGAAGGCACCGTGCGCCTTCAGCTTCATTCTTGGACGGCGCAACTCCATGACACCCCGCTCATGATGTCAACCGGCAGCGAAGCCGTTGTCCGGTCCTTCTCGCCTGTGAACACGGCCCCGTCTTCTTCCGATGCCTTGGGGGATGGGACGCTGTATTACGGGTCAAGTTCGAACCCCACCGTCTCCACCTCCGTATCGTACCGGCTTCTCGAAACGCCCGTGACGTTCACCGACCTGCAAGGCAATCCTGTCGAGGCCGATGTTTCCGTCCATGGATTTGACCTGAGAAGCAACAGCAACGGGGCGGTGACGCTGCCGTTGGTGGCCTCGGGTTCCATCGTCGATGCCACGCTCGACGGTTCGGGTGTCCGCGTGGTCCTGTACGGTGGTCAAAACGGCCAATCGGTCCAAGTCCCTGTGATTCCCGCAGGCGATTGGACCGTCGGTTCGGGCCAGGACGTCGTTCTCGGGCCGCGACCTGATGGACAGCCGCACCAACTGTCGGGCGACCTGGAGGTCAACAACAACGGCCGTCTAACTTTGAAAGACACCACGCTTTTGCTTGGCTCAGGCAACACGGTCACACTCCAAGGCAGCGGGATGTTGTTGGGTCACAACGCCCATCTCTCCGCAACCAGCCTCCAAGCCAGCGCCCAAAGTTCGTTGAGCGGGACGACGGATACGTTCACCGTGACTGCAGAAGTTCAGTGGGGTTGCTTAAGCGAACGAACGGTGGAACGTTTGGTGCTTTTGGGCAACCTCACCGTTCAGCCGGGATGCGATATTTCGCTCACCAACGGCTCTGTCAGCGGACGGGTTACGGCCCAAACAGGGGCCACCTTCACGAGTTATTCCAGTCTGAGCGTTACGGTTCTTGACAAGGGGCAACCGGTGTCTGGAGCCTTGATTTCCATTGAAGGGGCGGTGGGCGTGACGGACGCAGCAGGCCATCTGTCCACCACCGCTGAGGCGCGAAGCGTCACCGATATGGGCGAGTCGTACGGTGGTGTGAAAACCGTGACGCTGCAACAAAACAACCTGACAGATTTTGTCACATGGGACACCAACACCTCGCTTGCTCACACCTTCATGGCTTCCACCGTGCCTTCGGGCGAATTTGAAGGGTGGTTGGTGCTTGAACGTCAATGGAGCCCCTACACGCTTGACGGGAATTTGCTCTTGAACATCGGGTCCACCATGACCGTCCAAGACGGGGTCTCGCTACGGATTTCCGACGGTTCAACCATCACCGTGAACGGTCTGTTTGAAGCCGGTGCAGCCACGATGTCATCAACCGGTTACGGCGCTCGCTGGGGTGGATTGGCGCTTGGTGAATCAGCCGGTGCGGTGGTGAAACTCGCCCGAACGCAGGTGGTCGAATCTTCACCGGCGCTGACCGTTTCAGGATTTGGCGAGGTTTTGCTCGATGGTGTTCTTGCTGCACGGTCCGCAAGCGACCCGCTTGTCGTTCTTGAATCGGGGAGCCAAGCCGATGTTGAAATCCGAAACAGCCGCCTTCAGGACAGCGGCAACGGGTGCATGGTCGCCTATCCTTCCGAGGGGTTGCTCAGCCTCACCAACGTGACCTTCGCAAATTGCGATGGCGCCGCCGTTTGGGCACAGCAAGCCCCGCTTCGCTTCAACGACCTCATCGTAGAGGGAGGTGTTGACCAAGCGCTGGACCTCACCGGCGTGACAGGAACGGTCGACGGTTTGGATGCATCGAACTTCAACGGTGCGGGGGCTCTCGTGTCCCTCAACAGCCTGCGTGGCTCGTTTTCGCTCACGGACTTGACCGGTGAAGTGACGGGGGACGGTGGCATCGTGGGCCAGGACAACGAGGACATCGTGCTTGGGAACATCGCCTTGAGCGGTGCCCCTGCTCTCGACTTGGATTTGACATCAGGGACGATCACCGACCTGGTCCTCGTCGGTGATGGAACCGGAACGGCGATGACCACCCATCACGGACGAACCTCGTCGAATTTGCTCGTTGAAAACGCCACAATATCCCAATACAGCGTTGGTTTTTCCCTTCATTCCGACGAAGGCGAACTGAGTGCACCGTTGATTGTTCGTTCATCAACGGTATCGGCTACCAGTGCTTTGGCCACTGAAAATTTCCCGGTTCGGTTTGAAGACACCACTTTGATGGGTGCCCTTGAGGTCTCTGGAACCGACGTCGTTGCAGTTGACGGCTTGGTTCAAAGCGTTCTCGCTGATGGAGATGCTCTGTTTTCCTTGTTCAAGACCATGACCCTCGATGCCCAACGGGACGGCACGCCAGTTCATGCGGTGTTCACCGTGACCTACGGCGATGCAACTTCCACCACCTTGACGGTTGAAGGAACCACCGTTGATGTTCCGCTGCTCTTGCGCTCGGTATCCTCCTCAAGCGATTCCACCATGGCGTCGTGGACGGTTCAAGCAGAGGCTTCGAACTCTCCTCCTTCAACGGTGAGCATTGATTCACCTGCATCGGCCAACCGTTACGTTCTTGTTGCCCTGCAAACCAACCAGCCGCCTACCGTGGCCTTGGTTGAACCCGTTGCCGGTCAACGGGTGATGGAAGCCGATTCGTTGCGAGCCTCAGCTACGGTGAGCGATGATTTGGATGACGTCACCGCCGTCGTGCTTTCGTGGAAAGTCTACGACATGCAAGGCAACCCGGTTCTCCAAGGTGGCAACGAACCCGTGTTCAACATCACCGACCTCCCTGCCGGATTTTACGTGGTGGAGGTGACTGCCACGGACACGCTGGGGCAATCGGCCACCGCATCCACCGACTTTGAGTACACGCAGCTCGACACCGACGGAGACTGGTCCAGCACGTGTTCCTCGGAGACATGGTTCGACCCCGAGACAGGCAAGTCCTGCGGCCCCGATGTTTACGACCAAGACGACGACAACGACGGCTTTAGCGATACGAAGGACGCCTTCCCGCTGGACCCGTGCGCTCAAGTTGACACCGACGGCGATACCCAACCCGACGTGCTGGATTGCCCCGAAGGCTCCACCAGTTGGTTGACCGAGGATATGGACGATGACGGTGACGGCGTTCCTGATGTGCTCGAGGGCGTAACCACGGACGACGACGACCTCAACGTGAATGCCTTGTTGGTGGTTCTGGCTTTGCTCGTTGTGGTGGTGCTTCTGTTCTTTGCCCGTCTGCGGCGAGGCGGGCCGGGCGACCTTTCCGGTTTGGACCAGCGACACTTGTGAGGCTCCACCATGGCCGTACCGCTCCCGTCAGCAGAACACGTGGCGATGGCTGCGGTGGTTACGTTGGGGCTGATTGTCGTGTGGGACGCCTACTGGTTGACCAAACAACGCAGCGATGTTCCCAATTTGGGCCAACTTCCCAGCGGAGGCTTTGCCTGGCAAAGCGAAGGCGTTAACGAAATGGTTCGTCAATGGGGCAATTTAGGTTCCATGGCGGCCATGATGGTGCTTCCGTGGGCGCTTTTGGAGGCTTCTAACACCCCCGTGGTCTATGCGGTGCTTTGGGACATTTTCCTCGCCCTTCATTTGATCTCGCTTCTGGTGCCAAAGCGCTACGCCATCACATCAACGCATCTCTTTGCGGACGGGCAGCGTTACCCGTGGGAACGCCTCCGCCTCGCCAAACGTCAACCAAAACGACGCATCATGCTGCTTCGAAACGGATGGGGGCCCTTTGGGCCCTTGCCGCTTGGTGGTGACCCCGATGCGCTTCGTACCGCTCGAGAATACATCAAAGCCATGGAGCAAGCGCGTTATGGGCCCAGGAAAGCGAAAGAATCCGAGTGAACAGTACCCTCAAGGGCTTGCCCCCCTTACCCAAAGTCATGGAATGGACGCGAAGCGGCGATGATGTGTTTGTGAGGCTTGACCCGGGTGAAGAAATCCATGCAAGCCTGCAGGCCCTGGCCGATGAACTTGGCTTTGATGCTGCGGCCATCACCAGTGGCATTGGGCGCACCCGAAACAGCACCTACGGGTACATGGACGACGCCCATGTTTACCATCGCGTGACGCTCGAGGCAGGAACGGAACTTGTGACGCTTCAGGGCAACCTGGCTCGGCGGGAATCCGGGGAAGCGTTCACACATCTCCACGCCACGTTTTCCGACGACGACTTGAAGCCTCACGCCGGCCACATGTTTTCCGCCGAAGTTCACGTGGTGGCCGAAATCCATTTGCGAATTCTCAGCCAAGCCGTGATGACGCGATGCCCGCTTGAAAACAGCGAATTCGTGGCGCTCCGCTTTGGTTGAAATCAGCGAATACGATGGTTCATAGGGTGTTGCACGGGTGAAAAACCATGAGCGAGGGTGACCAAAACGAAGGTGCGGTTGCCAGTCGCACCGACGAATTGGCCCAGCTCATCGCTCACCACTCCCACCTCTACTACAACCTGGCCGAACCCGAACTCAGCGACGCTGAATTTGACCGCTTGTGGGACGAACTGAAAACGCTCGATCCTGAACACCCTCAATTGCGACGGGTCGGTGCGGATGTGCCTCCTGGAAGCGTCAAAGTGGACCATCTCTTTCCGATGCGAAGTTTGGACAAAGCCACCACCGACGAGGAGTTGACGCATTTCGTCAACGTGACCACCGGCGGCGCCGTTCGCTTTCTTTCTCAGCCGAAGTTGGACGGCTCAGCGCTTTCCCTTGAATACCGCATGGGGCGACTTGTTCGGGCCGCCACGCGCGGGAGCGGTGAGCGGGGCGAAGACGTCACGCGAAATGCGCTGAAAGTGGCCAACGTGCCTCACACGCTTCCGCTCCCGGTCGATGTCCATGTTCGGGGTGAAGTCGTGATGCCGCTGGCTGTCTTTGACACCAAATACCGACATACTTCGCCCAACCCGCGCAACCTCGCAGCGGGTGCCTTGCGGCAAAAGCACGCCGACGGGAAAGCCGATGCGGCTGACTTGGTGTTTCAGGCCTACGATGCGAAAATCCCACCGGCAACTCAACGCCATCCCGATAGCCAAACGGTTCCCGAAATGGCCAACGACACCGAGATGCTGACCTGGATGGAAGACCGGTTGGGCATCGTGCCAGCCCCATGGGAGGTCCATGAGGGGGCCACACCCTCAGAAGCAGCGCAACATTTGCAACAAGCGACGGTGAAGTGGACCGGCAAGCGAAGCGCCTACGCCTTCGAAATCGACGGCGTGGTGTTCAAACTCGACGGGTTGGAGCATCGAGAACGCTTGGGCATGACCGCCCACCACCCTCGGTGGGCCCTGGCATGGAAGTTCCCTCCTGAAGAGGCCACTTCGGTTCTCTTGGCGGTTGAATGGCAGACGGGTCGAACCGGCAACATCACGCCCGTTGCCCGCATCGCTCCCCAACGAGTGGGCGGCGTCACCGTTGAGAACACCACCCTGCACAACCTTGGCGAGGTGCAACGTCTCGGTGTCCGCCTTGGCGATAAGGTGCTCATCGTCCGCCGAGGCGACGTGATTCCGAAGATTGAATCCTCCTTGGGACGAGCCTCCTCAAGCGATTTGGAAGGCAGGTTTCATGCCTCAGGTGAACCGTTTGCGGCGTCCCTGCCTCCGGCAAGCGGCATTCCAGCACCGGAGGTGTGCCCAGCATGTCAAGGCGAAATTGAGGCCGAAGGGGCCTTCCTCAAATGCCTCAATCTGGATTGCGATGCCCGAACCAGCCGAGCCGTCCTCTACTGGTGCCGTGCACTTGAACTGGACGGGATTGGAGAAAAATTGGTTGACCAGTTGCTCGAAGCAAACCTCATCGCTTCGTGTGCAGACCTTTACCGGCTCACGCTTCACGAGCTTCTCGATTTGGAGCGCATGGGTGAGAAATCGGCGACCAATGTGCTCTCTGAGGTTGAGAAAGCACGAACCATGACCTTGGGTCGTTTCCTTCATGCCCTTGGCCTCCCGGGTATCGGTCCCGAGTTGGCCACGGCGATGGCCCGTTCAGTGGGCGACACAGAGGGTTTGATGACATGGCTCGAACGCGCTCATTCAGAAGTCGGTGACCCTGCTTTTGGCCCGGAGAACGACGATGCAGGAAAACCTCATGCCCACAACGCCGCGCTTCGGGAGGTGCTTGCTGTGGACGGCGTCGGTGAAATTGTGGCCCTTCAGTTTCGCGACGGACTGGCTCGCCGTCGAACGCTGCTTGAGGACCTTCTGACGCTGATCAACGTCCAGCCCGAACCGGTCTTGGCGGGTGGAGGTCCGTTCGAGGGCATGACGTTTTGCGTGACGGGGACCCTTTCAGCCCCCCGAAAGGATGTTCAACAGCGAATCATCGATGCGGGGGGAAAAATTGTCGGGAGCGTCTCCGCAAAACTCTCGGTCTTGGTTGCTGGAGAGAAAGCGGGATCAAAACTTGCCAAAGCCAACGAATTGGGTTTGGCTGTTTGGACGGAAGCCGCTCTTGCAACGGCCCTTGATGGCGGGTGGCAGGAAGCCATCGAATCCGTGAGTGACAACGGCGGTGCCGAAGACCGAGAGGGCGGGCCAAACACGCAACGGTCACTGAGCGACTTTTCTTCCCATCAGCCGTAGAGCATGGCGTTCGTCGCCGCACCGCCCTCGCTGGCGGTTGACGGGTCGAGCAAGGCTTTGAGTTGCGCTTCGAGCATTTCGGCTTCCTCCAGAAGGGGTTCTTCGGGAAGTTCCATCGGTAGAAGCACGTTCAGACGCTCGATGATGGCGGCGGCGGCACGAGCATCGGGGAACCTGGGGTCGGCTTCCACCATGATGGACATCGTTCCAAGACCACGACGAGAGGCTTCACTCAAAATACCGGCGTTCATTCCCCGAATAACGCCGTTTTCCAGCAAGGGGACGTCCATCTTCTTCAGCATCGCCCGGACGGTCTCGTTGCAACCGATGCCCACCACATCGATGGCTTCGGTGTCTTCGTATTCCACCATGGGGTCAACGCCGTCCATGTTGGATTTCATTCCGGCCTTTGCAAAGGCGTCGACGACGACGCCTGCCAGCACTTTGTGCTCCTTGGACCATTCAAAGAGTTCCCATACGATCTTGTGAACCAGCGTTTCGGGCACGACCATTTCGCTCATGAGGAGGATGACTTGGTCGCACCCGTCAATCGTGCATTGCGGTTTTCCAGCGTAGGCACGGATGGGGGGCAAAGGAACACCTTGTTGAATCAACGCCAAAGCCGGCAGGCGGTCGTCCACCAAGCCGCCAACGAATTCCAACTCAAGATGGTCAATGAGGTAGTGGGCGACGATGCTGGAGACCATGCCGACGCTCGGGAAGCATGCCACCACCATCGCATTCTCGGTTTGAATATCGGTGTTGATGCGGAGGCTCGGAGAATCCATGTCCTCGGGACTCGCCTCTTCCGCTTCAAGACTTCCCCTTGTCCATCACCAAACCTTCTTGATGCTGAACGCGAAGCCAGCACCATGGTGAACGCCGAGCGTGAGGCACGTCCGCACCAACTTTCACCTTCGGCATGGAATCGGTACGAAACTTGCCCGCGCATGTATTGGCTCAGCCGGCAACGCTTGCCGAGAAAGGCGGGCATGGCGGCTTCGTTGGGGACGGCCGTCCACGCGTCGATTGAAGACTTGCTCAACATGGACCTTGAGGGTCGGTCCGGTGAGGAAACAGGTTGGTTGCCCCGAACGGCGGAAGGTTTTCTCAAGACTCGATGGGAGGAAGAGAAAGCCGTGTTCCTCGCCACGCCACGCCGTCCGGAATGGAAAGACAGCAAGTGGTCTGAGGCTCAAAAGCAACAACACGGCGGCATCGTTTTGCTGCTTGACCACATTGGCGCTCGTCATGTCCCTCACGAACAGGTGACGGTCGCGCTATGGCGGCATTTGCAATCCTTGACCATAGCCGTCGAAGGTGAATTGAAAACCAACGACGGTCGATTGATGGGTCGGTTGGATTTGCTGTTTGCTGACGTCGATGCAAAGGGCGACCCCGTGGGTTGGTTGGTGGCGGATTTGAAAACGGGAAACGCCCCGACAAAGGAATTGAAGCCCGAGGTGAACCGGCAACTTCGGATGTACCGGGACATCTTGCTTGCCAACAACCCCTCTGCTCCACCCGTGCGAACCGAGGGGTGGTACACCAAAACAAGCTCAAAATGGGCAGCACAAGGTGAGAGTGTTCTTTCAGATGCCTATGCGGCTTGGGAAGCAACCAAACCAACAACGCTCCCTCTAGAAGCGACACCGGGCCCTGACTCATGCGGTGGATTTTGCGATTGGAAGGCGTGGTGCCCTCACTGGTGGACATGGCGGCAGGATTCGGGCACCTTGCATCAGGGGGATTTTGCCGATGCGGTCGTTCTGCTCCTTCGGTACGATGCCTCAACGGGTGCTGCGGTCTTGGAACTCTGCGAACCTCTGGACGAGACCGGTCGTGCTATCCCCACGGGTCATCAATGCGCAGCTCGCTTTGACGGTCGTGGAAAGGAAGCCGTTGAGATGTTGCAAAGCACCGGCCATCAGGGCCCCATGTTTCTCGGTTCGGTGATGACCGCAAGGGGTTCGTGGCGGATTGGGTCGTGGTGCGATGTTTTGCCGTGGGCACCGTTCCAGGACGGCGTCCCTTCCACGCCTTCGTAAGGAAGAACGGGCGGTCGGCCACGAATTCACCCAAGACGGAGGTGAGACCGGAGGGCGTCTTTGGCTTCCTCGCACTCCAATCCGTTCGGGGAGAGCAGCCACGAAATGTAACTCGGGTCGTTGCCTTGAATTTCAAGGACGCTTCGCCCTCGGTGGCGGCCGAACGAGAGAATGTAATGCTCTCCATCGATCCGAACTTTTCCCAAATCGTCCAACGGTTCGAGGTCGTTGAGCCCTCGCCCCAACGCCGAAGCGTCGCTTGCACCGTCCCCGTGGACGGCCCAACGTTCCAATTCGGGAAGGGAACGCCGGAACGCAGGCGCGTGGTCTACCGAGAGACGCCAGAAAAGAAGCATTGTGGCTGCGGCGTCGGCCGCAGCGGTGTGGGCCGCGTCCAAGCGTATTCCGTGGCGCCGGCACAACGCACCAAGGTTGTGCGGGCGAGGCAAGCGCAACCGGCGAACGAGTTCCAAGGTGTCCATGATGGCCTTTGGCTCGGGGGCAAGTTTGCCGAGACGCAAGAATTCGTTCTTGAGCATGGCGTAATCGAATTTCCGAACATTATGACCCACCAAGACGGCGCCATCGATCAGTTCAGCCACCTCGTCGGCCACTTCGGCGAATTTCGGTTTCCCTCGCACATCTTGGTTGTAAATACCGTGGATGCGGCTCGCATCAAGTGGAATGGACACCCCAGGGTTCACCACCCGTTCCACGTTCACAGCCGTACCGTCGGCAAGCGTCCCAATCAGCGCCAACTGGACAATGCGGTCGTTGTTGGTGGAGACGCCGGTGGTCTCCAAATCAAAAGCCAACACCTTTTCTCCGTGAAAGAGGTCTTGGGCCATGGCCTTTGAACAGCCGACACCCTCTTTCAACATCACTCCTAAACCCAATGGCGGTTTCGCAGGAGCATGGGCTTGCGTAAATGGTTTCGAAAGTCGACGGCAAACCCCTCCGAGGCTCCCTCGTCACCAGACGACGTTACCGCAGAGGCTGAGAATGCCGCAGCGTTTGCTGTTTTGCAAGAACAACGAGCAAGCGAGGCTCTCACGCTGTTGGACGCCACGGAGGACATTGAAGAGGAGGCGCTCGTCGTTGAAGCTCCATACGATGCCAGCGAAGCCGATGTTGCCACCCTGATGGAAAACGAGGCGGACGAAGCGTTCACGCATCTCGATGAGGTGACGATTGATGACGTGGCGGTTTTGGACGACCCGTACGAAACAGCAACCGTTGAGGGTGACCTTCCTCAACCCGTGGTCTTGGGTGAAAGCGAAAACATCGGTTCTGTTTAATCACGCCTCCCGAACCATTAGAAAGGGTAAGGACAGCCAAACCGCTATGGGCGGAACAGGAAGACGAGGGCACCAAACGGCGCTCGTTTTGCTGATGCTCGCCATGAGCAGCCTCGCCGGCTGCACGGGAGCACTTGACACCACGGTTGACCCTCGCGCCTCGCTTGAAGCCTACCCACTTCTCATCCAGGAGGGGGAAATGGTCACACTTGATGCCCGCGAATCGTCTCCTGTCGAGGGCGTCATTACCGCTTACGAATGGGATTTTGGTGACGGGACAACGGCGGAAACCGTGGTGGGCTTCACTTCCCACACCTACCTCCGCCACGGTCAGTACACGGTTCGCCTGACCGTGACCAACGACCAAGGTGGAACCGATGACGCCGTAGCCTCCATCAAAGTGAACGGCGCCCCTTCCATCAACATCAGCATGCCCACGTCGGTGAGGGCTGGAGACGCTGCCTTGCTCGACGCCTCCGAATCCTTTGACCCCGAGGGGGATGAACTGACCTTTGCTTGGGACTTGAACATCGCCGAAGACACCAACGGAGACGGCGACCCGACCAACGACGCAGACGAAACCACCCCAACTGTCCTTCTCGACACCTCTGCTTCTGGCCTCATGCTCGGTATGCTTCGTGTGGACGACGCTGGAGGCGCTTTTGCCGTTCAGCCGTTCGAGGTCAACGTCACCACTCGAACCTTTCAGGTCGTTTGGGTGACCGAAACCGTTGAGATGAGTTGGGACGAATACCTCGACCAAGGCGAAACATGGTCCGGGAACATGACACCGGGCGAATACGGGCGCGTCTTGGGCTTCCATGCTGTGCTGGAACTTGAGCGTGACGTCGCCCCCCCTCACGATAACTTCACGTTGACCCTGAACATCCCTGAGGAAAACACCAGGCGGACCGTGAACACCGAGCCGGGAAACTACACCACCAACGAACCCGCTCGGGCCGAAATGAAGGAGGAAGGCATGAACCCCTCCGGAGAGGACGGCATGTACACTTCAGATTCGAAAGAGGAGTTGTTGAAGCGGCTCCTCGGTTCGCGAGAAGCGGCACGAGGGCAAGGCGTTTGGATATGGTCCGTTTTGGCCAAGCAATCCGATCCCGATGCCCTGATCGGTGAATTGGACCCTGACCCAGGAAACGAATGGAGTTTGACCGTCGAAGTCCTCATCATGCGTCCAAGTCTTACCGAAGTCTCGGTTGCAGAGGGCAACCGGTGAAAGCGAAAGGGGTATGAAGCGGGGCGCTTTGGACAGGATTGGTTACGATGGTGGACACGGTTGAAATCGGACGCGTTACACTTCGAGACACGGTTTCTGTGGACCTTTCGGTGTGGATGAACGACCCTGACGATTGGGATTTCCGACCCACCTTGAGTTATGCGGGGACCACCTTGACCGTGCGTTGTGCGATCAAAGGGCAAGTGCTGGCAACCGTGGAATTGGACGACGAACAGGACGAAGCACTGCATCGGGATCGTGTGGCCGAACTGCGCGTGAAGTTCCAAGTTCACGGCATGCACGGGCGGCTCAACGACATTCACCCCATCATTGCAGACGGAAAGGCGAAGAAACTGGCTACGGCGAACTGGAAGACGACGCAACCGGTCTCGTTTGAGTAAACCCCCAACGAATCTTTGATAACGGTTCATTTCATTTCCATCGTTCATGCCTTCAAGGACGCAACGAGGCCCTCAGAAACAAGCACGCTTTGAACGACTCTGCTCTGAAATCCATCGCTTTGTCACGGCGAACCCAGGATGCTCAGCTCAAGCCATTGTCGCCAGTCTGAACCACGACCAAAAACTTCGCAACCACGGTTTAACACCCCGGAAGGTTGGGTTCTTCATCACCAGGAACCTTCGCCAATCACTCAAGTGGTGGCAGGACCACCGAGCGGGGCGACGCGTGTACGGTCCCGTTGACGAAACGGGTGCTCAGAATTAAGCCGGGAACTTGCTGGGAGGCGAGGTGCTCATGTAGGCACCCCTCATCGCCCTAAGCATGGAGAACAGGGTCGCCGCCTATTTTGACTTGGACGGGACCTTGTTAAACGCATCAAGCGAAAAAACCCTCACGGCTCATCTTTCTCGAAAGCGCCCTTGGCGTATTCCTTGGGGTGCGGTGGCGTGGACAACGGGCTTCATCACCAACCTGCTTCGGGGCCGGGCGGTGTACGATGCAGCCCGAAACCGAGGGCACCTCTCTCTCGCTTCTTGGGAAACCTTGACTGCTTACAGCGATCATCTTGCCGAACACCGTTTGCGCATGCATGTACCCCAAGAAGCATGGGACTGCCTCGCATGGCATCGTGACCAAGGCCACCGCCTTGTGCTCGTGACCGCCACCGTTGCCCCGATGGCCGAGGCCATGGGGCGCCTCCTGAACATGGACACCGTGTACGGTTGCGGGCCTCCGCAACGTCAAGGCCGCCTCTCGGGTTCTGAGCGAGGTTGGCGCGTCCCCCGACGCAAAGGCAAGGTTCCCGTGGTCACCGCTGATGCTTTGGAAAACGGTCATGACCTTTCGGCTTGTTACGGATACGGGAACACGCTTGCCGACTCGTGGTTTATGGACGTGTGCGGCCATCCCGTGGCCGTGAGTCCTGAAGGCCCTTTGCGGCGACACGCTGAGGCGAAAGGATGGCGTGTTGTGGATTGGAATTGATTTCTTTATATCCTGTTGCACGACATACTTCTCATGAGTTTTGCAGATTTGTTTGGAGACCTTGATGAACCCACTTACCCAGAAGACCAAGAGGGTCGACGAGAAGAACTGTTGACCAACATGCTGGGGAAAGCCCGGTCCATTGAACGAGCAGCAGGGTTGGTCATGAGCATCATGGAAAAAAACGACAAGCGCGTGCGTCTGGACGACCAGAAGCGGTTGGTGATTTTTGGCACCTTGGCCAACTACCGAATCAACATGGAAGCCTTTCTTCAGAAGTTCACCAACCCCTTTTCCTACACATCCTTTGACACCGTTGAGGTTCATCCAAAACACAAGATGGTCGAGAAACCCCGCACCGCTTGCGTTCAGGTTCGTGACCAAGACAACATGCCCGCCTACGATTTGTTTGCCGGGTACATTTTGGGTTTGCTCAACGACGAAGTGACCTGGTTGCACGATTCTTTGGGGCCCCTGCGACAAGCCTTGATGGACATCTACGGCATCCACCCATCACCTCTCACCGCAAGTCTGAGCGCCCATTTCGCAGAACGTTTTGACGGGGAATTTGACTTCTCAAACGACACTTTGACGTTTGAAGGAACCAACGGCTGGAAATGGCGCCTCGGCTTTGGAAACCCTCTCACACGTGGCTATTCGCTCGCCTACCAGAAGCCTCGCCAATCTTGGTGGACCAACATCTTTGACGACCACCTTGAGGAATCCACCGGGCATTACACCCTGTGCGGTATGTTTGATTTGGTGGAGCACCTCAACCAATGCCCCGCCATGCTGAAAACCGTTGGTGATTGGGAATGCGACCCCATCTTCCTGCGAAAGGTGGCCAAGGATTACCCTCCTCTTGCAAAGGTCTTGACCCGGGATGTTTTGGAAACCAACGATTACAACCCTCATGAAATCTACACGTTCTACGACGAACAAGTCACCGGTTCCCAAGCCATGACCATCATGCAGTTGGACGAACAGGTTCGCCAGCGCGCCTCTGCTTGAAGCGTAAATGGCGGCCCCACCGCGATTCGAACACGGGTTCGAGGCTCCGCAAGCCTCTGTGATATCCAAGCTACACTATAGGGCCGATTCGCCCCAACCGCCACCCCAATATAAGCGCGAGGGTGGCCGAACCCGTCGCTGCACAAGGGTTCATGGGCGTGGTGTGCATCGCCCAAGCATGGTTCTTGAGTCGGAGCGCACCGTTGAATTTTCCATGGTCGACCTCGCCAACATTGCCTACTATCCACGGATTTTTGACCTCGCCCACCGGTTTTTTGAGGCCGCGTGGCCCTCCATCTGCGGGCAGACCTACCCCCATGTGCTGTACGAACGACGGCTTGGCTTTCCCGTACTGAACGTTGAATCCTCGTTCCATCACCCGCTTCGTTATGGAGACACCATCACCGCCCGCATCACCATTCCCCACCTCGGCACCACTTCGATTGGATGGAGATACCGCTTTTACAACCAAGAAGGCGTGTTGGTGTGGTCGTCTCGGCAAACGACGGTTTGCGTGGACATGGAAACCATGAACCCTCTCCCCCTTCCCGACGACATTCGGTCCGGCCTCCAGAAGCATTACCAAGCGGAGGATGAGGCGTGAGTTCTGAAGAACCGTTGGCCGTGCGTCCCGACCTTCGCGGGCCAAAGAACATCGCTGTTCTCCTGTTCCTCAGTTCGCTGCTGGTTGCCAGCATGGCTTGGCAGGACTGGCAGTTGCACCAAGCCGGGCTTTCGGATGAAGAGATTGAGGTCTTTTTGAAAACCCCCAACAACCAAGAGGGCGAACCAACAACGGTTGAACAATACCGGGACTTTGAAGATCAAGTACGCAACGAGAACGGCTACCTCATTCGAAGCGTCGCTTTGGCGGCCACAGCGCTGGCGCTCTTCGTCGGTGCCCCGTTGCTGTACCGTCTGCGACGTCTTGGGGCTCAGGTTTCCGTCGCAGGTGCATCGGTGGGTTTGGTCGGCGGCGTTTGGGGAAGCGCCATCATCAACCGCTCAGCCGTGGCTCACCTCGGTGATGCCTTGGTGCTGACCTTCGAGATATGGGTCTACCTTTGTGGAACGGTGATGGGTCTTTGTCTCGCCGTTGCGGCCTTGCCTTTGCTCAACGCAAGGGCGCGGTTGGCCTTGGAGCCCAAAGTCATCTTGATTCAGGAGGAGGCTTGAGAGGGGCGGGGCCATTTTTTGGCCAGCGCCTTTCGCAGGTCATCGTCCATGGTTGCGTTCCACCAATCGCTCCCCTGCCAAATGGCATACTTTCCTCGAATGCCTCGCAGGTCGGCCCCTTCAAATTTGCAATTTTTGAAGTTGGAGAGGTTCAGCCGTGCTTTTCGCAGGTCTGCACCTCGAAAGTCGGCGTGGTCAAAGGCCGATTTCATGAGGTCGGCTTCCACCATTGAAGCCCTCCGAAAGTCGCAATGGGTGAAATCACCCTCCGTGAGGTCGGCTTCGTCGAGGATGGCGCGGCGAAAAGAGGAACCCGTGTGGCGGCCTTTCCGGAAGATACCTTTGGTGTGATTTTGGTAGGAGAGGTCGATGACTTCAGCCTGCTCTGAGGTTGTTTCGTCGTCTCGTGGGTCGCCTTGACCCCCGCCGGACATCACCATGGAACCAACTCATGCGCCGGAGCGCTTGTCCAAGTGGGCTTGGCCTTCGGGTGTAAGGATTGCGAACCGGTTCTTGTCATCCTTGCCTGAGGGCACCATGAGGAAATTACGTTCTTTCAAGCGGTTGAGGTAAAGGGAAAGGTTCCCTGGTGGTTCAATACCTGCATCGGTGAACAACTCGTTCACGACCCGCGGCGGGCTGTCGTCCACGCCTTCCACGTCCCGAAGATAGTGAATGGCACCGAGCACCTGATCGGGTTTGCGGGTGAGGGAACAATTCTCTAGCAGGGCTCTGAATGCTGAACCTCGCTCTGGCAGGCCGGCTTCCCTTGCAGCAGTAACGGCGGCTTCAAGCGCTTGCTCACGTGCTTCTCGGATGCGTTCGAGGAGCACGGTCCAGGTGTGTTCGGCCTTCAGTTGAGCGATTTGCTCGTCAACCTGAATCGTAGCACCTTCAAGGTCGATTTCAATCTCGCCGGTCTGTACGCTGAACCTCAATAGCCACGCCCTCGAATGCAATGCCGTTCCAATCATTCATAACATTATGTTGAGAAAAATGATACATTTTTTGGCCAAAAGGAGGGTTCATCAAGGCGAAACCGACATAACAGGTCGTGGTTCACAAGACCTTGAGGGCTCCCCATGCAACGACGCCAACTCCTCGGATTTTTGTTTGTCTTCCTGTTCGTTGCTCCTGCATGGTCTGTCTTTCTCGCCCAAGCCCAAGGCGGGACGGTGACGGTCTTCTCGTCCGGTTCTGCTGAAGAAACGGTGACCGTGACCTCCGGGCAACATGGAGCAGTCGGCTTGGATTTGATGCGGAACACGACCGTGACCTCCGCTTCGTTTTTCCTCAAACCCGATTCCAGCGGTTCTACCCCGGGAACCGTCTCGCTGGACATCAATCAAGACGGTCTGCCGGAATGGGATTTCAATCAATCCGGATACGGGCATTTGGGTCAACAAAACGAGTTCATCAACGGCACCACCACGGCCTCGGTTAGCATTCAACCAGCCAGCGTGAATCAGTCCACCCCTTCTTCTCCCGACTTTTACATGCCAAATGGCGCGGAAGTCTCCAGCGCTTCGGTGGACGTCGCCTTCTCTCCAAAAATGGGCGGAGGCTTCTTCCCGACCGGATTCATCCATGCCGTAGCCTTTGGCGACACGAACGGCGACGGTTTCGACGATGTCGCCCTGTTCTCCCAAACGGCAAACATCACGTCCTCTGGAAACGGAACTTCAGGAAATGGGACAACGGGCAACAGCACGGGTGCGTTCAGCATCGAACCCGCCTTCCGAATCATGACGTACGCCAACGCCACGGGCCTCACGATGGGCCCGTGGGAGATGACATGCGACAACGTCACCGAGACCTTCATGGCCGACCTTGACGGCGACGGGTACGACGACGTCATCAACCATGCCGCTTCGGACCGAAAACTCTGCATTCACTTCCTCAACAGCACAAGCGGGGCGTTTCAACCGCAGGTCAACGTCTCGCTCTCCTCATCCATTCGGGATTTGGCGTTTGTCGATTTCGCCGGCGTTGGCGCTGACCAGATGGTGACGGTGCAGACCAGCGGAAAGGTGGCCTACGCTGATTTCAACACCCGGAGCAACGCCTTTGACGAACGAGATTACGAAACCGTGCTCATTCAAGGGACCCAAACCGCTGCGAACCTCAACCGTTTGCTGGTGGACTTTTTCAACGGACAGGGCAACCTCCCCGTCCTCATCGCCGTGGACGTGAACAACGACGGCACCGAGGTGTTTTCCACCAGCAACGGGCTTGCTGTTGGCACGAGCTCGATTTCGGGCATCACCTCCGACGCCATTGTTGGTGACCTCGACGGTGATGGAGATTTGGACATCCTCGCCTCGCGTTCAACCGGCCATCGGTCCATCACAAAAACAAACAGCGGCGGTTGGAGCGGCGACAACCACAACAACGTTGTCAGTCTCACAAACGCCACGGTCTTCAACCACGATTTGGTGGGAGGCGTGTCGTTGTTGCAACCCAACATGGGCTCTCCAGACGGCAACCCCGCAACGGCGGAAGGCAACATCACCGTTCGCAATATTTCAACGGGGGGCTGGGGAAACCAAGCATTCACCAACCGCGTGAGCCAATTCACGGCCAATGAGATCGAGCCTTGGACCGTTCCACGAGCGATCTTCTTGGGCGACCTCGACGGTGACGGCATCATGGAACACATCGTCCTTGCCGGTGAAGGCAACCAACACGGCGTGTTCGTCTCAGCCTACCATCGCGTGGGCTACGACGTTGACCAGAACGGGCAGTCGGATGTGGAAGCAGAAGGCTACGCCGGCAACGGAAGCAACGGCTTGCAACCCCTCGCCATCGTGGACGCCGCTGGAACGTGGACGACTGCGCTTAGCACCCTCCTGCCCGGGCTGACGTACACTTCCGACGCCTACGGGATCGAAATGGCTGAGGTCAACATGACGATGCAATCCACCAGCGAGGGGGACTTCCATTTCTCGAACCTCAACGTGGGCTATCTTGCTGATTTCTTGGTCAACACCAACCCTCATGTGACCGGCAACCTCAGCAACGCACTCAACCAGCAAATGACCGGGGGCACGGGCAGCTTTACGGTTCCGTTGGCGTTCACAACAAGCCAAGACGGGATGTTCGTCATCCATGCGCCAACGGTGAACTACCAGGACGGGGCCCCAAACATCGCCCTTCCGCCCCAACCTGTCCTGATTTTGACCGACCTCCAGCCCGACAGGGTCGTGATTGAGTGGCAGAACATCACCGAGTTTGGCGACGGTTTGCTGAATTTCATGGTGTACAGGGAGGTCACTGGCCAAAACCCCGACACGACCCAGCCCAGTTACGGCACTGCGGTGGCCAACTCCACCATCGACTTCGCTGTTCAGCCCGGCGACACGTGGACGTACTGGGTGCGAAGCGTCCACGATTTCGGTGTAACGAGCAACCTATCCGCTCCCCTGGACGTGGTGGTCCCTTATCCGCTTCCGAAATCCTTCGTTCCCGATGTCACCGCCAGCGATGCGCTTGATGACGCCGGAGGGGTGCTCAACATTTCGTGGGGTCAAGGCGACGCTTCGATTGAACACCATCGCATCTACGCGTCATCAGTCGACTTCTCTTCGATAGAAGGCATGAACGCCACGGCAACCACCAACGCCACCACCTTCGGCCTCCAAATTGACCAGGACAACGATGGCCAGAACTTGACCAACGGTTTGCCGTACTACGTTGCCGTGGTCGGATTTGACCAATACGGCAACGCATCGATGAACGTCACGACGGTTGGGCCGGTGTACACGCGCAACAACACCGCACTGGAAACGCACCTCGAGGTGACGTACACGCCGTTTGTCAACGAGCCCACCGTCGAAAGCCTCCTCTTGGCCCGGAGCGAACGGTTCGGCATGGTCGCTTATTTGCACCACGAGGGGCACGGCCTTGCCAATCAGAGCCTCATGTTGCACGTTGTGGGAGGCGAGGAAGAATACACCTCCTCCACGACGACCAACGAAACCGGCCACGCAAGTCTGGACTTCACAAAACTCTCCGATTTGGGCCCCATCATGGCCATCGGTGAAATGGAAGTGAAGGTCTCTTTTGCCGGATACGACCAAGACGTCACCCAACAGCCGCTGGAAGCCTCTTCCAACATCACGGCGGCTTACGGCACGGTCCCACTCACCATCTCCGGGCCTTCCATCATTGAACTCGACGACAACGCTGGATTCACTTCCGTCTTCTCGGTTTCAACCCCCGATATCACTCAAGAAACCGCCTTAGCGAACGCGGAGGCCTACTGGGAAGCACTGACCGAGGATGGGAAGACGGCAAGCAACGGCATCGCTGAGGTTCGCGGCAACGAGATGACCATTTCGGGACTGGGAGCTCACGACGGAACCTTGACGCTGTACTTTGACAGCGAATCTCCCGATTACCATGTTGATGGCATGCAGGTCTCCTTTGCTTTCGAGGCGTCTCCCGTGGTTGAAGAAAACCAAACCAACACCACCAACGAAACCAACACCACCGAAGAACCGACGTTCCCCGACATCACCCTTCCGGCGTCGGTTGATTGCGGTACGGCGGCGTACGGTTGGGAAGAAGACACCGAGGACGTGACCATCACCTGTTCCGTCACCAACCCCAACCCGTTCGCCGTCCAGATTGGTTTCGTTTGGAGTCTTGTCCCCACCACGCCCCCCTCCATCGACCTGAACCACGACGAGGCCACCGTTCCTGGAACAATCGAAGCCAACGGGACGGTTGACATCACGTTACTCCTTGTGCGCAACGGTCCAACCGAAGGACTCTACCCTGGCGAACAGGGGAAGGGGTACGTGATCACGCTCACCTGCTTTGACCAAAGCAGCAATGCTTGCGACGCCATGAGTCAAAAAGCCGGAACCACCGAAGGGCAGGTTGTATGGACGCTGGGCGAAATGCCGGTCGTCAATGACGGCAACACCAACACGGTCAGCGATGAAACCTCCAGTGCCATGACGCCGGTGGTTGTTGGTTTGGGTGTTCTCATCGCCGTCTTGGCCGTCGTTGGCGGCGTGCTCTACATGCGCAATAACCGAGACGACCTCTTCGATGAAGAGGACGACGAAGACTACTACGGCATGGCCTTGGGCGAAGAGCCGGAAGGTTTGGCCGACGCCCCGGAGAGTGTTGACCTCACCTCCTCAAAATCCCTTGAAGCGTTGAAAGAAGAAGGAAAGAATCTCCACGAAGCCGCCCCTGAAGGCTTGGCATCATCCCCCACCCTGGGAAGCCGGGCCGATGCGTTTGAGTTCGGGGCAACGGCGAACGACACGTTCCCTTCCGAAACCAAGACCGACGACGCTCTTGACGAACATCACGAGACCGAAGATGACGGCATCACCGTTGACGAAAACGGGACGGAATGGTGGGAAGACGAGGAAGGCGTTTGGTGGTACCGAGAAGAAGGTTGGGAAGACTGGGCGGCTTGGGAAGAATGATTCTGCCGTGAGCCTTTTCACGGGTGAGCGGTTGGGCCATGACTGGAGGCTAAGAAATGGATGCGAACCTGCAAGCCTATGCTTTGGTTTTGCATCAAGACGCCGACCCTCGAACCGGAGGGGTTGCCATATGCGGCTTTACCACGGCTGGCATGGTAGGCGTTATCGCCACCTCCCACATCATCAAAACCTTGGGATTGAACCAACTTGGAACGGTGATGAACAAGGATTTTCCAGCCGTGGCGTTGATTCATAATGAAGTTCCCAAACATCCGGTTCGCGTCTATCAGGGTGAAGGCATTGGCGTGTTCACCTCCGAGATTCAATTCGGGAACGACACCGATATCCCCTTCGCCACCACCGTTCTGGAGTGGTTCACCAAGGGCGGGTTTGACCGATTGATCATCATCGATGGGTTGACCCGACCCGAAAAGGAACTGAGCAACGGGGACTTGTTTGGTGTGGGTTCGATTCCTGCCGCCCGCGAGCGTCTGAAGGACCTTGACATTGAACCCATTCAACAGGGCATCGTGGCCGGCATCACAGGCTTCCTTCTTGGCGAGGGGGACCGGCTCGGCATCGACATCACGGCTCTGCTTTCGGAAGCCAGCCCGATGTACCCCGATGCACGGGCCGCAGCGCTTGCCGTGGAAGCCGTAAGCGACTTGACCGGCCTTGACATTCCGTTGACGGAATTGCTTGAGAACGCTCGGTCCATTGAGGACTCAGTTCGCGACATCATTGAGAGCGCGTCTCAAATGCTGCCCGCTCCGGGGGACGAGGATATCACCGACATCGACCCGTCGTTCGGCTAAACCTCGAGTTCAAGAAGGCGTACAACGGCGTTTAACCATGAGCAAGAAAATCGGCATCAAATGGCGGCTCTCTGACACCAGCCCTCAGACGGGCAAACGTGTCCTCATCACCGGGTCAAACTCCGGTATTGGATTTGAGATGGCCATGGAATTTGCTTCCAAAGGCGCTGAGGTCGTTCTCGCCTGCCGCAACTCCGCGAAAGCAGAGGCTGCAGCGGCCCGAATTCGCACCCGTCACCCCGCAGCCAACGTTCGAACCTTGACCCTCGACCTCGCTGATTTGAACGCGGTGAAACATGCTGCGAAGGAGTTGATGACCACCACCTCCCACCTTGACCTCCTCATCAACAACGCTGGGGTCATGATCCCGCCCAAAGCCACCACGGCCGACGGTTTTGAATTGCAAGTTGGGACCAACCATCTGGGTCATTTTGCCCTGACCGCACACCTGCTCCCGTTGCTTGAAAAAGCGAAAGCACCTCGAATCGTGACGGTATCAAGCATCGCGCATTCCATGGGGCGCCTCAACCTTGAAAACATGCACGGGGAAGGAAAGAGGTACGACAAATGGGGCCAATACGGCCGAAGCAAATTGGCCAACTTGATGTTCGCTTTGGAGTTGGACCGGCGGCTGAAGGCGGCGGGCTCTCACATTGTTTCTCGCTGCAGTCATCCAGGCTATGCGAACACATCTCTTCAACGTCATTCGCTGGTGTGGCGTTTGCTCAACACCGTGGCGCTCTCTGCGCCTCGGGGTGCAGCGCCGACCCTTTACGCCGCAACAGAACCCGGCGCGTTGGACCACCCGTACTGGGGTCCGGTGGGTTTTCTGGAGGCTTGGGGTTGGGCAGGTAAAGCGAAGATGAGTCGAGCAGCGACCAACGAGGAGGATGCAAGACGCCTCTGGGCGTGGTCCGAACACGAGGTTGGTTTCACCTTTGACGTGGCTTCCATTCTCGCTCAAGAATGACACCGTTCACGAACGCACCCCATCACCACCTCGTGCGGGGCATCGGTCACCAAGAAAGGGTCAATGTCGGGAATGCGGGCGGCACCGTAGCCCGCTTCTTGAATCGCTTCAAACAGGGCATCCATCTTGGGAGCTTGTCCCGTACCTGCCATGTTGGGCAGGTCGTCCATGTGGTAGAGCGTGTGGTCCTTGGCCATCAGCATCGCCGCTTCCGAGATGTAGCGGACGCTCCTCCGAAGTTCTCTGGCTGCGTATTCTTGGTCGTTTTCATTCCATGCCAGGCCGTGCTTTTTCGCTTTCTCAATCTCTTCCTTCGTGGGGCTGCACACGGCCAAAACCCGTTCTTCGGTCATGCGTCCAGCGATGTGTTCGTCCCAAAGCGAGCCGATCCAAAGAGGGCCGCTTCCCCGTTCCACCTCTTCGGGCGTGGGGTGGTGGACGAATCGGTAGGTGCCGTCATCGTTTCGGATGCGCCAGCCAATGGAGTCAAGAACGTTTGAGGCACTCTCTCGGCTTCGGCGAACCTTGACACTGATGCGAACATGATGGCCGTCAAACAAAGCCAGCACCGGCTCAATTGACCGGTCATGGCGTGCAGCGGTGGTGGCGACGAGTCCGAGCAGGACGCGCACGGCGTCGTCGTGAGCGTAGCTGTCCACGATGCCTTTGGCGCCGTAACGGCGGAATTGAGAGCCTTGGCTGGAGCCCGTAAGTGCGGCCGTGTCGGTGGCCGTGACCTCCAAAAAGCCGACACGCGCGAGTCCTTGGACCGCCGCGTCGAGAAAGTTCACCGGCGACCCAAACGGGTCCAAATCCACCCATTGGTACCCGGCTTCCAGAAGCGTCATACGTGCGTCGTTTTGAAGCGTGTAAATCCCGTTGTTCATCGCTCCTTTCACGGGCCGGAGGTAGCGGTCGTCTTCGGGGTCGTGGTCAACCGAGACGGCGGGGGGAAAAGCGGCGTGGGAGCGATTCAACCAATCGAGAGCGAACCGGTCGAGGTCGTTGGCGGTGATGCGCAACCTGTTTTGGTGGTTTTCGGGGATTTCGTTTCGCCATCGACGAACGCGCACGCCCGTAGCGCACAGTGCGTCCAGAGCGCGAAGCGGTTGGTCCGGTTTGGTGAGCCAGCTGTGTTCGAGGGCGTCCGCCATGAGCAGAACTGAGCGCGTCCGAGCAGGAGCCATCGCAGGATTGAGGAAGCCGGGGCCGGTACGCTTTGCAGGCCCACGCGGCATATGTGTGGGGCGGTCCTGGTCTTGGCGCAGGTGAACCAAGGTCTTGCCCTCCAGCCACAGATGACCAGGGCCAACATCGGTGGGCTGTTCCTCGGCCACGGTTTGGCGACGGGTCTCTCCCTCATGACCGCACCGATGGTGTCAACGTCAATAATGCGAGAACTCCACGCCTTCCACGGCGTGTTTGACGCCATGTCCCTCATCGGTGACATGGCCGACCATGGCCACGCCCGTCATGCGGTCTTGAAGCCATGCGAGGACGGCCGGTGCTGCTTCCGATTCAACGGCAAGCACCATGCCCATTCCCATGTTGAACGTACGGTACATTTCTCGGTTTTCAACACCGCCCGTTTGTTGGAGCCAAACGAATTCTGGTAGGACAGGAAGCGGCGTATCGATGTTCCACCCCAAGGTTGGATGAAGCCGAAGCAGGTTTGAAAGTCCCCCACCCGTGATGTGGCAGATGCCATGGATGGCGGCGATGTCAAACGAAGCATCGCCCCGGGCCGCCTGAAGCAAATCCACCACAGGGTCGCAATAAATGCGGGTCGGGTTCAGCACCACTTCACCCAAGGTCGGCACCCCCTCCTGCCACTGAACCACGTCCCGGTGGGGGTGGGTGGCCTCAAACGGAGCGGGTTGGGTGTAGTCGGCACCGCTGTGCTCAACGATTCGCCGAACCAAGGAGTACCCGTTGGAGTGGATGCCCGAGGACGGCAGTCCGATGAGGACGTCACCTTCGGCCAAATGCTCGCCCGTGATGGCTTCGCCTTTGGGCAGCCACCCAAGGGCTGTACCGGACAGGTCCAGTTCCGTCACGATACCCGGGAGGGACGCCGTCTCGCCGCCTGCAAGGGTCACCCGTGCTTGGCGGCAGGCCTCGGCAAGCGAAGCGCCGAGCGCTGCGTGGACGGCGGGGTCCGGTTTGGGCACGGCCACGTAATCAACGAAGGCGATCGGTTCAGCACCAACGCAAAGCAAATCGTTGACATTCATGGCCATGCAGTCGATTCCGACACCGCCCCATTGTTTGAGCGAGGTGGCGATCTGAAGTTTGCTGCCAACGCCGTCGGTTGCCAGCGCAAGCAGGTTCTCGCCAAACTCGATAAGGCCGCCAAAGCCGCCGGGCAAATCGACTGGAGCCCCCGGTGTGCCAGGAGGCCTCACACTGGTGGTCAATGCGCCGATGAGGGAGGCGACCGCTGAGCCTTCCAAGTCGATGTCGACCCCCGCGCTGGCGTAATCCATGGGCTCGCTCATGGAGCCGTCCACGGCGACCCGTTTCATGAATGAACCGCTCCCTCAGGGCGTGCTGAGCAACCGGCGCGAGAGCGGCAAGAGATGGGGCAGGCTGGCATGAAGGCGGTGGTCGTCCGGCACCTCTTCCACATGGACGCCTTCGTTCTCTGCCGCAGCGCGATGGCTGTTTTCAAGCGGGACAACATCGTCTTCCGTCCCGTGAAGAATCACCGTCGGGTGCGGCAATCGTGGCCAAGCCAGCGGACGGGCCGCTTCCACAAAGGACCAAGGCAACACCACCTGTTGGTCCCACCCGGGGGGGTGAAAAGCGTGCTTACCGCTGGTTTTCCACGCCTCCATCGCGGCGTCTCCCAACGTCGAGGTCACCAAATCAGGATAGCCAAATGCCGGTGCGAGCAAGAGCAGGCGAAGGTCAAGTTCGGGACGCTGTGCAGCCGCATTTGCGGTGGCCAAGCCTCCAAAAGAGGAGCCGATGAGCAGGTCAAACGGTCCGTGTTCGTCAAGGGTTTCTAAGACGGCTCTGGTTTGACTTGCTTGATCCCATCCGTGTTTTCGCATGTCAATGGCCACAACCTCCCAACCTTGGTTCCTCATCCATGCAGCCTTGCTGCTGTCGGGGCCGCTCCAAAGACCGTGCGCAAAGGTCACCTTCATGAACGAACCTGCCGTTGACACTTCATGGACTCTTCCGTTCGGCTTGGTTCCAGTCGTCATCCTTTCATAGCGACGAGTGAAGGCTGAACGGTTGAGGTTTTCCAATGGAAACGAAGGGGTCCTTCTTGACGTGAAGAAGCATTAAATGGCGTCGCCAATGTTGTTCAACACCCGGCGGTTTCATCATGGCAGCGATTCAGGAATTTGACCTCCCAGCGCGGTGGACCTCGCTGTTGCAGGACAAATACTCCGAAGCCATTCACAACCTGTCAAAATTGTGGCCAGATACGGAATCTCTTGACGTTTCGTACCGCGAGGTCGAAGGTTACGACCACGAATTCGCTCAAGACATCCTCGCCAAACCAGACTTGCACTTTGACGCAGCCAACGATGCCCTCCAACAGTTCATGTTGGACATCGGTGCGGGGAGCATTTTGCCCTTCGTTCGGATTGTCCACCTTCCGCCCGACCAGGTTCGGACGGTTTCTCAACTCCGAGCAGGGGACATTGACCGCCTCATCGCCATCGATGCCGTGACCACAAAAATCTCGGGAGTCCGCCCCCGCCTCTACACGGCGGTCTTCGAGTGCGTGGCATGCGGGCACGTCATGGACATCAAACAACCCAACGAGCAGGAACTTATCGAACCGCTTGAATGTTCACAAATCGAGGGAGGGTGCGGCCGACCAAAGCGCCAGACTCGGTTCCTGCTCCAACAGCAATCATCTCATTTGATCAACTCTCAGTTCATTGAACTCCAAGAGCTTCCCGAACAAATGAAGGGAGGCATCCAACCCGAACGCATCGTCTGCATTGCTGAGCAAGACTTGGCCGGCCGTTTGAATCCCGGCGACCGCGTCAAAGCAAACGGTGTCTTGTTCATCCGCTCCCAGCGGAAGGGCGGAAAAGACACCCCCGTGTTTGATATCTTCCTTCGTATTCATTCCCTTGAACGGCAGAACATTCCCCTTGAAGAAATCGTCATCACCGAGGAGGAGGAGACCGAGATCAAAACCATCGCTCGAGACCCTGAAGTTTACGATGTGCTCATTCGCAGCATCGCCCCCTCTATCTTTGGAATGGAACGGGTCAAGGAGTCCCTGATGCTCCAACTCTTCGGCGGTGAGGCGCAGGTCAACGAAGACGGAACACGCAATCGCGGTGACATTCACATCCTTCTCATGGGCGACCCCGGGGTCGCGAAATCGCAATTGTTGCATTACATGTCAACCATCTCACCTCGGGGCCGCTTTGCCTCGGGCAAGTCTGCATCTGCTGCGGGTCTGACCGCAGCAGCCGTGCAAGATGCTGCAGCCGACGGGCGATGGACGCTTGAAGCAGGTGCTTTGGTGCTGGCAGACTTGGGTCTTGCGGCGATTGATGAATTTGACAAGATGAACAACGCCGACCGCTCGAGCATGCACGAGGCAATGGAACAACAATCCATTTCCATATCAAAAGCAGGCATCAACGCCAGTTTGCGTACACGCTGCGCCGTTCTCGCTGCAGCCAACCCAACCAGCGGCCGGTTTCAACCGATCAGCGATGTCCCTTTTACCGGACAGATTAACCTCGCGCCCCCGTTGATATCTCGTTTTGACATCATCTGGCTCCTCACGGACACTCCCAACGAAACCAGCGACGAAAAAATCGCTCAACACATCATCAACACGAGGGCGGAAGGGAGCAGCGAACTCTTGGTCAGCGAAGGAACCATTCCCGACCCGGCACGTGCCTCTGCAGCGAAGAAATCAACCACCACGAAGGACGGAAAATACACCCATTTGTCTCGAGATGTCTTGCGCAAATACGTCGCGTTTTCAAAGCGTAATTTCCATCCAAAACTCAACGACGAAGCCCGAGAAAAAATCGTCGCCTACTACGTCTCCACCCGAAAGAAAGGCGGCGACTCACCCGACAGCGTTGCTATCACGGCTCGCTCGCTTGAAGCTCTCTCTCGTCTTGCGGAAGCGAGCGCCCGCATCCGTTTAACCGACATCGCTACGCTGGCAGATGCCGACCGCGCCATTCGCCTCACCGAAACATGGCGTCACGAACTGATGGGAGAGAACTTCGATTTGACGACCATTGAATCCGGGAAGAAGGGGGCGGTTCGCAACCAAGAGAAGTTCATCCTTGACACGGTCTCTTCGTTGCAAAACGAAAGCGGGACGCACGCTGAATTGCTGGCGGTTCTCAACGAGGCGGAGAGACGCGACATTCCGAGATCGAAAGCCGAGGACATCATCGATAAACTGTGCCGAGACGGTCGCATGATGCGTCCGGGCGGGTACGACACGCTTCAAGTGGTTTGAATCTCAACCATGCGTGGTGCTCATGAAGGGTGAGCCCGTCCCCGTTCCATGGCCGATGAACCCGAAGGTGATGTTCAGCGTCCTGAAAGCCTTGACCCCGATGCTCTTGGGTTCATGTGCGGTATTGAAGTCCACCAACAACTTGCTACCGGCAAACTTCATTCTCGCCAAAGCGGTGAATTGTACGACATCACCGCCGACACGCTCCCTGAGGCTTGGCCTCGGTTTGAACGGCGGCTTCGCGCCGCTCGGGGGGAAGGCGGTGCCATTGACGTAGCAGCGAGGTTTGAATCCAAGCGGAACCGGAGTTTTGTGTACGCACAATCACCAAACGCTGGCTTAATTGAGTTGGACGAAGCTCCACCGTTGGCGTTGGACGACGACGCTGTAAGCATCGCCTTGACCGTCTCCGCTTTGCTCAACGCTCAACCGGTCACCTTGATTCAAACCATGAGAAAAACCGTTGTGGACGGTTCCAACACCAGTGGCTTTCAGCGCACTTCACTGATGGCGACCAACGGCGTCCTTTCCACCGAGGAAGGCGATGTCGGTGTTGACGTGGTGTGCCTCGAGGAAGACAGCGCCCGAAAACTCGACACGGTCGACCTTCCAAACGGTCAACAAGTGCTCTACAATCTCGACCGCCTTGGCCTTCCGCTGATTGAAATTGCCACTTCCCCTGACATCGTGTCCCCAGACCACGCCAAAATCACGGCCAAGGCCCTGGGCCGCGTTCTCCGGCAAACTCGGCGCGTGCGCCGTGGCCTCGGAAGCATTCGTCAAGACCTCAACGTCTCCATCGCCGCTGGTGACCGCGTGGAGATCAAAGGGTGTCAAGACCTTGGTTGGATTCCACGAATTGTTCGGCTGGAAATGGCCCGTCAACTCCATTTTTACCGTTTGGCCAACGATTTGCGAAGCGCCCTCTCTCTTCCTGCACTCCCGCCCAACCGAAACGAGGACGATGAAGCGGTGGAAGCGATGGTGGCCGAGCGCGTGAGCGAACACGTGCCGCTTGACCTCAGCGACGTCACGTCGGTGTTCACGTCAACTGAATCGGGCATGGTCAGTGAGGCTCTCTCAAACGGGGCCATCGTGATGGCGTTACCGTTGCCGGGCATGCTGGGTAAACTCGGCACCAAGACGCTTGATGCTGAAGGCGCTCAACTGCCCCGACTCGGCAGGGAACTGGCAGGGGCTGCGAAACTTGCTGGCGTGAAGGGTATCTTCCACGCCGATGAACTGCCCGCTTACGGCATCGGTGAGGACGAAGTCAATCAGGTTCGCTCCACCCTTTCTCTTGGACCGGACGATGCTTTCGTGTTGTGCTGCGCACCTGCATGGCAGGCTCAACTTGCCCTTGAAGCCGTGCTGACTCGGGCAAGGTTGGCTTGGCACCGTACGGCGCAAGAAGTTCGCAACGTGGTGGTGAAAAAAGGCGCCCCCGAAGACGGAACGACCGCCCCGATGCGTCCGTTGCCGGGGCGTTCTCGTATGTACCCGGAAACCGATGTTCCTCCCCAAGCCCTCGACGCCGCCCGGTGGCAGACCGTTCTCGAAGCGTTGCCGATGACCGACGACGAGCGGGCCAAACGCCTCGAAACCTACTCCATCTCCGCTGACCAGGCAGAGCAGCTTCTCGCCCGCGAGTTGGACGACATCTTCTGCGAGCATGCAGATTCGTTGCCATCAAAGGCATGGGGGGCTTTGCTGCTGACCCACGATGAGGAACCACCTGCCCTGCTCGCCAATGTCTTGAGGCTCAAAGAGGAAGGTGCACTGGCTCGGGACCACATCGACCACGTGGTTGAAGCTCACTCGAGCCAACACGTTGCTTACGAAACGCTGCTTGCTTACTGTGAAGCGAACGATCTCGCGCCTGCCGACATCAGCGGCTTGGCCGACGTCATCAACGGTATTGTTGCACAGCGGCTGGACTTCGTCAAAGAACGGGGCATGGGTGCCATGGGGCCGTTGATGGGGGTCGTGATGCAGGCAGCAGGTGGTGCAGACGGCAAAGAGGTCAGTGCTCTGCTCAAGGCCGCTATTCAAGCAGCAATGGAGTGAGGCTGGCATGCGGGTCGCGTTGTTGACCCTCGCCTTGTTCTCTCTCTTCTCCGCCCTCCCCCTCGCTCAGGCCGCCGCACCGGTTTGGACGCTTGATGTCGGTCCGGGCTACATCACCACGACGCCCGTTGTTGACGACGACCGTGTCTATGTACGAACCTCTGGATTTTGGACGGATGAACAGCGCCCGGTCGTGATGGCGGTGAGCCATGCGGGTGAAATTGAATGGAGGTACAGCAACCCCAACGTCACGCAACACGACATGGCCCCGCTCACTTTGGTTGCAGCAGGCGAAGGCGCGTGTGGGGCTTGGCCGGACCTTGTGCTCGTTGGTTGGACGGACGGGACGTTTGAGGCTCGCGAGCGGGATTCAGGGCAGGTTCTCTGGTCTGTGAATTCCACAGTTGACGGCTGGGGCATCACGGGATTGGCGGCCGTGGACGACGACCATGTGGTGGTCCCGTTACGTCAAGGGCTCGGTCGGTATTGTCTGGCAAACGGCGTCGTTGATTTTGAGACCGTTACGGGACTGGGATGGCGGAACGGCGTGACGGTGGCTGACGACGGCTTCTGGGTGGGCGACGAGGGAGGTCGCCTTTGGAAGGTGTCTCGCCAAGGAGTTGCACAGCAAGCGACGATGTTGCCCGGCTCCCTTCGCCATGCCCCCGTTCTTGTGGATGAGCGCTTCTTGCTTCATGTTCAAACCTCCGACGCTTCGGTCTTGATGGTCTACAACCAAAGCGACGAACGGCTCGCCGAAGTCGTCAACTCTGGACCTTCCCCGGGGCTTCCGCTTCCGACGGCCAAGGGGGCCATCTTCGCGGACAGTTCCGGCCTCACCTCGGTCACGTGTGAGGCCCAATGCATCGCCGTCTCCTCGCTTTCCGGGCGCGTGAACGGAGAAATGGCGTGGTCATCAGCAATGAAATTCCACGCACCGGTGAACGCTCCCGAGGCTGGATGGATGACGGTAAGCGTTGACCCTACAGGAATGCTTGTGTTGAACACACCCTTGAACACCACTTTTGACGGGTACGGTACATCCGCTCCAGCCGTTCACGACGGGCGACTGTACCTCGGCAACGATGCTGGAGTCCTCGTTGCGTTGGACGGTGGAAGCCCCCTCACGACGACGGCCACTTCCGAACCTACGCCTTTGCTCCCCGCCCTTTTGCTCGTCTTGGCCCTTACGGGGGCCGCGATTCTGGCCTCAAAAGGAGAACTCCTTTGGGCTTGGCGCTCCCTTTCCCTGGTCTTCCTCGTTCTTGCCGTCTCCCTCCTCCCGGGGCTTGGAGCATCATGGGCGGAGCGTTGGTCATCGCCATCTTCACCAAGTTCGGAGAGTGCATGGGACCCAGCATGGCCCGACACGTGGTTGGGAACCCAAGTCGTGGTGTTTGCCCTACCGGATGAAACGCTGGTCGTCGGGGGTTTGGTTGGGCACACCACCGTGCTCGAAGCCAGCCAGGCAGCGGCGGACCAACTCGGGGTTGTTTTGGTGGTGGAGGAAACCGCCATCGGGACCTACCTCACGTCCATCAACGAAACCTCAGCATCGGGTTGGGAATACACGTTGAACGGCGAACGAGGGGCCTTTGCCGTGGACGAGGCGCCCATCAAGAGCGACGTTGTTCTGGTGTGGCGGCTTGTTTGAATGAGGCAAGGCTCAAGGAGGCCCTCTCCTTCGCATGACCATGTTCCAAGCGACGGGTGTGCACGGACCTGAACTCACGCCGCTCGGCAGTGCACTCCTCAATCTCCTTTTGGTCAGCGCCGCCTTTGCTTTCCTCTTTTCGGGTCGTCGAAGCCAAAGGTTTGTGTTCGGAGCCCTGGCCACCCTCGTGGTTTCGATGGCGGCGCTTCGTGTGGTGATGCAACCGTTGCCAAATGTTCAACCCGTGACGGTGGCCGCCGTTCTCGTCGGCGCTCATTTTGGCGCTCGTCGCGGTGCAGCCTTTGCCGTCCTTGTTGCCTTGCTCTCAAACATGCTCATCGGCGACGGTTGGTGGACGTTGTTCCAAGCAGCAGGTTGGGCCAGTGCCGCCTTCCTGGGGGCGTTGTTCGTGTCGGCCAAGAGCGAAGCTCTTGACATGAGGCGTCTGTGCTGTGTTTCCGTCGCATCAGCGTTCTTGTTCGGCCTCATCACCACGCTTTCCTTGGTTGAAGCCGGCACATCCGTGACAGGTTTCGGCCTGCTCTTCCTTCAGGGGGCGCCGTACGATGCTGTCCATGCCGTTGGTAATCTCATGTTTGCCGTGTGGTTGGGTCCGTTGTTGCACGGCTTCCTCCAGGGGTTGACAGCACTCAACGACGAGGTTCAACACGCAGGGGATGCTCATGTCGTCCATGGGTGATGCTCCCAGCATGGCGCTGATCGTTCGCTTGGACCTTGGCCTGAGCACCGGGAAAACCGCTGCACAGTGTGCGCATGCTGCCGTGGATGTTGTTCAAAAGGCTCGGAGGTCGCGTTTGCTGGAGCGTTGGCGTGCTGGAGGCGCCCGAAAAATCGTGTTGGGTGTTGAGGATGAAGCGGCCCTTCACACCTTGGCCGCTCGTGTTCCGCAAGGCTGCTATTCAGCGGTGGTTCGAGATGCCGGACACACGGAAGTGCCCTCGGGTACGGTGACGGTCCTGGGTTTGCTCGGTCCTCGACGAAGCATGGATGCGCTGCTGGCGCACTTGGACGCGTTGTGAGGGGTGTCGAATGGGTCTCCGCTCCTTTTTGCATCGAATCACAGCACCAAAAATGGGGCGTGACTCCATCAACGGCTCTGTTAAACTCGTTTGCGTTGTGAATCAATCCCTCAAAATGGGGAAAGGCAAGGTGGCCGCTCAAGTGGGTCACGCCTCCGTTGAGGCTTTTCTCCGAACAGGTGCAAGCCACCCTGCCCATGTGGAAACATGGCTGGCCATGGGCCAGAAAAAAATCTGCGTGAAAGTCCCCGACGAGACCCATTTCGATGCGTTGCGTGAAGCCGCCTCCGCACATGGCGTGCCTTGGCATGTCGTCAAGGACGCCGGTCACACCCAAATCCCCGCAGGCTCGTCAACGGTTCTAGCACTTGGTCCGTTTGATGCGGATGTGTTGGATTCCATCACCGGGGAGTTGAAACTGCTTTGACACGGCATTCATGAAGGGGAGCCACGAGCATTGTGCATGCGCGAACACCCGTCCAACCGTGTTGACTTTCGCTCAGACACGGTCACGCAACCAACGGCAGCCATGCGAAAAGCGATGGCGGCTGCACCGGTCGGTGACGACGTCTTGGGCGATGACGCCACGGTCATGGCGCTCCAAGAGCGGGTGGCGACCATGTTTGGAAAGGAGGCGGGCTTGTTTGTCGCCTCCGGCACCATGTCCAACGCCGTTGCTTTGCGGACCCATACCGTTCCAGGAGACGAAATCGTTTGCGATAAAACCGCTCATATCTATCGTTACGAGGGGGGTGGCTATGCTGCGTTGTGTGGGGCGTCGGTGGCTCTGGTTGATGGTGAAAAGGGTTTGATGACGGCAGAGCAGGTTCGAAGCGCGGTGCGAAAAGCAGACGGCTCTGGCAGCCATTACCCAAACGCAAGCCTCGTCTGCGTGGAAAACACTTCCAACCTCGGAGGTGGAACGTGCTACGACCTTGACATGCTGGACGACATTGCCGCAGCGGCCAAAGCGATGGGCTGTGCGACCCATCTCGACGGTGCTCGAATTTTCAATGCCGCAGCAGCGACCGGCATTGACGTTGCACGGATGTGTGCTGGCTACGATTCGGTTTCCATCTGTTTCTCCAAGGGTCTCGGTGCTCCCGTCGGTTCGGTGTTGGTCGGAAGCCGTGAATTCATTCAAAACGCTCACCGTTGGCGAAAAATGTTTGGCGGCGGATGGCGTCAAGCAGGTCTTCTTGCAGCAGCGTGCAACCATGCGCTCGACCATCATGTGGACCGTTTGGTGGAGGACCATGTTCGTGCCCGGACGCTCGCCGAGGGCTTGAACAAACTGCCAGCTTTCTCGGTGGACCTGACCACGGTTCAAACCAACATGGTCTACGTCGACTGCGCCGCACCCGCTCAGCATGTCGTTGAGAAACTCGCCGGTCACGGCATCGATATCCTTGACACGGCCGCACATCGCGTACGGTTCGTCGTCCACCTCCATATTACGGACGAAGATGTGGAAAGGCTGCTCTCGGTCTGTGCCTCCGAATGGGCATGAGCCTTCATAAATGGTTGAACAACGACCTCTTCATGACCACGAATGTTTGTGACCATCCGTGCGCCCACAACCCCGCCTCGGAAGAGAGCTCCATCGTCTGCGATTGGTGCAACGCCATGATCAATTTTCAACCCAACAAGAACTGGGAAGTCTATCTCTCTCCGCGTGAGCACGAGCACGCCATCGCTCAATTTGGCGGGCCAAGTTTGCCTTCCCGTCAACGCTGGAATCGCTTGCTCTTTTCACAAAGCAATCGACCCTTGGTCCATTGGGCGCGCTTGGACGATGACGTTGATCCCATCGTTTCTCTGCCGTGCTCGCCCGAGGCGTTTGCAGGCATTGCAGCGGGCATTCAAACGGGGCGCCAACTGACAGGCGAGGAATCTCGATGGCTCCAGAACGGCCTTCGCTTTCACGATGGAACAACGCTTCGCTATTTGCGCGACTGCTGGTACTTGGACGATGTTCGTCTGCCTTCATTGAGTTTTGAGGTCCTCTTTCCCATGTTGGCGGAAGAACGAACGCGCCGCGGTTGGGACTTGCCTGCCCTCATCTTGGGCTTGGCCTCGTGCACGCCGGTCATTGGCGACCTCTTTGGAGAAGGAGGTCCACAGCGGCAACCTGACATGAACGGCCGGGGCGTTCGGTCGCATTATCGGCCGCTTGCGAGCATGTTGGTTTGGCTGATCAACCGTCTTCATCTGGACCGCCATCACGAAGCACCAACCCGGGAAACCGTCCCGATGATGGCTTGGGCGCACGACATCAAACAACGTTTGCTGCGCAACCAAACGACGGATTTGCACGCAACCTTTCAAAACGCCCTTGCCAACCATCCACCTGGCCTCTTTGAACGCTACACGATGCCTTGGATGCGGGCGTGGAGGCGGTTGGAACCTACCCACCGTCATCCGCGAACGAAGAATTGGGCGTTTCGGACTCAGGGGAAAAAATTGATGTTTCGCGTCCGTACAAAAACCGGCAGTATTCGACTCGTGAACGTGCCCGACCGCCCTGAAGCATGGGCCTTGGCGATTTCACTGGCTCACGCCCCGTTGAACTCTGAAACCGGGAAGTTGTTGCTGGGTTTGCAACACAATTGGACGGTGCCGTACACGGTCGACGCTGAGCCAAGCGCTCCGCTCGTGAAATCCTTGGAGTTTTGTCATCAAATCATGAACGGTTTGCCCGACCGAATCTTCATCGAGCAATCCACAGCTCTTGTCTTTGGACAGTTGGGCCACGCTTACGAGGTTCGAGTAGGGAACGGTCAGCACGGCGCTCCGTACACCATCGATCACCTGTTTGGTTTTGAACGTCATTCACGGGAGTCCATTTGCATCCACAGCGGCCGTCACCATACCCGCCTTCCTCTCGGTGACACCATGGCTTCGGTGCTGTTATCCATGGCCAACGATGTAAACGCTACCCGCGAAATTCAAAGTTTGTCCGAAGTGATCGTTCACTCACCACCGTTCGGTTTTCCCGTTCGGAACGTGTCGGGTCGCTGGTTGGACATGCTCGACCAAGAGGCTCTGAATGCGTTGCGCAAGGAACCGTACCATGGAAGCGATGTTTGGTTCGCCGTCTGGCGGCCACGCTTCGCCGATGATGCGGATGAGGACGAGGACGACAACCCCGCCGGTTTGGCGGGCATGCGGCTCTTCCATCATCACCGCCGACGCCGACACCGACGCCGAGAAGAACATGTCAATCAACGATGGGTGCGAGCTTTTGAGGAACGTTTCGAAGCCTCGCTTTCCTTCCCCTACGATGAAGTTGTAGCAGAGTGGCGAGGCCAAGTTCGTCCTGCTGACCCCTTATTGCACCACCATGACGAGGGCAGGGGCGGCCCGTTCGGGCGCGGTCTGCAACGCATGATGCGCCGCCAACACCGCATGTGGGGGCACCGTCGCCCCGACGACGTGCACGGCGAAGGTGATGTTCGAGACGGTGAACGCCGATGGTGCGAGGTCTTTGCTCGCGTTTGGGAAGTGATGAGTCTTCAGCCTCTCGGCAGCCAAGTACGGATGCCTCGGCGAGACGGTGATGCGCTTGCATTTGAGCATGCAAACCTGACCGTGACCCTTCGAAACGGCCTGGAACGTTCAGCCGTGAGTCGCATGGCGCGGATTTTGGGCTACGTGCGTCACGCAGAAGCCGACAATCGGGTCGCCTACGTCCGCAGGGACCATCCTCGCCCGCACGCTCGTCTGGAACTCACCGATGTGCTCAGGGATGTGCAAGATCGACAGGGGGTTCGCGGAGCCCCTCCACGATGGTGGAACTATTGCGAAGTTGCTGCGGCGCCAGATGAGGTGGAACACCTTCGCTGGGAATTGGAAGTTGACCTTACCGACCAACCGAGGCAACATCTTTGGCCAAATGCTGGGGATGATGGCCAGAATTGGGTTTTCTTGGAGTGAACACCACGGCCGCAAGGGCGGTAAACAAGGTGAATGCAACGGGCAAGGCGGGCGTGTCTTCCGATTCGCAATCGGGACCTTCAGCCTCCGAACAACCGCTTCCAGTCTCTTCAACGGCTGTTTCGGGCGGATCGGGCACGATTTCGTAGAGGAGATGGATTTCCAAATCCGCGCCGTCAAAAGCAGGGGGCAACGACACGGTGGCTGTCCCTTCGAGTTCATGACCAACGACCTGGATGTTTCGAACAATGTGGGGGTAAGTCCCCAACCCGTTGCTTCCTTCTTCAAAGTCTGCTGCTCCCTCGACAACGAACACCGAGACGTTTAACGTGGCGTTGTTCAAATGCGTCTCGTCCATGTCAAGAAGCCACGAGACGGTCCCCGAGACGTTGTCAATGGGCGTCCATGCAAAGGTGGACGTTCCAGCACCAAGGCCGAGGTCGGTCTTGGCCAAGTTGGTGAATTCGTTTGCGAGTGTTCCGTCATCAGCGACCGAACCAATTTTCTTCATCGTGCCGTTGAACACCACGGACGGCGGAGAACTGGGTTGGTACTTTTGCCGCCAACGCAAATCCAACGCTTCGGTGCCAAAGGGGTCTTGCGTTTCACCAATGGCTCGGTGAATGTGGTACTGCTGAAGCCATCCTTCACCTTGGACTTCGTCCAGGGCATGCTCAACATCAACACAATTTTCACACCAGGTGGCCGTGAAGACTTCAACCACTGCCGGCATTTCGCTCAAGTTTTGCGTGACCGACGCCGTGGCGTTCCCAGCGGGCGACCACTGCCCTCCAAACAGCATGCCGTTGTCCACGGGTGCGGCGGGCAATCCGGAAGTCGTTCCAGGGAAGCAAGCGAGCACGAGCGTCAGGCCGATGGCGAGGACGAGTTGGCGCATGCTTCGCCGTTGCGGCGGAAGGATATGACCCCTCTGCTTTCAGTCCTCGGCGGGTGTGTCTTCTCCCACCCCACTCTCGGTGGTTTCGTCCTCGGAGGAGGTGAAAAGGGAGGCGGCCTCGGGGAGTGCACCGGCTTCAAACATGGCTTGGAGGTTCTCCAAACGGCTCTTGACACCAGCCCCAGAGAGGTCAACGGCTCCCGCCACGCAATTCAGCAGACCTCGGTGCAAACCAAGTTGCCGAAGAGCGGCGAAAAACACGCTTGCTGCGACCATGTCCATGGGCACGTTGGCCACGGGACCGTCAACGCGGGGTTCCTTCAACTCGGAAAGGGCGTTCCAGAAGATCTTCATGGTGCTGTCGAGGTCGCCGTCATCAAGGCGTGTGCTCACAGCGTCCACCAAGTTTTCCACAGCGATGACCAGTGCGTCAGCTCGATTGGCCACAAGGCGGATGTTCTGGGGAGCCATGGCCCATCCCATGCTCACCCGAGCCTTGTAGTGGTTGCTGATGGTTTTCTTGGCGTTAACAAATTGCTCTTTGGAAATGCCGTATTTGTTGCGCACGGCAACCACGTTGATGCTTGGAGTGTTGAGCCATCCGGCTGAAAGGTCGGCGATGGCCAAGGCCATGATTTGGAGGTTCTGCATGTCGCCGTTGCCCTTGACGCCTTTCTTCTTGCGACAAATGGATGTTTTCGGGCAAGCCAGGCGCTTTTGGTCGCTGGAGTTCAAGGTCTTGCGTTGAGCCTCCTGAGCGGGGGTCAACTTCTTCGCGGTGGCCTTGGCAAGCAAGCGGGTTGCATGTGCGATGTCCTTGCCAAACATCTCTCGAATCATGGCCATCAGTTGACGAAACATGGGGTCTTTCTCGCGTTGGCTGTTGCGGTCTGCCCATCCCAAGGACCGGAATTTGGCTCGGGTCTTGGCATCAAGTCGCTTTCCTGACCAGTCCTTGGTGTCACCGTATGGATTCATCTTGGTGCCGGCCTTACCTTCGTCATCAACTGCTCCGTTTTGGGCGTGCTCACCGTGAACGGCGGATGCATTGGTGTCAGCGTCGTTCACCATCACGGGGTATTCAATGGCGCACCAAGTATCGGCGCACACGCCCATGCCTCGGGCATAGTCGATGTTCAGCTTCGTTCCACATTCTTCGCATTTCAATTCCATTTTTTCTACCTCTCTGTAACATGAACCTAAGACCCTTATAAACATGATGCCTCGGACACCAAATCCGCCGGTTCTTGTCGGAACATGAATTACTCTTGTTAGCATAGTATTTAAACTTTGTTAGGGGCGTCCCAAGCTCGGCCAACCGACGCAAAAGCAAACATGTGGGGGCGCCATCCAACCAAATTGAACACGGACCCACCAGATGCTTCACAGAGGATGCGAGAACGGCCCGACCCTATTTGAACACACCGTTTGACCTGGAGGCTTCCTTGATGCAAGTCTGGCGCGTACCTTCAAGAAGCGTCGGAGTGGTTGGAGGGGCGAGGGTGAGTCTATTGTCGGTTCAACATCATGTGTCGTCGGAGTACACGCCAGCCGGACGCGGCTTGCCGGTGTGGTTGGCGCAGGCGTTCTTGGAACGGCCCGCCCCCAACATTCTTGTTGTTCACCCGAACGAACTCCATCGACAGCAAACCCTTGAGCGATTGCATCAAGCCGGGGCTGACCTTGCCCCGAATCTCCACCTCACGCTCAATCGCCTCGTTCGCCTGTTGCACACGGACCTGCGTCTGCCGGTCCTTTTGGACGATGATGCAAGCAACGGTCTTGCGCTTCATGCTCGCTGCGTTCAAGCCGCCAACGACGGTTCCTTCCCCTTCCTGCATGTCCCGGGGGTTGGTGCCTGGACGATGGCCAAGACCAGCCGCCTGCAACGTTTGCACGCCGAGTTGATGCACCTTCGCCGCCCCTTTGAGTGGGAAAACGACCCGGGGGCGGTCACCTATCACCGCCTTGTTCTCAACCACCAAGCCGATGCGGGTGGCACCTTGCCCGTGATGGTGCTTCCAAGTGTGGTCGGTGCCCTATCGGCTGATGATGTTCTTGCACCCTTCCACATCAGCAACATCGACGGCATCGTGCTGCTCGATACTGCGCCGGATTACACCGAAATGGAACAGGACCTTTTGTTGGCGCTGGCGAGATTCAAACCGGTTCATCAACTTCTGTGCCCTGGGTCTTTTCGCCTTGGACACCACGGTGCTTACTTGATTGACGAGCCGCCGTGCACCGTTGAAACTTTGCCCGATTGGCTCCCCCCTCATGAGGTGTGGACGCCGTCCGACGATGGCTGGCGAACGCCCGTGAGCGATGAACGCAACAGCGTCATCTCTCGCGTGACCGTGGACGAGCGAAGGGATGCAGTGATGGCAACCCAAACCTTCGTCCAGACGTATCGCTCGGTCAGCGACGGTACCGTCCTCATCGTGGACGGTTCGGCAAGGGAACGAAGCCAAGAATGGTCAAAGGCCTTGGCTGACATTGGTCTTCGTTGGGGTGGTGGCGCTGGAAAGTTGGAGGAACACCCGCTTCACCACGCGCTTGTGCAAACCGCACGTTTGGGCCAAGGCATGTCGGCATGGTCGCTGGCTTCGCTTCAACGGCTTGTGTTTTCATCAACGCTTCCGTTGGTCAACGATATGTTCCCCCACCTCACCCACCCCGTTCACGAGCACTGGCGCCCGAAGCCGGATCCGATGGTGTTGGAAGACCTTGCACGGCAGTTCCACGTCTTGGGTGGGCCGGGAGCCATCGCTCGTTGGTTGGGGGTGCTTTCCAATGCACGTCCTTCCTTTGCCGAACGTCGTCCCGAATTGAAACGGCAATCGCTTGAGGAGACCCAGTGGTGGCTGGCCTCCATGCTTCGTGCTTGGGCCCCGTTGCTCTCCCTCGAAGACCGTTATCTGTTGAACACGCAAACAGAGGGCTGCAGCTCCGGTCATGCCCTGCCTCTTCCTGATGCACCCGCAGATGGAGCGGCCTGGCTTTCATGGTTGCTCCGTGTCATCGACATCGATGTCTTCTCCCATCGGCGTGCACCCCACGATGTCGGTCTCGGTGCCTTGCAGTGCGTGGTCGACTCGCTGGTCAGCGTGCAGAGCCATCTTTCCCAGTGTGGCCTGGAGATGCCGGTTGATGGCAAGGCCTTCATCGATGTGTTGGAGCACCTCGGGACATCGGTTTCAGTGAACCACTTGACGGCGAAAACCGCCAATCTCCACGTCGTTTCTCCAGAAGATGCACATGGTTGCGAGGCTGACCTCATCATTCTCGCCGGGCTTGACGTTGATGCCTGGGGAATGCGCACACCGGTTGTCCCTTGGTTGGACGCCGAGGCTCAAGTCCAATTGGGGACGTTTCAATCCGACCGCTTGGTACGAAAGGGGAGGCATCACCTCCGCCATTTGCTGAACGCGGCACCGGTGGTCGTCGTGATCGATTCCACCCCCGAAGAAGGTGGGGGGCCGAGTGCGCCCTTGGCCGAGTGGCTGAACGATGTTCGGCGTACCGGGGAGTGGGACGCCATGCACGAGGCCCCGAGCTTCCTGCCCGAAAACATGACCGAGGGGGACACCGAAGAGCGCCGTTTCCGATGGTGCGTTCGTGAAGAGGGCCACGGAAGTTGGCTTACACCGGTGCGCCAGGTCATGTTGGCCGATGGTTCAGGGCAGCGCCGTGTTTCGAAGGGGTACGCGAAGGCCGATGTGCGTCAGCAAATCGGGATGGATGTGCAGGGTTTGCATCCCTTTGACGAAGGCATCAACAACCCCGTGGCTCTCTTTGACAGTTTTGAGGCAGGTGTTCAAGGGGATCGGTTCCGGAGGCAACCCTCGTACCGAGATTTGGAGGAAGGGGAGACCATGTCGTGGGATTTGCGTTCATCCATGCTTTCCACCGATGCAGTTGTGCTTCGACCCACCAAAGCCTCCCTCGCTTCGTCCGGTGTCTTGGCCGAGGAATGGCCCCATCTTGGTCATCGCAACAGCAAATCGGTTTCCGTCACCGTTGACCCTCGCCCTTTGCCACCCTACATGGTCGAGGATGTCCCCATTCAGCACCGTTTCGGCTTCAACGCCCCCCCTTACCGGCGGGAAGTTTGGTCGCCAAGCCGTCTTGAGGCTTGGCTCAAATGCCCGCGTCAAGCATGGATGACGCAATGCCTCGCTGCTGACGATGCAGAGGGGCTTGAGGCCGAGGACGTGGATGCACGAACCCGTGGTCAAGTGGTTCACGAAGCAGAGGCTGCGTTGCTTGAAGGTCACGGTGTGCCGGTTGGAGGCGAGGTGGTTGAGGGTCCTCAACCGCTCCACCTCGGGCCGTTGGGCACGCTTGAAGACGCTTGGGCCGTTGTGCTTGCTTTTTTGCAGCGGGACGTCGCATGGCTTGGAAGAAACAACGCCGTTTCGGTTCATCGAACACGCGATTTGGTGGACGCAACCCCAGAGGAATGGCAGGCCTTTGTGGAGGGTGAGGTGGAACTGCCTCCCCGTGGACGGCTCGCCCGCATGCTGGCCGCAGATTTCGAACTTCGTCACGCTGCCCCCGTTGCGGTGGAATGGTCCCCTACAACGGCCACGGAACGTTCGATTGCGTTGATTGCCTCTTCTGAAACCGAAGGTGTCGAGGGGCTCCGTCTGTTCGGCTATGCCGACCGTGTTGATGTTTTGGACCTCACGGAGACCCAAGAATCTGCGCTGAGAGACCTCGGTGTTCTCGGAGACGAAGTGTTTGACACGCCCTATCCGATTGATGGCACACCTCGCACAGCACAGCGGTTGGTGGTGATTCGAGATTTGAAAACCGTCAACGGTCCTGCTCCAAAGTACGTCGGTTTGCGCCACACCCGATGCTTGTTTGAAGACCTTCAACTCGCCCTCTACGCTCGCGCTTGGGAGATGTTGCACCCCAACGATCGGGTTGTGGGCGTCGGTGCCTCCGAGATTGGTGAATCGACGGTGCACTACGTTGAGTTGGACAGCGATCTCGCTTCCATCGACGAATCCTTGGCCGTTGGTGAGTGTACTCGGTATTTCCCGCTCCATTTCCCTGCATTCGACGCCCATGGTGCGCCGATGTCCCCGTTCCGGCGCTGGATGGTGGAGCGATTGAACGTGGCCCAACGGGCGGTGAACACCGCCGCAGCAGGCCACGTGAACCCCACTCCAGGTGCTCACTGTCAATATTGCTCACTTTCCGCTTCGTGCGGAGCCGCCGTTGGTTCGGGAGGTGGCCAAGGATGATTCAATTCAACACAAGCCAACGCCTGGGCCTTGACCTCGACCGCCACATTGCCCTTGATGCAGGTGCCGGAACGGGAAAAACGACCGTCATGGCCGAACGCTATGTCCAGCACTTGATGGCCGACCAACAACGGGCCACGCTCCTCACCCCGCTCGGGCCTCGTACGCCACTGACCGGTCACGGTGCTTTGCGAACACCCAAACGCGAACGAACAAACCTGTCTGAATGGCCGGGCCTTTTGCCTTCCGAGGTTGTCGCCATCACCTTCACAAGGAAATCGGCGGCGGAATTGAAGGAACGTATCCGCCATCGGTTGGGATTAAGCCGCGCCACGCCGTTGGCACACGGTGACGATGAAGGCATTTACGACCCGCGTCTTCGCAGCGATGGCGATGTGGAAATGCTGCTCTCGGCTCTCGATGAAGCCCCCATTTCCACCATCGATGCCTTCCTCAACCAACTCGTTCTTCCGTTCATCGATTTGGTGGCCCTTTACCCCTCCAATCAACAAGTCACGGAAGAACGGGCTCCGCTCATGCTTCGCGACACCTTGCACGCCGTTTGGCGCATTCGTTCGGTGGACGACGCCCGCGAGGCGGGCGTGCTCAACCATCACGATGCGTTTCTTGCCTCCAGAACGCGATTGGTGGCTCGGCTCGGAGGACAAGACCAAGCTGAAGTGGTCCTCAACGGTTTGCTGGGTCGGTCCCTCTTCGTTGAGCAATCGCACCGTTCCATGATTCAACAAGCCAAAGACATGAACTTGGCGTGGAACGGTCGTGGTCCTGCTCCAATTGAAGTTTTGATGAACACCATCGCTGCGCCGGTAGCGAACATCCTTTCAGACTTTGTTGAGGACATCCACGGCCAACTGCAGGGTTGGCTGGACGAATTTGCCCCTTACCACGCCCAGTGCGTGACGCCGGCTGAGCATGAAACCGAATTGACACGGTACAATCATCTGCGCAGGGTGCTTTCCAATCCCCCCGCAACGGACCCAGGGGAGCAGTTGTCTTGGATGTGGCAGGTCTTCCTCGGTTTGGCGACAGGCTCGGGCCTCGAAAAGCCTCAGTGCACGTTCTTCCCGCGGGGACATCTTCCCAGTGGAGACGAATGGCCGTCGGGGCTCTTGACAAAATCGAACGTACGCGGCATCTCAGGAGCCGACAAAAAGGCGCTTTATGACCGAGCAGCCGCCCGCCTCCCCCCTATGCTTGAACGCCTCAACTCGACGGAAGGCACGCTCATCCGCCTTCTTGCCCGTTCAGCGTTCTTGCTCTCTCCTGGCACAGGTTTTGACGGCATGCCGCTGGATTGCCCCCTCCGACTTGACCCGCTTGAGGAACCGCTCCCTCTCGAGCCCAGTGAACGGGACATGTACGTTTCACCCTCCTTGCAAACCGAGGTCTTGAGCGACTTGATGGTCCTCCACACCGGATGCCAACAAATTCTCGCCCGAAGGAAATCGCTTGATGGCATGCATGATTTCGATGACATGCAACGGTTTGCTGCCGACCTCCTGCTCGCCCGTTGCCCCGATGTCTGCCGCCACCTCTACCCGCCTGATGTCATTGACGTTCTCGACGGGTTGGGGGACGAGCCATGGAGTGACGTCCACATTTCCAGAGCCCTCACGATGCTCAACGACCGACCGAAACTTCAGGAAGACCTTCAGCGCCGGTTTGCCATCCTCAGCGATCTTCGCCGCCAATATCGAGCCTTCATCATCGATGAATACCAAGACACCAACCCATCTCATTACCGCCTTCTGGCTCGCCTTTGGGGGCGTCGCCGTCGGGAAAGCGACGACCCGGAACGGCCCTTTGGTCCGTGGGACCCGACCGTCTGCATCGTCGGCGATATGAAGCAAAGCATCTACCGTTTCCGTCAAGCCGAAGTTTCGGTGATGCGCCGTGCGGTCGCCGCCATTCGCTCGTTCAACGCTCTGGAATTTGGCGACACACGGCTTGACCACCTTCGTCAGCCAGGCTGCGGACGAGATCCACGACCGGTCGGCGCAGGTGGTGAAACGGGCTCGTTTTCAAACGAACACACCGGTGAAGGTTCGGCCCCTTACACCCATGTTCCCTTCGCTGACGAAGACGAACGAACGCTTCCCAACATCACCGGAGAACGGTTGGTTCGCCGCGCAGAGGGGCATGTTGATCTGACCTCCAATCATCGGACCCGTCACAATTTGATGGAGACGATGAACGATATGTTTGACGAGGTCTTCCATCCTCGCCATCACGAACTTCCGGGGGACTGGCACGCTGAACCGCAACGGCTCCGTCCTGCCCGAACAACCGAAGACCCGGGTGTGCTTGAGTGGCTTTTGCCCATTGCCGGCCCCGTAACGAGCCCTCCCTTGGACCTCGATGTCGCGGTCGATGCCTTTCAAGATCCATCTGCGTCGTCGGTGCAACGGGAGCATCAATTGCTCGCTGACCGCCTTCATTCCCTTCTGGAGCGGGCACCAACGCGGGTGTGGGACGCCGTCAACGCCAACTGGCAGAACGTTGAGGAAGAAGGTCCAGAAGTGCGACCTCAGGACATCATGATTCTGGTAAATTCTCGAAAACATCTCCCCGACTTGGTGGAACGCCTGCGCGGGCGGGGCATCCCTGTCATGGCCGACCGACAAGGCTTGCTGCTCGCTCAACCCGTGGTTCAGCCTCTCCTCGCTCTGCTGGCTTTGATGGCCCGGCCAAGCGCTCGTTCAGCAGGCTTCGTCCTCGCACGTTCACCCGTGATGGGGATGACCGAGCGTCAAGTTCAGGAGGCCCTCCTGTCTGTGCCTGTTGGTCAAAGCCTCTGGCCTGCTCTCATTGAGCACGCACCCACCGAAGCGGTTCGAAGCCTCATCCAAGACTTGCACCGAACGGTACGGTGGGGTGCTGTTTACGATGCATTTGATACCGTTCTGGACCGTTCGGACCTGTTGGTGGCCTACCCTGAAGATTCACAACGCCAATTCGCCGAGGCTTGGCTGGCGATGGTGCACGGCATCGGAAAAGAAACCGGTCATGACGTCTCCGCCATGCAAAGGCGCATGGTTGAAATCAAAGCCTTGGACCGCCAAGGCCCTCAAGCCATTGTCAAGGCGGACGCTTCTTCCGTGAAGATCATGACCATCCACGGCTCAAAAGGTCTCCAAGCCCCCGTCGTTGTTGTTTCGGGCTTGTTTAGCGCAGGCATGGCCGATGCGAGCATGGCGGTGTCGGACAACGTTCTCGTGACACCCCAAGTGGTGGCGGGACGCATTCAGCCTTGGCGAGCGAGGGAGCGACCAGCGGACGGTCTGTGGTCCTTCGCGACCGAGATGAACAAAGCCCAAGACAAGGCTGAGTTGCGACGAAAATTCTACGTGGCCCTGACCCGCGTGAAGGACCGCCTCATCATCACGGGATCCCCCGGCAAACAATCCACCTTTGATGCTGAGTCGGGAGCCCTTGGGGTTCGTGTGCAACCTGACCCACGGACCATGGGCAAGATGCTGGTTGAGGGGTTGCGAAGAGCGGCATGGCGGGCGGGCGACGCCGCTTCACCGTGGCTTCATGCTGGCGAGGCCGAGGCAACCGAACTCCCATCGTTTGCTCCCCTCAAGACCGTGACGTTGCTCGACCCCGCTCGTTTGCTCAACGAGGCGCCCTTGGGCCTGAACGGCGTTCAGGGGCTTCGCCTGTATCACCATCCGCTGTGTTTTGACCCATCGGTCCCTCGCTCCGTTCAACAACGAGCACGTGACCTTGAGGCCCATTTGGCCTCCGGCCCCGACCGCCCAAGGCCGACTCTCATTCGCTTGCCGGTTGAAGAAACGCTTCAGGGGGCCGCACACCACTTGGATTCAACCTCGGCGTGCCAGCGAAGGTATTGGCTTGAGCACGTCAACGGTTGGACGCCGGAGCCGTTCCGCCTCCCCGCGTCCGCAACCGTCTCCCCGAGCGAGAACCCGTGGCCCAAGCCCACCGAATTTGGGCTCATGATGCACCGCGTCATGGAAATCGGTCTCAGAAATCCGTTGAACTTCGTTGATGGCGCCCCCAAGTTGGACCCGTCTTGGAACCACGCCTCAGAAGACAACTTGGCCTCCGAGACCACGGTGGCTCGGGTGATGCACGAATTCGGCTATGGCCCTGAGCAGGAGGACGGTTCAGATTCCGCTCGATGGCGAGACCGATTAATGCATCTTGGCAGCCTCATCGATGTCGGTGTTCTCGGGCGGTGGACACAAGGTGAGCACCTTCACGGCTGGACCCTGGAAGCCGTGCGAACGGAACTGCCGTTTTTCCATCGTGAGCGAATGGTGATGGAAGATGAAGCCATGAGGGAATTGATTCCATCATCCGTTGGTGTTGGTGATTTGCAAGCCGTCAACATGGATTTTAGCGGACGGGCTGATTTGGTCTTGGCCCTCGCCAACAGCGATGGGGACGGGGCTCTGCAGGTTGTGGACCTGAAGACCAAAGGATGCCTGAAGGATTTCAATGCAGCAAACGCTGCTTCAGGCCACGCCCTTCAAGGGGTGCCTTCGAGCGAACTCTCACTCGACCCGAAATCGGATGCAGAGGCGGAACTGTTGGCGGAGCACGAACTGCAGCTCACGCTGTATTCCGTGGCGTTGGAAGCGATGGAAGCGGCCAAGCCGGAGGAAGACCGGCGCCATGTTCTTCCTCCAGCCTTGCTCGTTGGCGCAAACGGCCGCATGATTCAACTCACGAAAACGAGGTTTGAGCAGGCAAAAGATGTCCTTCGAAACCATTTGAAATGGCGTACAGCGGTTCACTTGAACCCCGAATTGGCGGAACCGCCCCGCCTCAAAGCAGGGTCAATGACCTGCACGATGTGTCCGTTTTATCGAGGCGATTTGCGTCGGTGCGGTCCTGAAGGCGAGCCCTTGGGCTTCAGGTGAGTTCGGGTTTGACGGCCGTAAGGACCAACGTTCCGCTCCACCCTTCTTTTGCACCGACCTGTTCTGCTTTGACATCAACAAAACCAGCCTTGGTCAAGCCCTGCATCCATCCTTCGATGGACAGGGTGGTCATGTGAACCTGGAGGGATTCTCCCCAATCAAGGCTCGACGGGTTCTCGGCGTAATGATCCACGCCAATGACGATTTTTCCGCCGGGGCTCATCCATCGCTGGTGCACTTCAACAAGGAACGCAAACGGGTCATGGAGGTAATACAGGAACTCCATGGAGTGAACAAGGTCAAACGGTTCACGTGGAGCCCATGCAGGCAACATCGCTTCAACATAATCGCCTTGGGGGTCGATGTCTTTGGCCTTCTGAATCATGGAAGGCGCTCCGTCAACACCCGAGGCGTGGGTGCACAGGGGGTGGTTCGCAAGTTTTCGCACCACCCATCCATTTCCACACCCGATATCGATCGCAGTGAAGGGGGACGTCACGCCCTCAAGCAGGCGCTCCAGCATGACCGTTACGCTCGGGGTGTGGCCTCGTTCCATGCCTTCGTCCCGTCCGTTATCGGCCCACTCGCTGAACAGTTTCGTTGCATCACGTTGCCCCATGCATGGATGCCACCTGCGGTTGTCCATGAACCTGTTCACAGCGAAAGGAACATGCACACCGTCCACTTGGGTTGTGCATGCTCGACACGGCAACCACCCTCGCCGATGTGCTTTATCCTCCCATTGAACCCATCCAAACGGGCATGCTTTCTGTCTCGGATCTCCACACCATCGCTTGGGAGCAGAGCGGCAATCCAGATGGGATTCCCGTGCTGGTCGTTCACGGTGGACCGGGGGGCGGTGCACAGCCATCATACCGGCAATACTTCGACCCGGCGGCCTTCAACATCGTTCAGTTCAGCCAGCGGGGGTGCGGCTTGTCAACACCTTACGCCGAACTCACAGACAACACCACCCAAGCCTCGGTCCACGACATGGAGCGGTTGCGCGAGCATCTCAGTATCGACCGCTGGCATGTTTTTGGCGGCTCATGGGGCTCAACCCTCTCGCTCATCTACGCCCAACACCACCCCGAGAAGGTGCTCAGTCTCGTGCTTAGAGGCATCTTCATGTGTCGGAAATCAGAGTTGCATTGGTTCTATCAAGACGGTGCCAGTCATCTTTTCCCCGATGCGTTTGAACCGTACCGAAATCACATTCCAGAGGCCGAGCGGGGTGACTTGATTCAAGCCTACTATGCTCGACTGACCAGCGAAGACGTTGATGTTCGCCGAGCTGCGGCCAAGGAATGGACCCGGTGGGAGATGGCGACCAGCCGTTTGTTCCCGGACCCGGAGTACCTTGACAAAGCCGAAGACTTGGATTTCGCCGTGGCGTTTGCTCGGATTGAATGCCATTACTTCATCAACGCCATCTTCGTTGAAGAAGCCCACATTCTCCACCATGTTGAACGCCTTCAACACCTTCCAACGGTCATCGTTCAAGGGCGCTACGATGTGGTGTGCCCGACCCGCAGTGCCTGGGAACTTCACCAAGCCATGCCGCACAGCAAACTCATCATCGTACCCGACGCAGGTCACTCGATGGGCGAGGTGAGCATTGCCCGAGAACTGGTTGCCGCCACCGATGCGCTTCGTTGATGAAGATCCCCGCGAGGTCGGTCGTCTCGGTGCTCTTTGGAGCGTCGGCTTGATAGGGAGGAGGGGACTGGCCGTAGATGGAGGCTTGACCTCCGGGTGAACCCATGTCGGAAGGAACCATCACGCCTGAAGTGCGAATCAAGGAACTCGAAGAGGCGTTGGCCACCGAGACCGACCGCCTGCAGAAGTTGTTCGCCGCCTACGAAACTCAAGAAAAGGAACTCGTGGATGCAAAGGCCGAGATCGAGGTTTTAGAGAAGGAGATCATCGACCGAGAAATCGAAAAGGAATCCCTTGAGTCCATCATCGCCGAAAAGGACGTGAGGGCACGTGAACTTGAGATGCGGGCCACAAAATCGTCGAAGCGCGTCGAACACCTTGAGCCAGAATTGGACAAGATGGAAGAAAAATATTCTCGTGAAAAAGACCGATTGGGCAAGGTCTTCGGCATTGCTGAGGAACTTGACAACGACCTTCGCCTTGCTGTCACCGAAATGAAGGCACGAGACGATTGGTATGTCGCTCATATGCAGATTTTTGAAGACCTGAACAAAGCCATCAAGGAACGCTACGAGATGATTGAGCGTGCGGTTGAATCCGAACGAAAATCCCAGCACATGTCCCGCGTGTTCACCGAACGCATGGAGGAGATGGTGCAGGCACGTTCGGAAGAACAAGCTGAAGAACAGGCGCAAGCCGCCGAGGCAGAAGCGGCAACCGCAGCCGTTGAAGTTGTTGATGAGCCCGACGAAGCCCCTGCTGCCGAGGAACAGGTTGCAGACGAATCACCGGCCGATGCGCCCGATGACACGAGCGAAGAGGAAGCACCTCCCCAGAGTTGGGGCGACGGTGCAGACCCTTGGGCCTCCGAGTAGGTGAGGTGATGGCCGGTTTGGCCCCGGGTGGCCACGGCCCCGTGTTGACCATGAGCATGATGGGCATCAGCGCCCTCATCATCGGGACGGTTCTCGATCCACTGGCTGGCTTGGTTCCGCTGTTTGGAATGTTTTGCCTCATGGCGGCCGTTTTTCTCGGCTATTTTTGGCGAGACCCAGACCGGCCGATTCCACGCACTCGGGGTGTTTTGGTTTCACCTGCTGACGGGCACGTCATGTTTCTGAAGCGAGAACGTGCTACTGGGCAACGACCAAACAATGCCCATGTTGCCTCAGGGGCGGTCGAGTCCGTCCCTCTTACCGGCGATTGGTTTCCCAAACCGCTGACGGCTCCGCTCAGCTTTGCAACCGAGCAGCGCTACGAAGCCGTTCCGGAAGGAGAAGAAGCAGAGACCGATGTGTGGCGGCTGGCCATCTTCATGTCGCCCTTGGACGTCCATGTCAACCGTGCCCCAGCTGCTGGCATCCTTGAACGCATCGAACACCGTACCGGAAAAGGCCGGCGCCGTGGTCCGTTTCGTCCAGCCTACACCAAAGAGAGCCAGTTCAACGAGCGTGTCCGTTCAGTCCATTTGCTCGACAACGGTGTGCGGGTAGAAATCACACAAATTTCCGGGGCTTTGGCCCGCACCATCGTCCCGTTTCTTCTGGAAGGCAGCCCTGTTCGTCGAGGCCAACGCATCGGGATGATTCGATTGGGTTCAAGAGTGGACCTTCGCGTCCCCGCCAAGCACTACCATTCATCAATCATCACCGCAGAGCATCACCACACCGACCACCCCAAGGGCATGCACGTGCAGGCAGGTTCATCGGTGGTGTTTGAGCCCGTGTTGGAGGAAGAAGAGTGAGTCGAATGAAGCGAACCGTCCCCGCCGTTCTGGTGTTTCTCATCGTAAGCATGCCTGTTGTTTACTATCAGGCCGGCAACCTTGTCTACACGCAAGCAGCGGCCAACAGCCCGGATTGTTCGGGTCATTCTGCTCGCAACTCACCCGATGAATTCAGCGTTGAATTGTGGCACGAGGACGTGACCACCGTCACCCACCAGAAGAACGAGACGTTGGCCGCCAATCTCGAACCGCTTTGGTTCGACCAATGGGAGAACGTTTCCATCGATGTGCCCGACGAAGCGATCACCCTCGCGGGGTGGGTGATGGAACACGGAACCGACGACCCGTGGGTGATGGTGGTTCACGGTATTCGGTCCTGCAAAGCAAATCACGAGGTCCTCATTCCTGCAGCTTGGCTTTACCAAGCCGGGTACAACGTGATTTTGTTCGACATGCGCGATCACGGGAACAGCACCATCGAAGACGGTTTGGTATCGGCGGGTCAACGAGAACACCGGGATGTTTTGGCAGCCTGGGAGTGGCTCCAAGACGAAAAGGGTGCTGAACCCGAACACATCGGCGCTGTTGGTATTTCGATGGGCGCAGGGGCCGTCACCATCGCCTTCGAACAGGAACCAAGGCTTCAGTCTGTTTTCCTTGAATCGCCTTATTCATCCATGGGCAATGTGATCGAAGAGGAACTCGTTTTCGCAGGGTTCCCAACTTTTCTCAAGGATGCAGCCCTCTTTGCCGGAAAGGTCTCATCTGGAGACAATTTGGTCAAATATGAGCCGATTGAAGCCATGAACGCGGTGGGCGATCGTGCCGTTTATGTCGTACATTCGTTAGAGGATGTTCGCATCAATACCTACCACGGTAAAACGATGTGCGAAGCGGCCCAGGCAAGTGTAAGCGAAGACGGTTTGGTGGAGTGTTGGTTTGAATCCTCTGCCGTGGCCCACAACGACCGAGGACGAGAAGGGGTTCTCTCGCATGTCACCACGATGCTTACGCATCCAGATGAATACAGGGACAGAATGGTCGGTTTCTTTGAAGAGAGCATCGGCAAGCCGGGTGCGGTGGTTTGAAGCGGAAGACGCTGACGGAGCCTTGCGGTGAGCCCATGGCCAAACCAAGTCCCCTGCCCTTGCTCGGTACCGGTGACAAAGGTCTTCGCATCCACGATTTGGTCAAAGCACCTGCAAACACACCGTGGGCAAAAGCTCGGCAGCAATCTTGGGATGCATCGGAACCCGCAACGGTGTACACCACGCCCGAAGTGCTTGCGGATGGAACGCCGTGCACGGCTGTCACCGTGATTCTTCGCACCAAAGGATGCCATTGGTGGTGGTCGTCAGGATGCACTTTTTGCGGGTATTTCAACGACACTCGGGACGACGTGACCAACGAAGATCTGCACGCCCAGTGGGCGGCAGCTAAGAAGAAATTCAACCATTTCGAAGAACAGCAAATGGTCAAGGTGTACACCTCAGGCAGCCTCTTGGAAGACCGAGAAATTCCCGTTGCGTTCCAAGAAACCGTGTTGAGGGACTGCCACGACCTCGGCAAGGAACTGATCGTTGAAAGTCGATGTGAGCAACTTACGGAAGCCAAACTTGCCTGGGCAACGGCCATCAATCCCTCCTTCACGGTGGCCATCGGCTTGGAAGCCTACGACGATGAAGTGCTCCGTTTCCATGTCAACAAAGGGTTCTCCACTGCTTCTTGGGACCGCGCTGTGACCAATCTTCAGGCCTTCAATCTCCGAATCAAGACCTACTTGATGTTCAAACCGCCCTTCATGAGCGAAGCCGATGCCCTCGACCATTGCGTGACGTGGATAAAAGCCGTTGCTGAGCGTTCGGACGAAATTTCCGTGAATCCGATGAACATTCAGCGAGGGACGGTGATCGACCGCCTCCATCGGCACAACGAATACCGCCCTCCGTGGCTTTGGTCGCTGGTTGAAATGATTCAGCGTGTCCATGATGTCATCCATCCAAACGGAGGTATGAACGGTGACGAGGACCAGGTGTCCCGCCTCATCGTCCATCCCACGGCAGGTGGGAAAATACGCGGTTCCCACAACTGTGGCTCATGCGATGGCGAAGTTGTTGCCGCCATTGAGCGGTATGCCGTTTCGGGCAGCATGCTCGAGTTCGAAGGGTTGGCGTGCACATGCCGCACCGTTTGGCAAACTGAGGTGAACCTCGAGCGCCAACTCCCGCTTCCTCTCGGTATTTCCAAACCACGCCGCGGGCGGGTGGTGGATGCGCTTCGCTCCCCGTGAGAACGCCTCGCAGGCCTTGTCTTTCGTCGTTGGGCGTGGTGAATGTTTATCACCGCCCGTTCAGTCGGAGGCTTGACCCCTATGGGGTCAATTTGAGGTGCACCGCATGACGAACACTCGAGCCCTCCCCGACACGACCGTCGGTACGGGCGAACCCACGGCCAGCAGGATTGTTTTGACGCTCTTTTTCGTTGGACTTCTTGGCTTGTACTCCCTCTTTTCAAACGTCTTCGGATGGGACAACCTCCCCCTTTTGGGTGAACTTGTCCCGTTGGTTCAGAATCTTGGTGGCAGTGGCATTTGGTACTACCTCATCGGGTTCCTTATCGGCGTCGGTGCAATCGTTGCAACTTTGGTGGGCGAGGTCCTCGCTGAGTGAAGGAGGTGTGATGCATGGAAACGGTTTTCCTCGCTGGCGGCTTTATGATTGGCGCCTTGTTTTTGCTCTCGCAATCCCTCGCAAAGGGGGTGGGTTCGGTGGGCGGTGCCCTCCAACACATCGGTCTGTTCGTCCTTCGGAAGAATCCCCCCGGCTTGGTCGATATTTTTGATGACAAAGACGGAAGCGGTTCCCGCACCTGGATGAATTTTGGCATGCTTTGGCTGGTCTTTTCCAGCGTCCTTGGTTTCCTTTGGGGGTGGCACAACTACGACCCTCACGCTTTGGATTCACTTGCAAGCGTTGGCTGGTCATACGACGACGGTTCGTCGTTGAAAGACGTCACGGTCAACTTCCTGAGCATCGCTTTGCTGTACGGTTTGGTCGGAAGTGCGATGGTCGGCGCGGCACGCAACGGCAACGGCCGTCTTGCCAGCGAGGCGAACGCCTCCATGGTCGCTCTCTTGCTTACCGTCGTCCTTCTTGCGAGTTACATTCTCCCGGTCATTTTTGGCTTCTTGGACATCGATACGTCGGAAAACCCCTTCCGCACCTTGCTGCTCAGCCTTGAGACGCTTGTCGTGGGCATGTTGTTGCTCCCGGTCTTCATCAATGTCCTCATAACGGTGGCCCAGCGGGGCGAACAAGAACTCCAAACCGGTGCTTGGTTCCTCATCATGGGTCTTGCCGCGTACATTCTCTCGATGTTCTTCGTGTTTTTCGGCGAACTCGCCGACGCCACCCAAGTCGTGTGGTTTGGAGAGCGCGTGGCGCTTGGATGGGCTCCGTTGGCGTTCATGTTTGCTGTGGGCTATCACGTGATTCCCATGGCCTCAAAGCAACCGATTTGGTCCGGATCAATGCGCTCGGCCAGCATGTTCCTGCTCTTCGTGACCGTTCCCCCGTTTTTCATGTCCGATGCATCCGCCGGCAACTTCGTCACCAACCTCGGCGCCATTCTGCTGACCCTCGGGATGCTGCCAATTTTTGCAGCATCCATCAACCTGATCATGACCGCCTCCAGCGGTTTGAGCGCTGCGGTCAAGCATCCGGGGGCCATCGCAGGCGTCATGGCCTTCACGGTCCTGCCTTTCTTTGCCATCGGCGGCTATTTCACCGCTATGGACACCTTTGTCGGCACGGGTGAACTTGGCTCCATGGCCCACGCCGTCAACCTCGGCATGCTCTTCACCGTGGGCGGCTTACTCGTTCTTGCGGGTGTCTTCACCAACTACCCGTTGGCGATTGGGAAGCCGCTGGCCACGCCTTCCAGCGCTCATCTCGCTTCGTGGATGGTGCTGATTGGAGGTGTAGCGTCCACGCTGGTCTACCTGACGGGAGAATTCACGGCCAACGCCGTTGCGGCTTCGGAGATTGAAGACGTGGTGGCGAACAACGGCGGGTTCTACCTAACGGGTTCCGGGTTGTTCTACATGCTCGGTATCGGTACCATTTTCGCCACCTTGGTGACCATCCGAACTGGCATTGCCTCCACCGGACGCACCATCGATGCGACCGTGATATCGGACGTTTCCAGTTACACGCTCGTGGCCGGTTCCACCACCACCATTCGGTCGCTGATTGGCCGTGGTGTGGGCGTTGACACCGAACTGCTCGTCAGCGAGGCAGAGGAAATTGAGGGCGGCTCAACGATTATCGGCGTTGGAGCTGCACTTCATAACGACGAAATCACCGAATTCCCACCCACAACGGCACGCGCACTGATCGATTTTGTTCAGTACTTGGTGGACACCAACCAGTCGGTGTTCGACCTCTTCCGAAGCATGGACCTTGACGACTCAGGGAAAATAGACAGCCGAGAATTCCTCGCCGCCCTTGAGGCCTCCAACATCACGGCGCTGTCCAGCATTGAAGCGGCTGAACTTGTGGAGAGCATGGACCTTGATGGCGACGGAGAATTGAATCTCCCTGAACTTGATATCGCCATCGCTCAAGTCAAGCGAGATCACGGCATCACGGCTTCCGAAGAGGAGTGAGCATCGCTCGGTGATGCACGTGCGCATCGGTCTGGTAGGAAAGCCCAATGTCGGCAAATCCACATTCTTCAGCGCAGCCACGCTCGCCCAGGTCGACATCGCCAATTATCCGTTTTGCACCATTGACCCGAACGTGGGCGTTGCCTTCGTCGAGGCAAGGTTGCCTTGTGCATGCCTAAGCCTCCGGGAGAAATTGGAAGGTGAGGGCCGATTGACCCCCCCTGCTCCGGATGACCCACGTAAGGGAAGTTTGTGCGAGCCTCGAACGGGGACCTGCATTGGCCATCGTCGTTCGGTCCCTGTCGCACTGGTTGACGTGGCCGGTCTCGTTCCCGGAGCCAGCGAGGGTCGTGGCAGGGGCAACGCCTTTCTTGCAGACCTCGCCCATTGCGACGTGCTGATTCAGGTGGTCGATGCAGCGGGAACCACCGATGAAGAAGGGCAATACCTCGGTGCCGCAGCCACGCTTGAAGATGCCTCGCAACGGGTAGAAGCCGAAATCGCCTTTCTTGAAAGCGAACTTGATGCTTGGATTGGGGGATTGCTGAACGAGGGATGGAATCGAGGCGTACGCCGGGTGCAAGCCGAAGGCGAGAAAGGGCTTGTTTCGTTCATTCACGAACGCTTGAGCGGCTTGGGTGCGACCCCTCCGCAGGTGGCGCAAGCAATGGCGCATTTCCGAGAACATGGCCCCGTTGAGAACCAACCCTGGGATTGGGGGCCCGATGTCCTCCAGCGGTTGGGTCAGAGTCTGAGGCTTCATCTCTTTCCCATCGTTTATGCAGCGAACAAGGCCGATATTTCGCCGCCTGGCGTGGTTGAACGGTTGGCGCATCGAACGGTTGTTGCCTGCATGGCGGACATGGAATTGGCGTTGCGGAGAGCGAACGATTCCGGTTTAATCAGCTACCGACCGGGAGATGTTTCCTTTGAAGTCACCTCGCAGGCTTCCATCAACGATGCGCAACAAAAAGCGCTTCAACACATGCAAACAAAATTGGCCTCGATGAACGGGACGGGTCTTGCACGTCTGCTTGACACCGTGCTGTTTGACCGATTGAACCGTATCGTGGTCTACCCCGTCTCGGATGAAACACATTGGGTCGACGGCGAAGGGCGGGTGCTTCCCGACGCTTTCGTCGTCCCTCAAAGCATTCATGCAAAGGCACTTGCTTCCCTTGTCCACACGGATTTGGGCGCCGGCTTCATCCGAGGGGTTGACGGGCGAACCCGTCGTGTGGTGGGTGCTGAACACGAACTTGGGGACGGTGACGTCCTCAAAATTCACGCCAAAACCTGAACACTTCAGTGGCCTTTGGGGCGATCGTAAGCGGGCGAAAGGCGTGCCATATCACCGGAATACCGACCGCCACGGTAAAGGAAAAGGACAGGGGCGGCGAGCGTGAGCAAGAGGAGCAAACCGAGGAAGAAAAGACCCCATGGCTCAACATCCGCCAGCGTAGCGGCCCACAACACCCAGAGGAAAGGCAAGTAGAGGAAAATGCTGTAGCGTCGTGCCACGGCAGAGAATCGCGCACCTGCGGTCCCTTTGTCAAAAAGAACTGGAACTTCTTCCTTGGTTACCAATCCCTTGTCCACGCCGCACTGAACGCACACTTGCGTTTTTGGTCCGTTGCCGTGGATGAAGAACTCCCGTGGGTAGGTGCTCCCGCAGTGGCGACAGGTTGGCATGATGGTCCCTCATGTTACCCAGCGGGAAGGGATTCTTCAACCATCCGATTGAATTTCCAGAAAGGCCTTCAAGAGCAACAAGCCCTCAGGTGAGCCTACCGACTCAGGATGCACCTGCAAGCCGTGAATAGGCAAGGTTGGATGAACCAAACCCATGACGAGTCCCGTCCCTTTTTCAAAGGCGTTCGGCCTCAACTCGGTTTCAGAAGATGTGGTCACGACCAAGGAATTGTATCGCGTCAAGGTCATGGCGTCGGCATCAACAGCACCGAACAGGCCTGACCCATCGTGTTCCACGGGGACAGGGACGCCGTGAACCGGTCCGTCCGGAGCCGGAACGATGTCCCATCCGTCGGCTTGAGCCAGGGCTTGGTGTCCTAAACAAACACCCAGAACGGGCACGTTGAGTTGGCCAGCGAGGGCGTGATGCGCCAGGGCAAGGCTCAACGGGGCGTGGTGGGGTGTTCCCGGCCCCGGGCCAAGGACGATGTGCGATGGTTGAAGCTGGTCGAGCAGGTCGTTGAGCGTTCTCGGGTCAAGATACGCCTCCACGCTGGGCGAGCGCCCTTGTATCATCGTTACGTTATGTCCAAATTGGGCAAACGCATCAGCAATGTTCAGCGAAAACGAATCGAGATTGTCCACGAACAACACCCCGGTGGAGTGCTCATTCCGCAGCGCCGACTTCAACGGCTGAATCATCCCCTTCGCATGGGTTTGAGCCGTGGAGGTTTGGGCTTCGATTGGATGGATGCTCAAGGATGCTTGAGGCAACGAGGCGTGCTCTGAACGCATCCAACCAGCAGCAACGCGAAGCGCAGAACCCTTCCATGCTGCCTCTTCGACTTCTTTGAGGGGATCTGAGGCGATGGTGATGCCACCTCCAGCACCCACCGAAGCGTGCCACTGCTTCCCTGTTCGGTGCGCTTCAAGCGTTCGAATCAGGATGTTCCAAGCACTCTCGCCTCCGTGAACATCAATGTAGCCCACCGAACCGGTCCAAAAGGACCTCGGCATCTCCTCAAGTTCATCGATGACGGCACACACCACCGTCCGGGGGCAACCGGTGATGGAGCCGCCTGGGAAGACGGCCTGCAACGCGTCGCTTGAGGTTACACCCTCGGCCAAACGAGACGTGATGTGGCTGACCAGATGCTGAACATTCGCGTACGCCTCGATGTCAAATCGACTCACAACAACGCTCCCGGGACGAGAAATTTGGGTGAGATCGTTGCGCATTAAATCCACCAACATGCGATGTTCGGCTCGTTCTTTCTGGTCCTCGAGCATGGCGGTCCGCAACCTCTCTCGGTCCGTTTCGTTCTCGCCCTGCGGACAGGTGCCCTTGATGGGCGAGGTGGACAGATGCTCCGCCTCACTCACCAACAAGGATTCGGGTGATGAACTCGCCAGGGCGAATCCAAGGTCTTCGGCCTCGACATAGGCCGAGTACGGTGCTGGGTTCGTGGCCAGCAGGCGTTGAAACACCGCAAAGGGGTGATCAATTTCTCCCTGCCAGTGTTTTCCGACGTTCACCTGGTAGACTTGACCGTTGAAAATGCCTTCACGAACGGCCTCAATGTTTCCGCGATGGGTTTCATCCGTGTGGGTCACTGCCTCCCGGAAGGGCGTGGCCGGAGGGGCCTCTCGAGTTTCCGCCTTGGAGTTGAGGAGTGTGTCGGTTTTCTCGTGCCACTCATCGTCGTTTCCAAACACCTCGGTGTTTCCTGTTGCGTTTTCAACAACGACGCCCCCGTTGACACACCAAAGCACGGCAAGCAGGGTGCCTTCGGTGGGTGGATGTTGCAATTGAAGCGGCTGTGTCCATTGGACAAGGTCGTACGCCAAGGCGCCGCACCAGAACGGACGCCGGGGAAACGGTGCATTGTGGGAATGATGAAACGGTTCATCGGAGGTTTCATGGCGTAACTTTTTCATCAAATCTCCGAGGTCCAACGCTCGAAGGGTGACGCTGTGGTACCACGATCCGTGCTTCCATTCCTCCACCTCTGCCTGCAAGGGTGGTTTTTGCTCAACCAAGTGAATCTCGCCTTTGAGCGGAGAATGTGGCTGGGCTGAAGGCATCGATTCTCGAGATGGTTGGCGTACAGTAACCCGTTTTTTTGCCGGTGCGCAGAGCAGCGACCATCGAGCCAAATGCGAAGCAGGACCTCCTGAAACGAGCATGGTCCGGTCGGCTGAACCGTAGCGTAGCGCTGCATCCCCGAGCAGGCCTCGGTCCGTCAAGCGTTCAGCGATGGCGATGATGTCATGCGCCACGTTCCTGCCCCGTTGTGGACCACGTCGCCTCGTTGGTAAAATGTTCCCGCAAGACCGTTTGGCATGTCGTTGAGAGCGCCGTTGAATCTCCAACGGGCTCTCCGTCTATGGAATCAATTCTGCACACACCCATGCCAGTGCCCACGACAACAAGTTCTGCACATCTGGCCACCGTTCGTTCGTTGAGCCGGCCGCGAACCACGGGGAAGCCGAGCGTGGGCAGCGCTGCCTCTAGCACGGCGGCTGCAATGCCTTCCACACCCCCATCGCTCAACGGGGCCATCCAAACGGTTCCGTCTTCGTCCAGCAGCAATGGGGTCGCTCGGTCCGCATCCACGATGGCGTGGTCGTGAACGAGCAAGGCCACATCGCAACCATTCTGTTCAGCGATGGATTTGGCTTCTTGATAGGCGTCCCAATGGCCGTGTTTACATCCATTCGTGCGTTCGTTCCAGCGGGGTGCGGGATGCGTCACAGCGTCAACCGCTTCATCGTGCACCCCCATGGGCCGTTGCGTGACCTTCCATGCTCCGTCCTCGGGGCGATAGGCAATCCGGGCCAAACCTTGGCCACCTTCCCCTTTGATGGTGAGGTAGGGCAGGTCAGGCAACGGGAATCGTAACCGTTTCGCATGGGCTTGAAGTCGGGACATGTGCGCCGGCCAATCTGCAACCTTTCCGTTGGCGTCGACGCGCACGGTGGTGAAGACCTCGCTCCGGGGACCTTGGATACCCATGCGATGGCCTCACAAGAGGTCGTCGAGGAAGGACGTGTCAATCTCCGGCATTTTTGGTGCCGAAGGGGTGTCATCCAACAATCCATCGAGCAAAGCCGGGTCAACTTGAGGGCGCAGCACAGGTTGTTGCTGTTGGTAGACTTCTCTCCCTGTTGAGACGCCTTGAATTTGGTTTGCCGCTGCGTAAATATCGTTGGCTTGCTGAGTGGTCACGCCCTGTGGTGGAGCCGGTGCTGCCCTCGAAGGAGATGAAGTCGTGAGGTCGCCCCAGTCCTTGTCTTGAATGCCCCACGTGGCTTCTTGCAGTTCCCAACCCTTCGCCTTGCGTGAAGAAGTGCCTCGCGAACGAACGACCATGACCAAAAGAAGGAGGACGACGATGAGCATGCCAGCGGCGATGAGGTTCGGGCCTGTCAACAAGGAGTCAAGCGAAAGTTGTCCCGTTTCGTCTTGCCCTTCCCCTTCTGGACCTGCGGCCTGGAGCGGTTCAACCTTCACCGATTCAACAGTGGATTTCGCGACGGTGTCGTCGTAAGGCACCACGCCAACAAACCACGCAGACGCCGTTGAGAGGTCGGCGTAACTTTCGGTCGTGATGAGGAAGGAGTTTGCGGAAACGGTTTGGCCCACCATCGTTGCCTCTTCGGTTGAGGTGAACCTCTCGTTGCTGATGTAGACATGGTACCCTCGGACGTTTGCATCAACGGAGTGTCGCCATTCCACGAAAATACCCGTGTCTTCAAGCCAATTTGCTTCGACGTTCTGGATGTCAGGCAGGTAGATGCCGGCATCGGTCACGCCTTCGTCGCTTGATTCTGCCGAGACCATCGTCAGTTGGTTGGTGTGAGCGTTCCCGGATGTGTCAACGGCCACCACGGCCACCCAAATTTCCTGCCCGGGCACAACGGGGGCGTCTCCTGCAACCAGGTCGATCACAAGCGGGAAGGATGGACTTCTGCTCAAGGTCGCAATCGGAGACAGTTGAGCGTTCACGATCCCGTCGAAATCGTAGGTCGCAGCGTAGACATCGTACCTTGCCACGTCGCCCGAGGTGGAGGTTTCAAAGTCCAAGAGAAGGGCTGTTCCGTCATCGTTGGGCCGATCGCGAAGGTTCAGTTGCACGACTCGCTCCGGCGCAATCGCATCGTTTTGATTGTCAACGGGCGTTACGGTCACCTGTGTGAGGTTCGTCAGGTGGACGTTGCCTTTGAGGTCGTGAACGGTGACGCTGACATAGAGTTCAACATCAGGTTGGATGAGTCCAGGCTCGCCGTCGGTCAAAACGCCGGTCTGCGGCGCATAGAGGGCGGTGGAGAGGGTCAACTCAATCGGGTTCGTTCGCTCGTCAATCCATTGCTTGTTGAACGAGAAGCAACCGCATGCGTCCGGGTCATTGCCGAAGGCTGCATAGGCTGAGGCAAGGTTCTCAGTTGGTAGGTTGGACACCCAAACGGTGTAGGATGCAAAATCTTCCACCGTTGAAGGCTCCCATACCACGTCAATGGCCGTTCCGTCGTCGTCGGCGTGGTCAAACGCCATCAACGAGAGAATTCTGGGGGGCGTGGTGCCTTGTCCAACGATGTTCTGGAAAGGTGTGGCGCTCACGAGCACAACCTCGTCCGTGTTGCCGTTCAACCACACATCGTAGGCCACGACGCCGAAGGTGTAGATTTGACCGTCGATGAGAGGCACGCCATCCATGGCACGGATGACCGATTCGGTCGTGTCGCAAGGGTTGACGATGGCAGCTTGGGAGAAGCCGTCAACGCTTGCTCGCCCTCCGTCTTCGGGAACATGGTCGCCCTGCTTGATGAGGACTGCGTAAAAGGCGCAATCCTCTGCATTGCTTTGATTCCACGTCACCTGCAAGCGTCCGCCCTCATCTTCGGCGACATCGCTTGCCATGGTCCCTTCAATCGGGTCAGGGGCCTCGTTATCGTTCAACTCGCCGGTTGGAACGACGGGACCCACCACCGTCATGTTGGTCAGGTCTTCTTGGCCCGCTTCGTCCTCGCATGTGAATCCAATCCAAACAGGAACGCCGGGCGTGAGTGAAAGTACGGAGAGGTTCCCTTCGTTAGGGGCCATGGAGTCGAAGGGGGTCCGTCCAACGGCATCGGTCATCGGTGTGGTGGCCACGTAGATGTTGGTCTTTGCAAGGTCAAGCGCCGTGCATCGGGCCCATTCAAGTTCAACATCACCGTCGTCGCCAGAACTGCCGAGCGCTTGAGCAGTCGCCCATTCCGGGGCGCCTGGGATTTCATCGCTGGGGCTTGCCGGGCCGAAAGGTTCGGCGACCTCACCCCACCGCCCATCGCTGTACTCAACCACAACGGTGGCGTGGTACTCCGTACCGTCCTTGAGCGGCTGTCCGTTGGCCGTTTCAACCTCCGTTGAGAGACGGCTGTGAAGGGAGATGGCTTTGTCGGGGCTTTGCCCGAGCAACATCAATTCGGTGGGCGAGGTGGTCCAAGGACCCTCGTTCACGAAGATGAGGTACCGTGCGAAGTCTTCGTCGTGAACCAGCGACCACGAAGCCGTGAGCACACCCCCGCCGTCATCGGGACGATCCACCAATCCCTCCATCGCCACGGGTGTGTCGGACCGAACGTAATCGTACGTGATTCGCGCTTCCAAAGAGCCGTTGCTGGGTGAAAGAAGGCGGAGGGAAACATGGCGGGTGTTGTTGTAAAGTTGACCGTTGTCAACCGCATCTTGCAAGGTTAATCCGAGGGCTGGGTCTTCGCTGATGTCCAACGTCACGTCGTACTTGAGCGAGACGGCCTTGGCCCAAACAGCAGCACCGCTAACGGGTGAGGTCATGACGATGGGAACGTTCTGGAAGAGCAGGTTGTGTGCCCCCGCCGTTCCAAGCGTGGGGTCGAGTTGGAAGGGGTCGCTCGGATCGATGAGTTGAATGGGCATTCCGGGGTGCGTCATGTCGCTAACGTTCACTCCGCCGCCGTTGTTCATCGCTCGTATGGTCAACGGCAGCGCTCGGCGCATGCTGGTGTCTTCGACGGGTGTGTACTGTCGGTTGTTCGCCCAACCTCTCAGGCCGTCTTCGGTGAGGATCCAAATCGTGTTCGCTCCAAGCGTGGAACCGGTGACACTTCCCGGGCGGAATGCTTGCAGGTAGGTGTGCGCCGAGGTTCGGGCCTCGACCAGCATGCCATCGTTTTCTCCACCCAAGGCCAACACTTGTTCGCCGTTGCTGAACAGGCTGTGAACTGGGTATTGCACTTGAGTAAACCGTGCACCGTCCTCGAACTCACCGCTCGATGCGTTCCAGTGGGTCAATGGCCAACCGTCCGTAGCAATGTGAACTCCCCACCAATCGCTCGTGAGAGCGGTGACGGTGTTGGATGGAAGTTGGTCAAAGCGGTGGGTTGAGACCACCTGTTGTGTTGCAGTGTCAACGATGCTTACGCCGGGGCGTTCCGCGCCTCGTCCGTCATGACTGACCAGAACGGAAACCGTTCCGGAGGCGCTTGTGTGCGCAACAAGACCCCACGCGGATTGCCCCATCAGCCCGTTCGCTGTGGTCATCGTGGTCCCGGTTCCGCTCAAGGTGTCCCAAACGAACACGCCTGATGGCGTCGCCATGTAGACAGTGTTACCCACCGAGACCACGTCTTCAACGATGTCGTTGGGCAATCCACCGCTCGCCGTGATGGAGTCCATCCAGTCATTCGTTGTGTAGTTCCATCGTCCAATTCCACCGTTGGTGGCGATGTAGAGCACATCGGTTGTCGCACTGAACCCGTTGACAATGTTGGAGGGAAGGCCTGCAATCAACCGTCCGTTTCCGAATTGTCCAGTGGACGGGTCAAACATTTGGACGCCGGGAGGACTTCCTCCGTCGCCCGCAAGACCAACGACAAACTGACCGTTGTAAAGGTGCATTGTGTCGAATTTGCCGTGGAGGGAGCCCGTTTGTGGAGCGATGGTTTGGGTGCGGGTGTTGAGTTTGTACATGCCGTCAGGGTTGGAGAAGATGTACAGGTCGCCTCCGTTGAGGTGGAGGTCGTTGGCAACGGTGTTGCCAGGAAGGGTCCAGCCGAAATCCCATTCAACACTGCCGTTGGGCAGGAAGGTGCCTTGGAGCAGTCCCGTCCCGCTTCCGCCAAAGTTTCCAGCACCACCGGCTTGCCCGCCGCCGGTTGCCGCCCAAATGTGCGTGCTGTTTGCGGTCATGGCCGAAACTTGGCCGCTGACCAAACCTGGGAGGTCGACAATCTTCTGCATGCCGTTTGACGACAGGCTGGAGACATGGCTGTACCCTGAAGCACCGCCAGCTTGTCCAATCAACCATTGCGAATTGCCGCTCTGCCACTGGAAGGAGGTGACCGATGACCCGCCGCCGTAGACTTGGGCCTGCAGGGCCGTTGCACCGTTGGCAACCAAGGTAGAATACCCTCCACCGATGACGTTCGCACCGTTAAAGCCGATACCGTGCCCCACAAGGAGTTGCGTGCCTGAGTGGGCCAAACCGTCGTACCATACACGGTCGCTGGGAAGATTGTGACTTGAGGTGGTTAGGCTCGAAAGGAAGGTTCCGGAGATGTAACTGTACCGAGAAACGGGTTGGTTGTCGTTGTAGTAGCCGATGTAGAGGGTGTCTTGTGCATCGCAGGTCACTGAAGCGGGACCAAACCCGTCAAGTTGACTTCGGTCAAAGTCGGACTGGACCGAGGCATTTTGCAAATCAATGCGAGCAATGCCGCCGTTGCCGTTGTACATCGCAATGTTCAGGAGGCCTCCGCACGTCTCCATCGAGATGGGGTATCCATCGGGGATGTTGGTGTTGGAATCAGCGGCATACGCCGTCCAAGCGCCCGCAGCGTTGCGGTGAGAAATCACGCCTTCAATAAAGCCGCCAAAGTTGCTGAACCGAGCGCCACCCACCACGAGGTTTGTACCGTCGGTCCACAATTCGTAGAATTGGCTTCCCGCATTGCTTGGTAGACCGTTGCCTGCCTCCCATGTCGAGTTCCACTGGTTGGTGGCTTCGTCATAGCGCAGCACACCGTCTTCGGTCGCAAAGAGCGTCTCTCCGTTGTATTCCACAATGCCTCGAATCGGTAGGTCAAATGAGGTCCAGGAGTTCACCAAGGTAAGGTTGGCATCGTACAGGTCAAGTTTCAATTCACCCCAAGCAACCCAGGTGTTGCCGTTGGAGGATTCGAAAGCCGTCACGCGGTCAATTGACCCCGTTGGGAGAATGTTTTGAGCAAACGAGGAAGTCACGGTGTCCCATCGAGCGATGCCTCCTGAGCCATCGGCGTTCCACCATTGGCCTGAGACGACGCTCACCAAGACCTCGTCACCAGCGAGTTCCATCGAGGCGATATCGCCGCCGTTTTCGCCGACTTGTGCCCCGACATCGAGGTTGCTCAGCGCCGTGAGGTTGGCAACATCAAGCCGGCTGACCTCGTCGCTGGCCGTGCTTGCGTGATAGTACAGAATGTTGTTGTGGATCATCATTTCATGTGGTGGACCGTTGGCCGTGTACAAGTTGCTGTTGCGCTCAATATCGTACGCCTCAGCTCCCGTGGAGACGTTGATGAGTTGGAAACCGTCGTCACCGCCGACCCACAAGAGATTGGGGCGAATGTCAGCGACCAGCCCGGTGACGTCGTCGTTTCCGCCGTCGAGGACGCCGTTGTCCTCAGTGAACGGCGTTAGCCATGCGTTGGAGGTGATGTTGTAGCGCAACACGCCCAGCCCTTCGGTTCCGATGTAAGCGATGTCTCCCATCACCTCGACAACAGCGTTTCCGGTTTGGGTTCCCTCGCCCCAGTTGGTGTCGTGTTGGAAGTTTGATTTGGTGATGAGGCCCACGCCCGAGTTGGTGCCTCCGTAGACGTAACTTGAATCCACGCCAACGCTGTAAGTGGCCCAATTTGGCATGCCGTCCTGTACGTTCTGGCAGTCGTTGACCGCCATCGTGGAGAGGCTGTATTTGCAGACGCCGATGTTGGTGCCCGCATAGAGGTCACCACCGTCAACAACGAAATCAAAGAATTGGAACGGTCGGGTTTGCCAACTGCTTCCTTGACCGAAATTTGTGGCTTGATTCCCGTCCCATTTTCGTGCACCTTGCTGGGTGCCGATGTACAAATTGGAACCATCGGACTCCAACGCATAGATTTGGTTTGAAGGCAGCACTCCTCCCTGATTGGTTGCGAGGAGCGGGGATAAAATTTCACCAGTACTGAGGTCCTTTCGGGCCACGCCGTACCCCTGCAAGCCCAAGTAGAGGATGTCGCCGACCATGGCCACAGGGGCGTCGTTGACACCGTTGATGCCCGTGGAGCCCCATGGTGTTAGCCAAGTGTCGTTGGCGATGTTGTAGCGCAAAACCCCCTTGTCCTCCGTGGCGACGTAGGCTGACCCGCCGTACAAGGCCACATCACCCACAAAAGAGGTCGGTAATCCGTTGGTGGTGTCGTAGGACGTGCACGCTCCGGCTTGCTGCCCTGTGCGGAGGAAATGAACGAAAGCGCCGCTGTCCAAGCTCATGGCGACGTTGTTTTGGTCAACGGCGAGACCAACCACTTTCGAGGTGGAGGGATAGCAGCCCGAAGTCCCGTCAAACGTGGTGAGGACTTGGCCCGATTGATCCATTTCGAAGACCTTCGGTTGGGTTTCCGTGGCGGCGAAAATGGACGTGGTGCCTGCCGAGGACGGTGCCGTGACCAAGGCCACGGTGTTGTCGCTCAAGCCTGCCCAGGGAGTCATCCAAACGGCACTGGCGATGTCGTATCGAAGAATGCCGGAGTCATCTCCGGTGCCGATGTAAAGCACGTTGTCAAGCTCGACAACGGCGGTCATGTCCGTGGTGGCCGGGCCGCTGGCGAGGACGATGTTCCCCTCAAAGAAAGGCGATTGACCGGGACTGAGGTGTGCCAAGGTGCCGCTTGCATCATCAACGAGGAGGGCCGGGGCTACGGGTGAACCCGCCCCCGCCCCTTCCCAAAGAAGCATTGAGGCGCCGTTTCCAGCGAGGTTCAGGTTGGTGAGGTCGTAGGTGGTGGAAAAGACGCCGTTTGAGACGTTGTAAGTGTGGATGGAGTCGCCGTTGAGGATGTACAACACGTTTCCAACCCGCTGAATACCAGCGATGTTGTCGCTGTCCAACCAGTTGGCTGAAGTCCACGTGGAAAGCCAAAAGCCTGCCGAAAAATCAAACCGGCCGACACCAAAATCCGTGGAGCCCAAGAGCAATTGATTGCCCGAGGGAAGCATATGAACCACGTTGTCGGAATGCAGTGAATTGGCGGTGGACCACGTTGAGAGTGCTTGTGCGTTGGCCGTGTTGTAACGCAGCACACCCGCTCCTTCGATGGAGGCGTAAACGATGCCGTTGACTTCTGCGATGGCGAGGGCGCGAGTGATTGTATCGCTTGATGTGGACACGACACGCTGCTTCCATGCACCCCCGTCCCATTCGTACAAACCCGTTGCACTTGCAGCGAACACTTCGCCGGTACTGGTCATGAGGAAGCGGTCAACGGCTCCGTCGCCCAGAGCAGCGAGGGCGCTGCTGTCGGTCAACGAGATCGCCCGGAACGTTCCGTCACCGAGGAGAAGGTGCAGGACGGCGTTGGTGTTGTCCACCACGATGTCCAAAACCCCGCCTTCTGCTTCGAAGTCGTACGCATCGATGATGGTTGGGTCGTTGTTGGCACTCAGAACGAGAAGTTTGGTGCTCGTGCCCACATAGAGCAAGCCGGAGGCATCGGCCACCTCGGCGTCGTTGATTTCAAAGTCGACCGGCATGAGCGAAACCAACGCATCTGAGGGCGCAAGCACCTCAAGAATCATTTCGGTGATTTCGGCATCCGAGGGCAAATCCCATCCGGCGCCAGAGTTGCTGTTCGGGTTTAACCGTCCGTTGTAGGTGGCGCCGGTGGCGAAGGCGTTGGCTTCACCAAGCGTCCCCAAACCACGCCAATCAAACAGCGACGCACCCATGCCGTTCACCATCAGATGGGGTTCTGCAACGGTCAAACCGTTCTGGCCGCTTGCTCGGATCTCAAGCGTGACGTTGGAAAGGTCAGCACCAGGCGCAAACGAGAGGTCCCAATCCGCCGTGGCTTGTTGACCGGTGAGCGGGTTGGCTCCCGATGCGTCAAGGCGCACCCACCCGGTATCGTTGCTTCCTTCGAGCGGCCACGTGACGCCGCTGGGTTCTGCGTGAGCTGAAACGGAAGGCAAAGTGAGCAACGGGCTCATGGACATCAGGACCATCAAGACCACCATCCCATAGGCTTGCCGACGTTGCGGCGGGCGGTCATGGCTTCTTTCTGCCGTGTTCATGCGATAAACGGGTCTTTCCCCTTATTTGAAACAGGCCCATGGTTGTTGGAACAACACTTCGCCAAATCCGACCTGAATCGGTCTCTTCATCAACCCGTGATTTGGCGTAGAGCCTTGGATTGCCGGTGCGAGCGTTCGTTTCCGCACAAGACTCAAACACCGAACCCGCTCCGTTTGGGTTGGGCTTCGTATGTCGTTGAACAAAAAAGACCGCATGCTCCGAAAGGAAGCGCTAGAGTACCATGAGGCGGAACCAAAGGGGAAGATCAAGGTCGTTCCCACCAAACCGCATTCAACGGCTCATGAACTGAGCCTCGCCTATTCACCGGGCGTGGCCTATCCGTGCCTTGAAATCGAGAAGCGCCCCGAAGACGCCTACCGCTACACCTCCAAGGGCAACTTGGTGGCCGTGATCTCCAACGGCACGGCCGTTCTCGGCCTTGGCAACATCGGAGCGTTGGCGAGCAAACCCGTCATGGAAGGCAAGGGGTTGTTGCTCAAGACCTTCGCCGGCATCGATGTGTTTGACATCGAGGTCGACACCGAGGACCCTGAGGAATTCATCAGCACTGTGGTGAACATTTCCAAAACCTTTGGGGGCATCAACCTCGAAGACATCAAGGCGCCCGAATGCTTTGAAATCGAACGGCGAATTGCCAAAGCCACCGACATCCCGGTCATGCACGATGACCAACACGGTACTGCCATCATCTCCGCAGCGGCGTTGCTCAACGCTGCCGAACTGCAAGGCAAGGCCTTGCAAGATTTGAACGTCGTCGTTATCGGTGCGGGAGCTTCAGCGATTGCTTGTGCAAACCACTACGTTGCCGTTGGGGTTTCGATGGCGAACATCACGCTGGTTGACAGCCAAGGCATCGTCACGAAGGCTCGTTTGGACGCCGGAGAATTGAACGAATACAAGGCCCCCTTTGCGCACGACCGCCTCCCAGGCGATTTGGCCGATGCGCTGAAAGGGGCCGATGTGATGCTTGGTCTCTCCCGAGGCGGTCTGGTAAGCGGTGAGATGGTCGCCAGCATGGCCGAAAAGCCGATCATTTTCGCTTTGGCCAACCCGACACCGGAAATTTCACCTGAAGAGGTGCTCAAGGTCCGCCAAGACGCCATCATCGCCACGGGACGCTCAGATTATCCCAACCAGGTCAACAACGTCCTCGGTTTCCCCTACATTTTCCGAGGGGCCCTTGATGTTCGGGCCAGAGACATCACTCAGAACATGAAAATGGCTGCAACAAGGGCGCTTGCAGCGTTGGCGAAAGAACCCGTTCCGGATTATATTTCGGCGGCTTACGACGGCGTGGTGATGCAGTACGGTCCGGAGTACATCATTCCCAAGCCGTTTGACCGACGCGTGTTGATTTGGGAGGCCGCCGCTGTCGCTCAAGCCGCCATTGATGAGGGCGTGGCCGGTGTGACCGCTGAAGAATTCAACCTCGTCCAATATCGGGAAGAACTGGAGGCACGCCTAGGCGAATCGTATTCGGTGATGCGTCAAGTCATCAACCAAGTCAAAGGCAAAGGCAAGCGCATCGTCTTCCCCGAGGGCGACAAAGAAACGGTGCTCCGGGCCGCAGCCCAACTGGTTGAACAGAACATCTGCCACCCTATTTTGCTTGGGCCGGTCGACCGCATTGACCGCATGGTGGAGGAACTCGGCCTGAACTTTGCCTACGAAGCGTACGACCCCCGCTACGACGAACGGCGAAAAACCGTCTACGCCAACGCCTTCTTCAAGAAGCGCCAACGAAAGGGGACGACGTGGCCTGACGCTGCTCGTTTGCTCAAGAGCCGACCCTATTTTGCAGCTCAGATGGTTCACGCAGGCGATGCCGACGGGTTTGTCGGTGGTGTCAGTCGCAATTACGCCGACGTTCTCAAGCCGACGTTGGAACTCATTGGCAAAGCAGACGACGCGCATTGTGTTATCGGTTGCTACATGATGAATGTTAAGGGGCGCACCATCTTCCTTGCTGACGCGACCGTGAATGTCTATCCTGACAGCCGAACGCTGGCTGAAATCGCCGTTCAAACAGCCAAGGTGGCGCGACGTTTCGGCGTGGTCCCTCGTGTGGCCATGCTTTCGTTCTCAAACTTCGGGTCCACGCGCGCTCAGCGAAGCGAACGGATTGAGGATGCCCTTCAAATCGCTCGCACCCTCGACCCGACGTTGATGATCGACGGTCCCATGCAAAGCGATACGGCGTTGAATCCAGCGGTGCAGGAAGAATACCCGTTCATGGAACTCGTCGGGCCTGCCAATGTTTTGGTCTTGCCCAACCTCGCTTCGGCCAACATCGCCTACAAATTGCTTGAGGAGCTTGGGGATGCGGAGATGACCGGGCCAATCTTGGAAGGTATGGCACATCCTGTTCAACTCGTCGCTCGTCAAGATGGCGTGCGGCATATTGTGAACATGGCGACCATTTGCACGGCTGATTCGTTGCGAAAGGACAAGATTTGGGCGACGCTCACGCAAGGTCAAGACACGTCGTCGTAGCGAAGCAACGGACGTTTCGGCCGCCAAATCGCTCCTGTGAGGAAACCAGCGCACAGTCCACCAAACAACAGATTGACCCAACCTTCGACGGCGTAACCGCTCATTCCACGCAGCACCGGAATGAGGAAGGACGGAACGATGCCGAGTACGGTCGTCCATATCGCTTCGGACCTGACGTTGGCCCAACGATCGGTTGCTTCCGGCACACGCTTTGGTGGGCTCTGGCGAACAGGTGTCAAGGCGAGACGGGCCACCACGTTGGGCAGCGGCCGGTCGAAGGGGACGCTGGTGAGGGCGGTGACGTCGATGTTTTTTGGATGAACCGCCATGGCAGCAACTTGGTTGGCGGCAGGACCCAACACTTCGTATGGACGGGGTCGCCCGTCCATCATGGCTCCACGGTTGCTGGAGGAGGGTGCATCGCACAAACGCTCTGTCAAACCAAGGTCGAGGTTCAGAATGTTTTGAGCACGGGC
>JAURDW010000020.1 GCA_030827745.1 Candidatus Poseidonia sp.
GGGGGCGAACCTTTCGTGTGCATCTCTTTGTTCGTTTGAAAGCACCACCTTGACCGGAAGTGCCCCGCTTGATGCCGCCAGCACCTCGACGGTGACCGTACTCGATTCCATTTTCAGCGGATCACGAACGGACGAAGACATCGTGCTTCACGACCAGGCGTCCATCACCTACGTCAACAGCCAAGGTACTGGAGGAACCACCGACGCATGGGTCCGCCTTCTCTCCCAGCGAACCCTCAGCACCAACATTCCAAACGGCAGCCTTGACATCTACGACATCGGCTACAGCGCCAACGACTGGAACGACCTGACCGACGAAAACGGAGACATCGTCCTCGTCGGACCCGGCGACACCAACGAGAAGAAACGGATGGTGGCCTGGATGGACGGCAACGGCGTGATTCATGAGGAGGACGCAAGCATCACCCTCTCCATCACGAGCAGTTGGGGAACGTTTACCAAAACCATCCAAGCCCCCACAACGGCAGCAGGCACCATCGAACTCGACCTGCCCTTTGTTGAAGTCACTGCGGTCACTCCAGAAACGAGCGTCGGTGTCGCCAACAAGAGCGTCTCGGGCACCGTGACCGTGGCCAACACGGGCAACGCTGCCGTGTCCAGTGTCTCGGTTTGGTGCTATGAAGGCGAGGAAATCGCCGACACCACCCAAATGGTGGTCAGTCTTGCGGCAGGCGAGAGCAAACAGGTTCCCTTCACGTGGTATGGATACACGGCAGGTGAGGCAACCTTGTCCTGCAAGCCTCTTCTCCCCAACGCTCTGAAGACCATCGGGGACGCGGTTCACGAAGCCACCGGGGCATCATCCGAACCGGTGACGTGGTCCTATGAGGACGAGGTTGAAGAATTCCCACTCATCATACTCATCGTTGCCCTCTTGGGCTTTGGCGGGCTTGCGCTGTTCATGGCAGCCCAATCCAAGAAAGACCAGAAGGCCGTCCCCCTGCTGGAGGACCAGGTGACCACTGCAGAAGACGAAGCCAAGGACGAATCTTGAGAAGTCATTCGCCGCTTGATGCTGCAGCGTTCACCTTTCCTTGGTACCCGAAGAGAATCGGTCGAAGTTTTTTCCAGTAATGATGCGAAAACGCAGGCGTGTCAACCTCAACGGTTCCGCCTCGGCGATGAACCTCCACCCAATACGTGGTCGTGCTTGAGCTGTCGTCCCCATGGCCGTGATCGGTGGTGTGCTGCTCAAACCGGAGGTCGTCCCCGGGTAGCATGTCGTAGGTGAAGAAGGTCTTCCTTCCCGTCAACTTTCGTGAGGCGAAGCTCACGTTGAGGTGATGGGAGGCATTGTCCCACGAGATGACCATGGCTTTGTTGTATTGCAGGTAGCCCTTGATGGGCAACACGATGCTGGCGATGAAAAAGACGAAGCCAAATTCTGCGTATTCACCTGGTTCCGACCCACCACCAAGGACATCAACAACGACGGTCACGACCATGATGGCGAAACACACCAGCCCGAGGACCAAGATCCACGCGGGGCCTTCGATGACTTGCTCGTCAACCCTTCCAGCGGCCTGCGAACCCGTGGGGGCAATCCTTTCTTCCCGAATGGATACTTCATCCACAACAACCTCGGATTGACTCCAGAACGGTTCAGCCATGATGGCCTGCTGGCGTGGTACGACTTGAGCGTTCTCCCTGCGGAGTACGCCCCCCGTGAGCAGGATCACCTTTCGTGTGCTGGAGGATAAGGCCCTTGACTAACATGTCGAGTAGGATGCATCCTCATCATCTGCGGTGTCCCAGTAAATTTCCCAACTGTTGGTAAACACATGAATCGGGGATTCTTCGTAAACTTCGTTAGTGATGGTGACCTCAAAATCATAACAACCATTAGTTGAATAAAAAGAATCTTTGTCGAGGTATTCGACGCCACTGGAACTTTGAGCGTCACCGGAAACAGCAAGCCAGCCACGCATCGAGCCTCCGGAGGAACCTCCACCGGGGCTGGACCAAGAAGCCGTATCTCCGTCAACCGAAATCGTGCTGTGCGTCCATTTGGTGCTTCCGCTATTTTTTATCTTCAAACCAATCGTATAATCGCCACTCATGAACGGATAATTCACGTCGCTTGAGATGGTATGACCACCACCATCACGGTTCTCTTCTGAGTCAGAATACAAGCCCACGGCAATTTCAATCTGAATCCCAATGACTTCAGTTTCGGTTGAGGAACCTTGGTTAGTTGTTTCGAGGACATGGGCAAAACGAACACCGCCGTTTTTCGCCTCGCGGACAAGCAAATCATGGTTTATGGTTACTTCTTCTGAACTTCCGTCCGAGCCCGAAGCCTTGATCACATAATCAATCAACTGCCCGCCTTCATAGTTTCGAGCATTTGCTGTAAAAATTTCAGCAATATCGACTTTGAAATTCTTCACATCGTTGGCCATATCGGCAGAGTCAGTGAAGACTTCAATGCCGTTCGCCTCAACACTAACGTCCACGGACGACATCGTTCCTCGAATTTTGAACCCGAGTTGGTTCGTGTCTTCATTGAGAGCGACATCAGTAATGGCCATGGAAGCGTTGGTTGGAACAAGCATGACTGCGGCATAGGGCGTGGTTGCGATGAGAAGTGCAACGAAAATACTCGCTCCCAACTTAATTTGGTTGATTTCCCCCTTCATGCGTTCTGCTTGTACGATGGCACCAATCCCCGCAATCAGGACGATTCCGACAACAGCAAAACCCCAGGCACCTCCCTGGAGAGAAAGAATGGCCCCTGCCAAAATGATGACCCAACCGGCCAAGCTGAATTTGGTGGCGTTGTCGGGCGAGCCGGACGCGCCCCCGCTCACCAGCAAACCGGGGTTGTCCAAGGGCGTGTTCACCGCTTCCTTGGTGACCGTTACAGGCGCAGGTGCTTCGTCAGTTTCGGCTTCTTTTGTTGCGTTCGCCTTGTCGAGTAAGCCACCCATGGTCAATCCCCGTTGGATTTGCGTTTAACGATTGGCGTTAAGAAGGCAACCCCTCGTTGATTCTTAGAGGGAAGGTTTTGGAGCCAAGTGTCACAGACCGGGGGCGGCTTCTCGCCACTCCACCTCGTCCTCGTCATCAGTGTTGAGGTACCGACGACCGGCGACAGCACCTGCAAGGGCAATCATGGACAGAGCCGGCACGATTTCGAAGCCGGGGAGGTAGACGCCACGGACGTATACCGTGATCATTTGGGACTCTCGGTTGCAGCCGCCGTTCTGACAGGCAAACTCGGATTCAGCGTAGAACTCGAGCACGTGGTAAGCGTCGGACCAACCCTGGTTCTTGGGCGTGCGGACCATGATGCGAGCGGTCTCAGGAGCGGTGTTGGGCTCAATCGTGACCACGTTTTGTGGGAGGTTGACGGTGAAACCGGCTTCTTCAAGGGTGTCGCGGGTGTTTTCCGTCACGCCGATTTTCATTCGGTCAATTTGGTTGCCGAAGTTGTAAACCTTGAACTGGAAGTTCTTGTCGGTCTTTGGCATCAACTGAACAAAGGGTTCAACGGCTTCAACCTGAACGATGCTGAACTGCATGATGTTGATGAGGGCATTCACCTGAGAAGAGGCGGTGTTGGGAGGAGGCAAGTTGTTCAACTCCTGAACCTGAGCGGAAACCGTGAGTTGGCGGGATTGCATCTGCATGTACGGGTTGGCCCGGACCACGACTTGGAAGTCAACCTCTTGCCCTGCACCGACGTACATGTCACCTGGCGCAGCGGTGGCGAGCCCGTCGCTGGTCACTTGAATGGCGACCTTTTCGACGTACGCCGTAGGGTTCGAGACGGTACAGGTCGTGTATCCGGTCAAGGTTGCACCTGGTTTGACCTCAACTTGAATTTGGCCAGGAGCACACGTCATGGAGACGGCCGCACCCGACACTTGGGCAGAGGCAGGGACCGCCACCACCAAAAGCGAACACAGGTAGATTCCCATCAAAGCAACAACTCGCTTCCATGCCGACATTGTCTCACCTATCGGTCTTCCCAACCTCCCCCACCTCATAACGGTTATGGGTGCGATGTGCGAAAAGGAGCCTTCGGAGCAGCAAAGCGGTTCAGGTGGGCCCGAAGGGAGTTGAACCCCTGACCTCCCGGTTATGAGCCGGGCGCTCTAACCAACTAAGCTACAGGCCCTCGGGCCGAGGGCACGCCTTCGCATCATGAACTTTCTCATGTCAGTCAAACTGACTCAGCGATGATTGGGCGGGTTTCACCATGTCCCTGACGCTCTGTTCAAGTTCATCACGGACATCTTCCGGCACAAAAATGAGGCATTGCTCATGGGGCTGAACCAAGGAGCGAATCAACGCCGAATGCTCGGCGACATCCCGCCCGTCCTCGACCACAATCCCCCCGACGTAGGGCAAGTAGCCGCTTTTGCTGATCCGGGCTTGGATGAGATGGAGGTCAGGCGTGTACCCGCTGGCGACGAGCACCTCGTTGATGTGCGGCACCACCATTTCAGCCATCTCAACCGTGAGGTTGGGGATGCGAAGTGATTTGTGGAAATCTTTGCGAGAGAGAAGGCGACTGGCGTAAAACGAGAGGTGTTCGTCGCCGTGGTTGACCCAATGCGGCATGGCGACCTTGATGTGAGCGTCGTTGAGCAGGACATAATGTTCCGGTTGGAGGTGTTCATTGAGCAACATGTGCGCCAATTCATCCGAGAGGGAAAGATCGCCCGAACCTGCCAAAGCACGCGCCCGCTCGAGCATGTTCACCAAGTAGGCTTGCGTCAGCATGTTCACCTTGTGAAAGTAAACCTGCTGATACATGTGATACCGAGTGACGAGGTAGGCTTCGATGGCAGGAAGCCCCCAGCGCTTCACAACGAAGCCTCCGTCCTCGCCAACACGAAGAGCCCGAATGACACGAGCGCTGTCAAAGCCCCCGATTTGGGCGCCCGTGTTGGCTTGGTCACGTATCATGTAATCCATCCGGTCAACGTCCAGTTGGCTACTGACGATTTCTTTCATGAAACGAGGGATGGGTTCACCAGCGTGCTCGTCGGCTCCGTCCATGAGGGCAAACAGTCGTCCAAGACGCTGCGGCCCGAGGACGTGTTGAACAGCACGGCCGAGTGCCGTCTCCTTGGATTCCAAAATACGACGCCCCCAGTGCTCATGCGTCGCATACGTGGCGTACACGCGAGGGGTTTCGAGGAGGTGCGAGTACGGTGGATGGCCGATGTCGTGAAGGAGCGCTGCAAGTTGGACCAACTCTCGGTCCCCTTCGTTCAGGAGCCCAGGATGAACTTCGTTGACGTGGTCGGCGAGCGTTCCAGCGAGATGGTAGGCTCCCAAGGAATGAGCGAAGCGGTTGTGGGTGGCAGCGGGGAAGACATACTCGCATGTAGAGAGTTGCTGAATGGCGCGCAAGCGTTGGAATTCAGGCGTGTCGATGATGGAGGCATGAGCGGCAGGCACCAAAATGTCGCGATGGATTTCATCCCGGATGACCCTGTCCCTGCCGTTCATGGTGATGCTCCGTTAAATTGTCTCTTTATAGCCCTTCTTCGCCGTCCTTGGACAACGAAAGACGGTAACGAATAAGCGTCTCAAAGTGCACGGCGCAGCATGGCGGATGCGGTCAAGGGCTTGATGGACCGCATCACCAACGAGGACCCAGAAACCCGAGGGCAACAGCTGTGGGTGATGTTTGCCCTTGCGATGTTCCTCGTGGCCACACTGAACTGGTACGCTTACGTTCGAGAACCTGAAGTCATCAAAATTGAACAGTTGTTGGAATACAAAAACGAAGTTGTGAAGGTTGAGGGCACGTTGATCTCTTGGGTTGAGGACCCCTACGCCTCGGGAGACGACCGAATAGACGCCATCATCGACGATGGTACCGGCGTGGTGGAAGCGCGGTGGTACCGGCCGGGAGCCATGCCCCCCATTGGCACCACGGTCACCGTGATGGGGGACATCATCGAGTACGATGGACGAATTTGGCTCCAATCGCTGGGTGCTGGAGCGATGGAATGGTCCACCGAGGATCTTCCAGAAGTGCAGCGCTTAGCCATCGCTGACGTCGCTCAACAGCCTGGCTCCTATGCCGGCAAAGTGATTCAACTCACCGGCTTCATCGGTGAATCCATCTCTCCGGACGCCACCTTTACTTCGGCTTACCTTGGTGATCACCCGAACTACGGCAACTCCGAACATCAAATGCACCTGATTGTTCGTTCGGCCATTGGGACGTGGGTAGAGGCCACCTCGAAGGTGGAAGTCCAAGGTATCTTGACCTACCAGCAGCGGGACTTAAGGTGGAGTCTCCAAATCCAAGGCCCCGACATCCTCGTTGACCGAAACCACGTCCTCAACATCCCTCAGCTCGATTGGAGTGCGCAGGCAACTTGGAGTTACCAGTCCGGTCAAACGGTCACGATGACCGGTACACTTGTGACCGGCGAAGGCCACTGGCAGTTGTCCGGACCCAGCGGCCAAACCATTTGTGTGGTCCCCACCCAAGAGGAACGGGAGAACGAGGAAGCAAACGCCATCAGCGGCACCCTTCAATCCGTTGAAGGGCGTTTGATGTGGTCCGCCTCCACCTCCTCTTGGTGCATCGATGGCAACATGGGCGCAAGTCCCGCCCTTGTTCATCCACAAACACCGGTCGGCCTTCTCGCCATGCTCTCCGCCGACCCCGTCGGCATGGTGGAAGACCCGGATGCGACCTACACGTTGTCAGCCTATGTCAAGTACGCCGTAGCGCCAAGCGTTGAGCAAGATGATGCGTTTTTTGTTGACGTGGCCGCTTACATGCCGGGGTGGACGACGGTGGCGACAACCTTGCCCGGACCCCGGACCGTTTGGCTTGAGGCAGGTCAGAGCATCGTGAGCAACGTCTCGGTCACGTGGGACGATGAAGACATGCGAATCCGTCTCATCGTCCACGACTACACCTTGGGCCCGGTGCCTCAGGCGAGGACGTTGCTTTGGGACGATGGGGCGATTCAATGGAGCTACGCACGGGACCAACTCGTGCATCTTGACGGCAGAGCCGTCGAAGAGGACGGTGCATGGCGCTTGGTTCGTGACGGGTCAGAGGATGCTATTTTGCTCAACCCTCAAACGCAAGCAATCGGCACCGATTCGCTCCATGCTGAGCAGTCCATGACCTGGACGGGCAGGCTTCGTCAAATCCAAAGCGAAGACGGGTTGAGTTTGGTCTACACCCTTGACAAAGCCGACGCCCTTGACACGGACGGCGACGGTTTGAGCGACACTCTTGAAGATGCCTTCGGCACCTCCATCACGTCCGAAGACAGCGATGAAGACGGGGTCAACGACCGGGAAGCGTACGCCCAAGCACAGGCATAGGTGGGAGCATGTTCGAGGGCTACATCTTGGATTTAGCGTGGCTTTTAGGGGCCCTTTTTTTCGGCGTTGCCCTCGGTTCTCTTACAGGGCTTATCCCGGGGTTCCACGTCAACAATGTCGCTCTTATCTTACTGGCCCTCTCTCCTGCACTGCTCAACCTAGGCATCCCTTTGTCGGCGGTAGCGGCGATCATCGTGGCCACCGGCACCGTCCACACCTTCCTCAACTACATCCCTTCGGCCCTTATCGGGGCCCCTGATGGCGACACGGCGCTTTCCTTGTTGCCCGGTCACCGAATGCTGCTCTCGGGGAATGCGGCACGAGGCGTGGCGTGGTCGGCCCGTGGCTCACAACTTGGGCTCTTCCTTTCGCTCCCGCTCATCGTGGTCGCTCGCATTGTTTTTGGCCCAGAATTGGGCTGGTACGACGACTTACGTTCGGTCTTGCCCTTTCTCTTGCTCACCATTTCGCTCCTCTTGCTCGCCACCGAGACCACACGACTTGATTGGCCGGCGTGGATGCAACGCCTGACCGTTGGAAAACTCGGCCGAGATTCCCGTTTGGCCGGTTTCTTTGCCGCCACAGCGTTCTTCCTGCTCGCAGGAATGTACGGTTGGGGTGTCTTCACCCTTCCCGCTCGCTCTCCAGTGGGCATGCCCGATGCCAGCCTGTTGCTACCGAGCCTTGCCGGGTTGTTCGGTATTGCGAACTTGCTCGACATCTACGCGACCACCTCTCACCTCCCCCCCCAAAGGGAAAATTGGGCCTTACCGCCGGTTCGGCCATTGGTTGTCCCGTGTTTTTGGTCCAGCGTGGCAGGTGCATCCATGGGGGTGCTCCCCGGCATGACGGCATCCCAAGCCACCGTGTTGGTCATGGGTGGCCGGAACCTTGCGGCCAAAGCACAAGGCCGGCAGGGCTACGGCATGGATTGGGAAACTCGCCGCTTGACCGAATTGAGCGATGACGAATTGCTGGAAATCGCCAAGGCCGAAGCCGACGAAGGTGTGGAAGGCCCTCAAACAAAGCAGGACCTCGAAATCATCGCCATCCTTTCCGCCGTCAACACCGCTGTCACGGTCATGGTCCTCGGTTTCCTCTACATCATCAGTCGTTCACGTTCGGGGGCCACGCTGGCGTTGAAGATGATGTACCCGATTCAAACCTGGTCGTCCCTTGAGCCCACTTCAGATTTCATCCGCCTTTTGGCAGTCACGTTGGCTGCAGGTTTGCTCGCCATGCCCATGATGCGCTACGTAGGAAAAGGCATGCTTCGCCTTCACGCTGCTATTCCGCTTCAACAGATGGTCATGGGCGTCATCTTGTTTGTGGTTGCCTTGGTGTGGTTGTCCACCGGTTTTGTCGGCATTGGCGTGCTCATCGTGGGGACCATCATCGGCTTGCTTCCACCTCGCATTGGCATACGACGTTCGCACGGCATGGGCATCATCCTCGTGCCCATCATGATCTACACCTTTGCACAACGGTTTGACAGTTTTGGATTTATTTGACCTGGACGTGAACGCATGAAAAAACCAACCCTTGCCCTTGGCCTGCTGACGATTTTCCTTCTTTCTACGGCGCAGCCGCTGAGCCATGCGACGCTTGATTTTGGCATAGACGTGAACTTGGTCACTTCCGGTCGCTCATCCGTATGCACGTCGGACCTGTGCATCAACGAAGTCCTCCCGAACCCGACGGGTGACGACACGGCCACGTATCCGAACGGGGAATGGTTTGAACTCCACAACGTGGGTTCAACCTCGGTGGATTTGACAGGATGGGAAGCGACGACCAGTGCAAGCAAAACCCTCGCGTTCGATGCCAACACCATCGTTGGCTACCAGACTGGAAACGCTTCCACGTGGACCGTGAGCCCCGGAGAATACGTGGTCATCGCACGCAACGGGAACAACAATTTCTACCTCACCAACACCGGGATGACCCTCAACCTCATCGACGCCAACAGCAACCAAGTCCACAGCGCCACATGGGGAACCGCAGCCTCGGGCGTGAGTTATGAACAGGATTCGACGAGCAACACCGCCAACTGGGTCGCCACCGGTTCACCAAGCCCTGGCCAAATCAACACGGCCGGCGGTCCCACGACGCTCATCCCGGGTGACCTCATCATCACCGAGGTGATGGCCAACCCTTGGCCATCCGATGACAACGCCACATGGCCCGGCGGGGAGTGGGTTGAGGTGATGAACACCGGCAACGCCGACCTCGACCTCACGGGGTATTCCGTCGTCGATACGGCTGGCAATGTCCTTCCCTTCAACACCGACCATCTCGTGAACGCCACGGCGAGCAGCAGCAGTTTTCTCATTGCACCCGGACAGCATCGCATCCTTGCCGTGAACGGAACCAGTCCGTACGGAGTTCTCAACAACGGCGTGGAAAGCCTGACCTTGAAATGGCCCAACGGCAGTCCTTCCCAAGAAGTGGCTTGGTCTTCAACCGTCCAAGGATTTTCGATGGTAACTTCCATTCAAGCGAACGGCCTGTGGTCCAGCGCCCCCTACCCGACACCGGAGGGCATGAACCCCATGGCGTTGGAGTTGATGCCAAGGCAAATTTTCGACGTTGAATTTTCCGAGCTCATGACCAACGCCACCAACGACGGCGCGGGTTTTCCCGACGGTGAATGGATTGAACTGCACAACACTGGAAATGTCAGCATCGACTTGATGGGGTGGAGCATTCTTGATGGCATGGGGAACATCACACATATCGATCCTGGCACACTTGTGTTCAACACCAGTCAAGGCGCTTCGGTCATTGAGGGTGGTGAGCGGCGTCTGGTTCAATTCACTGGCCCCACCCAACTCTGGGACAATTACAATCATCTGTTTTTGGTGGAAGCCAGCGGTCAAGTCGTTGACACGGCCTACTACACCACGGATTATGGCGAAGACGTCGCCCTGATTCGTGCCCAGCAACCGACCGATTCATGGACACCGGCACCTTGGAAAACCCCCGGCCAACCTGAACCTGGAAGCGTGCCCTCGGCAAGCACCGTTCAATTTTCAGAAGTGTTGCCCGATGCAAAAGGCGCCGACAATCAGCAATGGCCCGCCGGCGAATGGTTGGAATTGCACAACTACGGAACGACCGACATCGACCTGACCGGCTGGAAGTTCCAAGCCGCCTCACGAAGTTTCACGCTTCACGAATTCAACATGCCGTTGCAATCAACGCCGGTCGTCGCCGCTGGGGACGTGGTCTTGGTGGCGTTGAACGGAACCAGTTCCTTCTACCTCAAGCACACCGCTCCCGATTCAATCGGCTTGGTGGACGCCACCGGCTCGACCGTTGACACCATCACGTGGTCGTCAAGTGTTGAGGGAGAATCGTTGGTGCCGCCCAACAGCACCCATGCGGGGGTTGGCCCAAGTGCATCTGCAGCAACGGGCGATTGGCTGCTTGCGGCATGGGCAACCCCCGGTGAATTGAACCCTGTCTGGCCGCCGTACAACGGCTCTGTTGACCTGAAGATGACCGAAATCCTGCCGTATTGCAACGATGATTCCATCGAACCTACTGAAGATTGGGTGGAGGTGCACAACATCGGCAGTTCCCCTCTGAACATCTCTCGGTGGTCCATCCTCAACGCCGATGGCGACCGGCGCTTCATCCGGAGCGACAAACTTTGGTCACCTGATAACCAAACCAACCCGTTGGAACTCGCACCAGGTGAACGAGGGGTCGTCTTGCTCGAAACCTGGATGCTCACGGGCCTGGGCGATTCAGTTTCCTTGCTCAACCCGGACGGCAGCCTTGTGGATGCGGCCTCATGGACGGTGATCACCGATTGTCAAACGCTCATGCCCGACGAAACCTCGCCGTCATGGAAGCACACGCTCTGGCCGACCCCGGGGGAAGCTGAGCCCGACCCCTCGACCTTTGCTGAGGCTGATGACATCGTCTTTACTCGGTTCATGCCGTCCGCTACTTCGGACATTTCAAACGACATGGAATTTCTTGAGGTGACCAACCATGGCGATGAACTGGCGGTGCTCAACGGGTGGGTGCTTCGCTCCACAACCGGGACGCTCAACAGTTACAACGCCACCATCACGGCACTTTCCCTGGAGGCAGGCTCCTCGGTGATGCTGGCCAACGACGCCGATGCCCTCGCTTTGTTCGAATCCGGCGTCATCGCCGACATTGACAGCGTCATGGACCGCCCGTTCTATTTCCCCGATTCGGGAACGGCCCTCCAACTGATGGACCCCTCGGGCAACGAAGCCGATACGCTGGTCTATGGAAACGGCCCCGTATCGCTTGAGGGCTGGAGCGGTGTAGCCCTCGTGGAGCCCCTCGCCAACCTCGACAACCTCATCTACTTGCGAGGGAGCGGTTGCGGCGACACCCCGGATACGAACACCGTCGCCGACTGGCACCACCGTTGGAGCCGTTTGGGAGGCAGCACGTTTTGCTTTGAGAATACGGTGAACGGAACGGGTACCGTGACGCCGCTCATCGCCCCGGAAAACGGTCTTGTTGATGTGTTGGACTGGATTGAAGGAGCCAGCACGTCGCTGACGGTCCATGTCTACCAGTTGCAGGAACCCCACTTGGTTCAGGCCCTCATCGACGCACATGGTCGAGGGGTTGAGGTCAGTGTCGTGCTCGACTACGGCGATTCATGGTGGAATCAATACGACATGGACACGCAGAAAGGTATGGCCACCCACCTCAAACAAGCCGGAGTGGACGTGTTTTGGTTCGGCGACACGGGAGAAAACCCCTACGCCTACCTCCACAGCAAAGTCGCCGTGCGGGACGGCTCAAGCGTTTGGATGGGTTCGGGCAATTGGAAATCCTCGTCTCAACCCGCTCCAGGCGAGCCCGGTAACCGCGATTGGGGCGTGTTGGTCGATGATACTGCCTTTGCCCAGACAGTCATGCAGCACCTCGCTTTTGACGAAGACCCTTCACGTTTGCACATCACTCCTGTTTTGTTGAGCGAAGCCCCAGCTGGCTGGAGTTTCCCTTCGACCGATGCCGTGGTGGGAGAACTCGCCATTGGCATCGACGGGGGCTACGAAGCGACGCTGTTGGTGTGCCCCGACACGTGCATCGCTTCAACGGTCGCTATGCTCGATGATGCCGAGGAAGAAATTCTGCTTTCTCTTCAATACCTTGACCTTGACTGGTCCTACGGTTGGGGTGAAAACCCCATCGTCCGAGCCCTTGAGGATGCGGCGCAACGCGGACTTCGCCTCCGTTTGATTTTGAACGGGGCGTACCTTGACGAAGACATCCAAAAAGCCGTTGACCGCTTTAATGAAGACTGGAACTTCACGCAAGGTTACGATACGGCGGCCATCGTGATGAGTTCGGATGCCAACAGCGTCACCAAACTGCACAACAAAGGCGTGATCATCGACGGACATTCCGTCCTCATCTCCTCCATCAACTGGGGCGATTCCGCACTTGTGAGAAACCGTGAAATGGGCGTCCTCATCAAAAGCGAAGATGTTGCTGCGGTCTACGCCACGTCCTGGCAGGCGGACTGGGACCGTGTCGACAGCACCACCGACTCCGACCAGGACGGCCTGCTTGATGCATGGGAAGTGGAACACGGCTTGAACCGTGCTCGACGCAGCGTAGCCGTTGCGGGGGTTGTCGATGAGGCAGCCTTGGACCCTGACGGCGACGGACTCACGCACTTCAGCGAGCAACTCCACGGTGGTGACCCCAACGCCAACGACACTGACGGGGACTGCATTTTGGACGGTGTGGAAGTGGCATGGGCGCTTTCGACAGCGCTTGATAGCACGGTTGAAAACGTGCTTCCAACCGATGCACTCATGTTTGCGGATGCCGATGGAGATGGCGTCAACGACAGCGAAGCCATGGGATGCGACCTCGGCGGTATTGAGGTTGTGCCAGAGGACAATTCCACCACAGAACTGGACACCGACCTCGACGGCGTGGTTGACGAGGAGGACGACTGTCCTGGAACGGAGGCCGGTGCGGCGACCGACGAACGAGGGTGCTCTTCAGCTCAGCGCGCAGGAAGTGTGTTGGACAGCACCAAAAACGATGCAGGCGAGTCTGCGGAGTCCTTTTTCTTGGCCGTGATGGTGCTCGCCTTGGTGCTCTCGGCGGGCGCCTTCGTCGTGCTGCAAAGAATGCGGAACGACGGTCGCAACGGGAAAGAAGGGGTTCCAGAAACGGTCTTTGCCGACATGAAGGTCGGGACGGTTGACCCGCAGTGGCCCGAGCCGGTGTTGAACGCCAACGAACCCGTCGTGACGCCAGCCATGCTGGAGCAGGTGCCCGGCTGGACCGCTGAAATGGTTCGAGAATACATGCTTCAGGGCTGGACGATGGACCGGTTGGCTGCGTATTATGAAGAACAGGTGGCCCAACACACCGCCTCAGAGCAACATTGAAACAGGAGCGGACGGAAGGGCTGGTTGATACCATGGAGATGCGCAGCAGCAACCCTGTTTTGAACAACAATTTCTGGAGCAACCTCAGCGGCACCGAACGGATGACCGTTGAGGGCAGCATGCAAAAGACGGGCTATTTGCTCGGCGTCACGGTCCTCACGGCGCTTGTCTCCGCCGTTTTGTGCTTGAACGCCATGAACAACGGCAACGGGGGCGCCTTGATTTTCGGCCTTTGGATGATTGGCATGATCGGTGGCGGCGTCATCGCCCTGTTGTTGATGTTCATCCGACCCAACAACCCTGCCACGTTGATGACGATGTACGCCGTTTTTGAAGGGGCCTTCATCGGCGCCTTCTCCGTCTATTTCGAGAGCATGTACGAAGGCATCGTGTTCCAAGCCGCCTTTGGCACCGTGGGCATCACGGCGACCATGTATGCGATGTACGCCTCGAGAATCATTCGGCCAACGCCGATGTTCAACAAAGTCTTGGGGGGTCTTGTCGTCAGCATCATGTTTCTCTACCTCACGTCGTTCATTCTTTCATGGACCACGGGATATTCCGTGCCGTTCCTGCACTCCACGGGCCTCATCGGCATCGGCGTCACGCTGTTCATTCTGGTCGTTGCTTCGCTCACGCTCATCAGCGACTTCGGCTTTATTGAATCTGGAAGCCGATACGGTGCGCCAAAGAACATGGAATGGTACGCCGCCTTCGGCATCTTGGTGTCCCTCATCTGGATTTACATTGAGATGGTGCGCCTGCTCTGGAAATTGAACGCCTACAGGGATTGATGAAGCCATGGCGCGAAGCATCCCCGCCGTTGACTTCGCACTTGCTTTTTCGGACGATGAGGCCGACACAACCGCCTTTGTGAACCAAGTTGGCGACGCTCTGAAAGACATCGGGTTTTTCGCTTTGGTCAATCACGGCATCCCCCGCTCCCTTATCGATGAAACCTACCTGCAATGCGATGCATTTTTTGAATTGGATGAAGCCACCAAACGGGCGTATTTGCGCCCTGAGATTGGCCATCAGCGCGGCTACACCGCCTTTGGGGTTGAGCACGCCAAAGACAATCCTGCACCGGACTTGAAGGAGTTCTGGCAGACCGGGCGCGTCCATTCCCCAGATGGACCAACCCCCACCTATCCGCCGAACATTTGGCCCACGGAGCATGTGGAGGCCTTCCAACCCACCGCTGAACGCTTGTACGCAAGCATGGAAGGCTTAGCACAACGTCTTTTGGAAGCCTGCTCACTCTATCTCGGGCAGGAGGCCAAGTGGCTGTCCGATATGGCGAACGAAGGCAACACCATCATGCGCATGATTCACTACCCGCCGTTGGGAGAAAACACACCCGAAGGGGCCGTGCGTTCCGCCGCTCATGAAGACATCAATTTCATCACGCTGCTCGTTACCGCAACGGCGGATGGTTTGGAAGTGATGGACCATGACGGAACGTGGATCAGCGTCCAAGGCGACCAAGACGCCATCATCGTCGACTCGGGGGACATGCTTCAAAACCTCACCAACGGTTTGTTCAAGTCAACCACGCACCGGGTGGTTAACCCGAAGGATTCCAACACACGCCGCTATTCAATGCCCATGTTCGTCCACCCCCGAAACGAAGTGGACCTGACACCTCACCCCACTTTTGTTGAGAAGACCGGAGGCGTTCCACGCTACCCCTCCATCTCAGCTGGGGAGTACCTCCACCAACGGTTGAAGGAAATCGGCTTGGTTTGAGGTGGACGAATGGACATCACCGCCCTCCTCAAGGCGATTGAACTCGGGGTTGACCAGCCAAAAGACCAACTTTTGTCCTTTGTTGAAGCCGTTGGTGATGGGACGGCTTCCCGAGACGAAACCGTTGGCTGGCTCAAGGCTGTTCACAGGTTAGGTTGCACCACGGCCGACAAGGTGGTGCTCACCCAAGCCATGATCGATTCAGGCGCCCAGTTGGCTTGGGAAAAAGGCCCTCCTGTCGTGGACAAGCACAGCACGGGAGGCGTGGGCGACAAGATGTCGTTGATTTTAGCGCCGGCTCTTGCGGCATGTGGATGTCGCGTCCCCATGCTCGCTGGCCGTGGTTTGGGGCACACGGGCGGCACCATCGACAAATTGGAATCCATTCCCGGGTTTCGGTGTGCCCTCACACCCGAAGCGATGACCGAAGCGGTGGAAAGGGTGGGGTGTTGCATCGCCGTGCAAAACGAAGCGATTGCTCCCGCAGACGGCGTCCTCTATGCCCTTCGAGATGTGACGGATACCGTTGACAGCGTGCCCCTCATCACCGCTTCAATCGTATCAAAAAAGGCGGCAGAAGGTTTGCAAGCCCTGGTGCTTGATGTCAAGGTGGGGAAGGCTGCCTTCATGAAATCCATGGATGAGGCAAGAGAACTCGCCACCTCGATGGTCGTGACCGCCGAAGGCTTGGGCCTGCCAGCAGTCGCTCAAATCACGGAAATGTCCCATCCCATCGGAACCCACATCGGGAACGCCTTGGAAGTTGTGGAAAGTATCCATGTTCTCAAAGGGGCAGGTTCTGCTGACACACGTTCTTTGGTGGTGATGCAGGGCACGGCTTTGCTATGCATGGCGTTTGAATTGAGCCAAGATGAAGCAAAAGCGCGTCTTGAAGCGGTCCTTGACAACGGCAAGGCCTTGGAGGTGTTCGGTGCCATGTGCTTGCAACAGGGCGTTGACGAAGGCACCGTTGAGCAGTTGCTGAGCGAACCCGAATCGGTGGTTGAGCATGCGCCCCTCACCACCACCGTTGTGGCTCAATCATCCGGTTATCTTTCAAGCATTGACGCGTTTGAGATGGCCGTCATCGCTCGAGAGTGCGGGGCTGGTCGGTTTGAAGTGGATGATGTCCTTGACCTCGCGGTTGGTTTCGTCGTTCATGTTGAGCAGGGAAGTTTCGTTCACAAAAACGAACCCGTCTTCACTTTCCATCACCGCCAAACCCTTGACGAGACGACGGTGGCCCGCCTGAGGAGCCTGCCTCGAATCGTTACGGAACCGGTGTCAACCGCCTCTCGTCTCTTGGCAACCGTGCATTCCCCATCAACGAAGCCGTGATAAAGGGGAGGTGTGTCGCCCACTCTGCCGATTTAGCTTAGCTGGTGGAGCGTGGGACTGTTAATCCCAAGGTCGTGGGTTCGAGCCCCACAATCGGCGTAAACCCGATGGTCAACAGCGCTTGATGCGCGTTTCAACTGCGTGTTCAATCATCGTCATCCTGGCGTGCAGCGGCCACGGTCGCCTCACTCCCGTTTTCGGTTGGGTAAACACCCCAATACGCTTCTCGCGCCTCTTGATTCACCTGCATGCACGCCACCACATCCGATGGACGGTCGGGCATGGGCTGGCTACCGTTCAGATGCTCAATGATGGGCACGATGTTTGAAAGATTCACCACGCCCCACCCCACTTGTGTGCACGGTGCGACCGGTGAAATCGGCAAGGTTCCTGCGCTTGGGTCCCACGTTGAGAACGATGGATACCACGCCGAGCGGTTGAGGGCGTCCCGTAGGTCGGAATTGGAAATGGATACATCCTCCCCGCCGGCCGCCGACGTTTCCGCCCAGACCCCGGTGACCAAGGAGCCGTTTCGAGGTTCATCAGCGGCCCCTGAACCCATGTCCCCCGCCTCGGTGCGCAAGCGGTCGAGCACAAAAGAGAGAATGCCGGCTGTTCGGGGTGTTGCAAAGGATGTTCCGGAGGTTTCGTGGTACCCATCCACATCATCGTGGTTGGGCAAGACCTGAGTCCAATCGGCTGCGATATCGGGATAGGAACCGCTCATGGTCTCTTTCTGATCGTCACCCTCTTCCGCATAGCCAGCAATCCCGATGGACCACGGAGGGCCTGCGGTTGCGTCTTGTACGGCGGGGGAAGGCGTGTTGTCGGCCGCCCCCGTGTGAATCTTGTTGTTGACGACGACCGTTTGGTAGGTCGCGGTCTCAATTCCGGGAACGGGCAACGAACCGATGGCACCGAAGGAGGTGGTGACGACGTCCACAAGGGGCTGATTTCCGGCCGCAAGGACGGCTTGCGAAGAGAAGCCTTCAACAAAGAAAATGACCGCATCGGGGTTCGCGTTCAGCACCGCCCCAGTGACCGCCGTTCCGTGCCCGTCCGAAGGATCGTCGAGAATGTGGATTTCCGTTCCACCGTCCGGTGAGGTTCCAATGATTTTTGTGCCCGAAAAATAGACGATGTCAGAGGGCGAGATGAGGTCCCAACAATCGCTTCTGTCCGCCTCGTACCGCTCTTGCCATGTCCCCTCAAAGGTTGGAAAGCAGGTCATCGTGACCCCGAGCCCGTCCAACAACCAATCCGGATAAACTTCCTGCGTCCGGAAGTGGTCGTGGTAAACGTTGATGCCGGTGTCGATGGGGGCAACAACGGAATATGGCCGCCAATCATCGCCGTTGATTGTCGTCGGTGAAGAAACGTTGCTGGCCTCGGAGCCGTCATTGACCATCGCACCCACGACAAACACGCTCGCCACGACCAACGTGGCCAAGAGCACCGCTGTTGGGCCGCGGGTGGACACGGTCATCGAAGCATCGGATTGAGAACCGTCCATGCTCGCCCCTCCGGGTTCTCCCAAAGAAAGGTATGGGCCTCATTCCCACTCGATGGTACCGGGGGGCTTGTGCGTGATGTCGTACACCACTCGGTTCACGGCGCCCTTGACGGTGTTGGTGATGCGTGTACTGATTTTCTGGAGAATCTTGTGAGGTATTTCGGAGTAACGCGCCGACATGCCGTCCATGGATTGAACGGCCCTAACAACGACGGTTTCGCCGTACGCCCGAACATCCCCGTGGACGCCAACACTGCGGACAGGAAGCAAGGCTGCGAAGTACTGCCAAGGGAGTTCCATCTCGCCGCGTTGAGCGGCTGCTTCAAACTCTTCTTCGACGATGGCGCACGATTCACGGACAACCTCAACGCGCTCGGGCGTCAATTCGCCAAGCGTTCGAACCGCCAGCCCCGGCCCGGGGAACGGTTGGCGTTCGGCCACGTTGATGTCAAGGGTGCGTGCCAGTTCCCGAACTTCGTCCTTGTACAATTCTCGCAACGGTTCAACCACGGTGAGCGTCATGTCTTCGGGAAGACCGCCGACGTTGTGATGCGACTTGATGGTGTCTCGGACACCGCCGCCCGATTCAATCCAATCGGGGGCAATGGTGCCTTGGACGAGGTATTTGGCGCCGCATTTGGCTTGTTCGTCTTCAAAGATACGGATGAAAAGTTCGCCGATGACCTTGCGTTTTTGTTCTGGTTCCGTGACCCCCTTGAGTGCTTCAAAATAACGGTCTGCAGCCCGAACGGTGACCAAATTGATGCCTTGGGCTTCAAGAAGGGCTTCGATCTGTTCGGTCTCGTTCTTTCGCATGAAACCGGTGTCAACGTACACGCAATGCAGAAGATCTCCCACCGCCTTGCTGGCGATCACGGCCGCAACGGTGGAGTCAACGCCTCCCGAGCAAGCGATGATGGCGACATCGTCAATGGTGGCTTGAAGAGTTTCAATGCTCTCGGCAATGAACTCTTCAGCGTCAAACATTTTCACGCACCGCCGTTGACTTCTCGGTCCTGCGCCTTCACTCGCTCGATTTGGTCGAGTTTGTTCTGTTCGAGGGCGGCAGCGTAGGTCGGGTTGGACAGGGCGAGCATCTGGACGGCGAGGTAGCCGGCGTTATCGCCACGGTCAACACCAACGGTGGCTGCAGGGACACCAGGGGGAAGTTGGGCAATGGAAAGGAGGGAATCGTAGGGCACTTTGCCGCCACAGGGCACACCGATGACAGGCCTCGTCGTGAGGGCAGCTACGGCCCCAGGAAGAGCAGCGGCAAGGCCCGCCATGGCGATAAAAACGGAACAGCCATCGTCAATGGCGTCGCCGACGATTTGTTCGACAAAACGTGGCGAGCGGTGAGCAGATGCGACACGGAGTTGGTACGGCACGTCGAATTGCTTGAGAATCTTGGTGCATTTTTCAGCGACAGGCATGTCCGATGAGGACCCGAGCAAGATGGTTACATCCATGTCCCAAACGCCATCGCGGGTGGTTCTTTAGGATGCCTCTCGGGGAAAATGGCCGTTTCGGGTCATTCCTCTTCTTCTGATGCCCCTCCTTGCGCCTTCATGGCCTCCCAGCGCATATCAGAAAGCAATGCGATTGGGAAACTCGGGCCTTTGGCGAAGGCTTCGATTCGCAATCGGGTCTGCTCACCTTCAAGCCGGCCAAACATCACAAAAAGTTTGGAATCACGAAGGGTCCACGCCATCTCACTTGGGGTCCACGAACCGCTGATGATGGTCCAACCTGGAAGCGCATCGGACGCCAAACGATGGGTGGCGTGCCACGGGCGCTCAATGGCGGGTGCCGTGCAAGAGGCGAGGTGATTCATCGCCACGAAAAGCATCGGCACACAACCGAGAACAGAAGCATAGGCGGCCCACCACCATGCCGTTAAATCCATGGCCCAAACCAAACCGACAACGCCGCCCGCAGCCCCCATCATGGTGGCGCAGAGCAACACGCGCCCGTCCCGCATGGCACTTTGTCGTTGTCCATACCCGGTCACGAAAGTGAACGCAAACAGGGCCATGGTCATGGCGGCCAGCGGCATGCGGAGGTCAGGGTACCGACCGGTCACCAAAAACAGAAGCATGAATCCAGCAGGAAGCAAGGCCCAAGAAAACACGAGCAAGGTGACGGCATAGTTCGCCGAATGCTCGGCAGAGGACCAGCCTTTGGGAAGGTCTGCTTGAGATTCCACGCTTTCGGGGCTGGCCATTTTCCATTAAGCCTATCCGTCCTCAAGCATCGTCAAAGGGGTGCCGCAAACAGAGGTTTCGTGCTGCGTAAACTTCGTCCACGCGGCGAACCGGCGTGGTCACGGGTGCTTCGTGAAGAACTTCGGGGTCGCACGTAAGCACCTCAACGAAATGCTTCGCAAAGGTATCGAGCGTGTCCTTGGACTCTGTCTCTGTTGGCTCGATCATCATGCACTCAGGCACAACGAGCGGGAAATACACCGTTGGGGCCATGTAGCCTCGGTCGAGAAGACCTTTGGCGACATCCATTGCCGAGATGCCCAAAGCCTCCTTGGCGGGTTGCATGGAGAGCGTAAATTCGTGCTTGGCGACCTCGGTCTCGGCACCATCAACGAAGAGATGGTCCACGCCGATGCGCTTGGCTTCCCTGTGGATGGCATGACGAAGGTAGTTGGCATTGAGCACGGCATGTTCAGACATCGTGGTCAAACCGTTGCCATAGCGCCGGTAGTACGCCCAACACCGAATCACTGCACCAGCATTGCCGTGCCATTGTTGGACCTTTCCGATGCTGTGCTCGGGTTCAAGCCAATGGTACCAGTGTTCGTCCACCGCTTGCCCCCGCTCTTCAGCCGTTGCCTCACGACGGGCGGCGAGTGGACCGGGGAGGAAGGGTGCGAGGTGCGCTTTCACACCGATTGGACCTGACCCTGGACCGCCTCCACCGTGCGGTTGAGAGAACGTTTTGTGCAGATTGAAGTGAACGGCGTCAAAGCCCATCAAGCCTGGTGAGGTGATGCCGAGAATGGCGTTGAAGTTTGCACCGTCGTAGTACATCTGTCCGCCGGCCTCGTGAACGATGGCACTGGCGGCCGAAATGTCAGCCTCAAACAATCCCAACGTGTTGGGGTTGGTGATCATCATGGCCGCCGTGGTCTCATCCGCCACGGCCGCAAGCGCATCCAAATCAATGCGGCCGTCCGCTCGACTGGGGATTTCAACGATTTCAAAGCCGGCCATGGCTGCCGAGGCCGGGTTGGTTCCGTGGGCTGAATCGGGAACGATGACCTTGGTTCGTTGGTCCTCTCCTCGGAGGCGGAAGTATTCCTGGATGCAACGCACCGCCGTGAATTCTCCTTGAGCACCCGCCACCGGTTGAAGGGTAACTTGGTCCATACCCGCACAGATTTCGAGCATGTGCTGCATCTCGTAATAAATCGACAACAGCCCTTGGAGGTGGTGTTCGGGCAGGTGTGGGTGAATGTCGGCGATGCCGGGCAGTTGAGCGATGACCTCGTTGACCCGAGGATTGTGTTTCATGGTGCAGGACCCGAGGGGGTAGAACCCGGTGTCAATGCCAAAATTCCGCTTTGAAAGCCAGGTGAAATGGCGCACCATTTCTGGCTCAGAAAGACGAGGCCAACGGGCAGGTGACTTCCGCATCAAGCCGTTTGGAACACTCGCTTTTTTCTTCGTGGTGAGCGCAGGTGGCTGGCTGTAGCCAGTGTTTTCGGCGCCGTGATGGTCGAAGAGGTGACTCATGCGTTCACCTCCTGGTGGGTGGACCAAAGCGCAAGTTGGGCCGAAAGCGCTTCGATATCGGCCAGAGACGTTTGGTCGGTGGTGGTCACCAAAATGCGGTCCTTTTGTTCAGGGTACCACGTGCTTAGGTCAAACCCACCGGTGATGCCGTTGGCGTCCAAGAACGCCAAACACGCCGTGGAACTGCCCGGAACGGCGATTGCAAATTCGTTGAAATGGGCGGTGTCGTGCACCAAGCGGACGCCTGGTGTGGCTTGAAGCGCTTCTTTCGCTGCTTGACAGGCTTGGAGGTTGCGTTCGGCCAACTCACGCAAGCCGTCGGGGCCAAGCAAAGCCATGTGCATGGCCCCCATCAACGCAATCAGGGTCTCGTTGGTGCAGATGTTGGAGGTTGCCCGATGCCGACGAATGTGCTGTTCACGGGTCGAGAGGGTCAAGCAGTAGGCCTCGTTGCCGTCCACATCAATGGAGCGCCCGACGATGCGGCCCGGCATGAGGCGAAGGTAAGGTTGGGTGCAGGCAAAAATGCCGTACAACGGGCCGCCCCCGGTGACGGGGCTCCCGAGCGGTTGACCCTCCCCCACCACAATGTCTGCACCGTAATGCCCGGGGGCTTCCACGACGCCGAGAGATACCGGTTGCACACCAACGATGAGCGCGGTGTTTTCCCCGATGATGTCTTTGACCTGAACGAGGTTTTCGTCCAGCACACCGAGGGGATTGGGTTGCTCGAGATAGACGCCGCAGGAACCCGCTGCTTTCGCAAGGGACTCAAGGTCCAAGGAGCCGTCCTCGTGGTGCTCGATGGTTCGGATCTCAATCTCAGCACCCTGGCAGTAGTTGAACATCACCGATTGCTTATCGGGAGGCGTGAGAGCGGAGATGTACACCGTGTTCGGTTGGCTTGCTTTGCGGGTGTGAACGCGGACCGCACACGTCAACGCTTCGGCTGCTGCTGTTGAGCCATCGTACAGCGAAAGATTGGCGATGGGAAGGCCGACGAGTTCGGAGATGAGGGTTTGGAACTCCCACATGGCTTGGAGCATGCCTTGGCTGACTTCAGGCTGATAGGGCGTGTAGGCAGTGAGGAATTCTCCTCGAGTCACGAGTTGAAACACCGAAGCCGGGACATAATTGCGGTAGAGACCGGCGCCGAGGAAAGCCGGGCGTTGCCCCATGGCGAGGTTGGCGCCAAGCAAACGCCTGGCATCGCTGATGATTTCCTCCTCGGATTGCGGTCCACGAAGGGGCAATTCACCCTTGAATCGGACATCGGCAGGAATGTCGGCAAAGAGGTCTTCAATGCTTTCAAAACCCATCTCGTTGAGCATCTCCAATTCTCGGCCACGGTTCGGAAGTTGGTCCACCATCTTGCATCGCCTCGGAGGGTTGGGCAAAACCAACCGCGTCCCGCTCATAATGAATTGCTTCCCCCCACAACCCGCAAGGGAACAGCCTATGACACGGCACCCTGTGCCGAGGGCATGGTTCGGGTGGCAATGGTGGTGACCAATGCCTGCGCTCCGGACCCAAGGGTGCTCCGCCATGCCAGGTGGGTGATGGAAGCCGGCCACGAGGTCACCGTCCACGCCTTTGACCGTTTGGCCGAACATCCGATGAGCGAGAATCATCACGGTGTTCGCATCATGCGCTACCACCTCGGAAAAACACCGTACGGTGGAACCCTTCGCACCTATCAGGGCATCCGTTCCTTCCAGCGTCAGGTCGTTCGAACCTTGCTTCACGACCCACCGGCGCTGGTCTACTGTCACGACGCCGACACCCTTCGAGTCGGGGTGGCCCTGCAGCAGCAACGAAGCGTCCCCTTCGTGTTTGATATGCACGACCTCCAGCACACCTGGGTTCGCTATCAGGCACCGCAATCCCGACTTCGTGCTGCCGTTGCGGGGAGGATGAAACGCCGGATGTTGAACCGTGCCAAGCACGCTCGTGTTGTCGTCACCTCCAGCGGAGGCATTTCCCCGACCAGCCGAGGATTTTCCGAATGGCTTGCCCATCATGGCATCGAGAGTCATGTTGTCGAAAACCGACCCGAACCACCCTTCCCATCACGTCCGAGCACGGAAAGCGTTGGATGGACGGTGGGGTTTGTGGGTCGCGTGCGGGACCGAAAAGCCATCGATTTGCTTATCAAAACGGTTGATTCGATGCAACCACACGAGCGACCCACCATCCGAATCGCAGGCGACGGTGTGGCAGCAGCAAGCGTACGTCGCCACCTCATGGAACGGGTTGAAGCGGGTGAATTGGAGGCGGAGGTTACCGGTGCGTTCGCACAAGCGGAACTTCCTGATCTGTTGGCTGAAATCGACGTGATGTTTGCCATGTACTCCCCGCTGCGCGGAAACATCCTGCAAGGTGCCCTTCCCGTGAAAATGTTCGATGCCGCCGCCTACGGCGTCCCCTCAGTGGTCAATCAAGGATGTTTGATGGCGGAAGTGGCCTTGGCTGAAGGCATCGGGTGTCCAGCGGAATGGAACGACCTCACGTCGGTGGCCAAGGCCTTGTTCCAAGCTCGAAGCATGAGCGTCCGTTTGGAAACCACCGCCGACCGAGAACGCCGACGCTGGCGAGAGGCCCTGTTGCCGGTGTTGGATTCGCTTCAATAAAACGGCGGGCGAACGACCACAGCCTTGACCGATTTGCGGGGGCTGGCCACGATGAGAATTTCATCCCCCTCCTCAACCCCAGAAAGGTAGCCAAGACCGATGCCTGTGTTCTCAAGAGAGGGTGCGGGCGCGCCGGAGGTCAATCGCCCAAGGTGAACGCCGTCAAGAGAATGAACTTCTTTGCCCGGCCGAGGCAACGGGCCTTTCTCGGTGTAGCGAATGCCCCACCAACGAGCGTCCGACGCATCGTGGCCGATGACACGTTGCTTCCCAACAAATTCGTGGTCAAGGTCCAACCCGAAGGGAACGTTGGTTTCCCAAGAATCCCGGGCCAAGAAGGGGTCCCCGTTCAACGAAGGCGAACAGAAATCAACACCGGAGAGCAGGTAGCCTTTCTCAAGTCGGAGGGTGTCCCTCGCACCCAAACCAACGGGTGTGGCGCCGCTGGAGACCAGCGCCCGCCAAAGTGAAGAGGCATGAGCGTTGGGAACGAAAATCTCGTATCCGCTTTCGCCGGTGTACCCAGTGCCTTGAATCCAGCCCGTCACACCGAGGGCGTTTTCGGTCAGTTCCCGCCACTTGAAGCGACCAACATGCTGGCCTTCGCCCATCGCCTCATCGAGGATGGATTTGGCCTCTGGCCCCTGCAACGCTACGATGGCCGTGGCGTCCGACAGGTTCTCGAGAAGAACAGAGCCGTCCTCGGGCAGATGTTTGGAAAACCACGCCCACATCACGTCGATCATGGAAGCATTCGGGACACCAAGAATTTCCTCCTCGCTCACGACGGCGAAGATCATGTCGTCGATTAAGCAGCCATCGGCGTCAAGAAAATGCGTGTAGGCACAGCGACCGGGCCCCAGAGCGGTCACCCGTTGGGTGGCGAGGCCTTCCAACCAAGCACGAACATCGGGTCCAGAAAAGCGGAACGAGCCCATGTGCGACACATCGAAGAGACCAGCTGAAGAGCGCGTCGCCAGATGTTCATCGCGGATGTTGGAATACCAAATGGGAAGTTCAAACCCGTGGAAATCAACGAGATTCGCCTGAAGGGCAACATGTTCTTCGTAGAGGGCGGTTCGAACGGGTGGATGGTCGCTCATGATTTCGGGAGCCCCGTTCGCCACATAAACTTCGGTTCGCCTCTTGCTCATGCTTCGGCAGGCAATCCACGGCAAATCTCGTCGCCGTGATGGACGACCCGGTCCAAGAACCGCTTCAGCGACGACCGAGTGACGTTTTGGTTGACCAAGACCATCCGAAGAATCACGTCCTCGCCGATATTGGAGCGGCTGACCATGAAGGAGCCTTCTTGAATCAAGCGATGACGAATCTCGGCGTTGAGTTTGTTCAGGTCCTCTGCCTCCGGATTCGTGTAGCGGAAACACACGTTGGTCCACATCCGTTCCGACATCATCTCAAGCGAGGGGTGTTCGTTGATGGAGGCTTGGAGGTGGTCGGCGTCCGCCATGTGCTGGTCCACCATGGTTGCCCATCCGGCATCGCCACGAACCCGCCATTCAATCCAGAGTTTCAGGGCATCGTTGCGTCGAGCGCACTGGAGGGAATACCGACCGAGGTCATCGAGAGCGGCTTCGCTGTGAAAGAGGTAGTGGGCTACGCTGACGTGATCGCAAAGGCGACGGAGAACTTCGGGCTCTTTGATGAGGAAGACGCTGCACATCAGCGGAACACTCATCATTTTGTGAGCGTCCCAGCAGACGCTGTCTGCTTTTTCAACACCCGCCATCAAAGAAGCATGCGTGGTTGAAAACACGCAAGCTCCGCCCCATGCCGCATCAACATGCAGCCAAAGGCCTTCTCGGTGGGCGATGTCGGCCAGTTCGTCGATGGGGTCAAACGCCCCGCGCACCGTGGTCCCCGCCGTTGCAACAATGCAAAGCGGCACCAGGCCTTCTTGACGGGCGAATTCAAGCTCCTCCATCAAGCGGTCGGGCCGCATGCGTCCGTGTTCATCGCACGCCACCTTGATGATGTTTTGATGTCCGATGCCAATGACATTGGAAGACATGAGCACCGAGTAATGTGCTTCTGCTGAAACGAAAACGGCCATGTTCCGACCGTCAAATCCTGTTTTGGTTGAGCCCGGCAGGTGTTTTTCCCGAGCACAGAGCATCCCCAGCATGTTCCCGTTGGATCCACCGGTGGTGAATGTACCGAAGCCGTCAGAGAAGCCGACGAGTTCGTTCATCCGTTTGATGAGGGTCTGTTCAATGAGGGTGGCGACAGGCGAAAGTTCGTAGGTGTACATTGAATTGTTCGTGGCTGCTGCGATGATTTCGCCAGCCAGAGCAGGTAAACTGAGGCCACCCCAGAGGGGGTTCATGAATTCCGGCCGGTTCGTCTTGACGCTGTTGGCGAGGTACGTGTCGAGGTCATCCAGAACCGAATCGGTTCCAAAACCCTCCAAAGGCAGTCCGAGGTCGAGCGTCCGACGCATGGAAGCCAACGAGGCCGAGGGACTCAGCCTACCCGGTCGGTCTTTGGCTTGAACATGGTCGAGGAGGCGAGCAGCGATTTCGTCGATAAAGGTGGCTGCGTCCAAGTCCATGAAAAGGCCTCACCGCGGCCCGCTTATGAGCCTGTGTATGCCGAATAAAGGCCGAAGAATCGCCTCCAAAACCCTTCGGTGACATGTCATATCAGGACTCTTTTTCGGAAGAAATGTCGGAGGAACTCCCCCGAATGACCCGTTTTGAATAAATGTCATGCAGGTTCAATAAACGGCTTTGAAGCCCCTTAGAACGGCTTTCTGCCTGTAAAAAGAACGCGAATGCTACGATTTTTGACCGATTCACAAGACGAGGGTACACCCTGTTCGAAGAGACCACGCTGCAAGGACAAACGGCCGAGAATCTTCCTGAAGACCTCATATGCGACCGTTTTTCTTATTCACCGTGCATATTTCTTCAAGAACATTGAATAGAACCCGACCAATCCCCGCCCATGCTTGGGCAAATTGGTGGCAAATGGCTGGACAGACTCCACCAACAACTCGCAAAGGCGTTGAGGGTCAAAGGATGGTCGCAAATGGACATTGCGAAAGCGACCGGTTCCACTCAAAGCACGGTCTCGCGTCAGATCATGAAACCCCTCCTGCCTTTGGGTGCTTCAGCAGACGAAACCACCGTGGACGGGTGGGCGCAAGAAATGGCCCATGCGCTTGACCAATTCGGACCGGGGGCATCCGTTCAACGCCAACGACTGGTGTTTGAATTTCAGTTCAGCGGAAACC
>JAURDW010000021.1 GCA_030827745.1 Candidatus Poseidonia sp.
AAAACGAAGCGATGCCACCTTGTTTCGGGTGGTTGGTCATCACGGGGACATGCGGTTTCTCTTCCAAGATTTGCATCGCAAACATCGTTAACGCACGCTTGGGACCCACCTCGACGAAGACGCGCCCGCCAGCGGCATACATCGCCTCAATTTGCTTGGTCCATTCCACCGACGAGGCCATTTGCGGGGCGAGCTTTTCCAATATCGCTTCCTTGGCTTCGTTTCCTTCCGTCGGGTAGAACGTCCCGTCAACGTTGGCCGTGATGGGGACCTTGGGCCAACGAATTTCCAAACCTTCCAAAAACCGACGCAGCGGTTCGTTGGCGGGCGCGACGATTCGGGAATGGAAAGCATGGGATGTTGCGAGTTCAACGCAGTTGAATCCCTTCGCCTCAAACGCAGCCATGGCTGAGCGAACGGGCGAGGTTTCGCCAGCAATCACGGTCATTTTCGGGGAGTTTTTGTTGGCGGCGATGACGTACCCCTCGGTCGCTTCGAGAACGGCTTCAACCTCGCTATACGGAGCGGTCACGCTCGCCATGAGTCCTTTGTCGTCGATGACCACCGAGCCCATTTCTGTGCCACGGGCGGCGGCAGCGCGCAGCGCCCCGTCCATATCCAAAATGCCGGAGGACATGAGGGCGGCGTATTCGCCAAGGGAATGCCCAGCAACCATATCGGGTTGATGCCCGAAGGCGTTCAGGGTGCGTTCAAGAGCCAAGTCGGCCGTCAGCATCGCCGGTTGAGTGTATTCGGTTTGCTTGAGTTTGTGCTCGGCTTCTTGGTGTTCCTCTTTGGAGAGGTTGGAGCGCAGGACAAAACCGGAGAGGGTTTCGCCATCGAGCACCTCGACCATCGTCTCGTCGGCTTGTCGCCATACTTCGTCGGGAGCCGTGAAGCGTTGGGCCAAATCGGCGGTCATGCCGACGTATTGGCTTCCCTGACCGGGATACATGTGCACCACTTTTGCTTCGGGAGGCAAGGCGGGTTCATCCGTCAACAGGACGCCTTGTGCTTGCAGGAAACCCCACTTGTCTTTGTCCGCCATGGCTTGGACAGCAAGCGTTTGACGCTTCGTGAATTCTGCCCATGAGGTGGCCACGAGCGCCATCCGCACAGCATGGCTGGCATCGTAACCTTCGCTCGCCTGCTGCAGGGCTTTGGACAGACGCAGTCCGCGGGGGTCGTCGTCAAAGAGCGGCCCCTCGAAGTTTAACGAGGCGATATCGGCGGATAGGGCCTCAAGCGAGGGTGCCGAACGAAGCAAAACACCACCTTCAATCGCTTTGAGGGCCTCGTGGGAGAGGGTTGGCGAGAGGGAGGCATCGTGGACGGAGGCAGGGGCTGCGTCGTTTTGGCCGCTGTAAGCCAGCCAGCGGCTTTCCCACTTGGCGGCAAGCGGTGCGTGGAAGTCGGGTTCGTACCCTTCAAGAGCGATGTGGAAATTGGTCCCTCCAAAGCCGAAAGCGGAAACGCCTGCTCGACGGGGGTGGTCGGCGGGGCGGGGCCAATCCAACGGTCGGGTGGGGACGAAGAAAGGAATCGACCCCCAATCAACGGTCGGGTTTGGCGTCTCGAAGTTGGCACTGGGTGGGATGGTTCGATGATGAAGCGCCATGGCTGTTTTCATGATGCCTGCAATCCCTGCAGCGGCCTTGAGATGTCCGATTTGGGACTTGATGGAGCCGACAGCCACTTTCCCTGTGCCCTCTACGCCCGTCCACAGCCGAGAGAGCGTGGAGAGTTCGGTGGCGTCGCCCACCTTGGTTGAAGTCCCGTGTGCTTCAACGAGTTCAACGCTCGAAGGTGCATAGCCGGCTTGACTGTACGCCCGGGCAATCGCTTGCACTTGACCCCGTTGACTCGGAGCCGTGATGCCTTTCCCTCGGCCATCCGATGAACCGCCAACGCCACGGATCACGCTGAAGATTTCATCCCCTGAACGGATGGCGTCGCTCAGTCGTTTGAGGACAAGAACGCCTGCTCCTTCCCCCATCACGAACCCGTTTGCACGAGCATCGAACGGGGAGGAATGCGTGGGCGATAAGGCCCCTATCGCGGAAAATTTTGCAAAGGTGGCGGGGTCCATCGTCCGGTCTGCTGCACCGGCCAACATCACGTCGACTTGGCGCGTTTGCAACAAACGGCACGCGTCGAGGACTGCAGCCATCGAAGAAGCGCACGCGGCGTCCATGGCGTGATTGGGCCCTTGCAAATCAAGCAAATTCGCTACCCGCCCAGAAACCACGTTGGCCAATTCTCCGGGCATGGTGTCTTCGTCAACCCTTGGGGTGCCTTCCAAAACGGCTTCTTTGAACGCTTCAATCCGGTCTGGCGGAAGGTCGTGATCCCTGGCCAGCGCAGCGGTGTGGTTCGACCACACGCGAATGTTGGACAAGTTGCGATTTTCCCCGCCCAAGGCGTTTGCAAAGACAACGCCTGTTCGCGCTCGGTCAAGGTCCTGCACCTCCCCGTCGTAGCCCGCATGCTCGATGGCGTCCGCCGAGACCGTCACGGCCCATTGTTGACAGGGGTCGATTTGAGGGAGCGTTCCCGGCGGTTGCCGCCATCGGCGCCAGTCAAAATCAGCCCCTTCCACGAGCGCTCCGATTTTCGCATAGGTGAAGCCTTCCGTGTGGTCACCGGGCCCGCCTTCTTTCCAAAAATGGTTGATGGGGCCTGGCCACCGACCTTCGGGGAGGGGTCGGATGCTGATTTTTGCATTCAGGATGTTGTCCCAAAACGCATCGATGTTGGGCGCGTCGGGCATCAGCGCCCCGAGGCCAACGATCGCAACGGGTTCAAACGGCCCCTGTTCAATTCCCTCGCAGGGTTTGCCGTCCGCCGTGGTCAACCCCATGCCGTCACCTCAGTTCATGATGCTCTCCGGCACCATCGTGATCGAATAACCCGCATCAACATAGATGCACTGGCCCGTTACGCCCCCTGCCAGAGGACTGGCCAACCAGAGCGTCGCCCCGGCAACGTCGTCTTGACTGACGTTGCGTCGGAGCGGAGCGTTGGCTTCAACATGCTCAAGAATGCGGTCAAAACCGGGGATTCCACTGGCTGCAATCGTTTGGATTGGACCGGAGGAGATGGCGTTGATGCGGTGGCCCTCGGGCCCGAGATGGCACGCCAACTCTCTCGTCCAGCACTCCAAGGCGGCCTTTGCCATGGACATGATGCCGTAGCTTGGGACGAAGCGGTTCGAGGCTGCATAGGTCAAGGTGATGGTGGAGGATCCATCGGCAAGGTAGGGCAAAGCGTGCTTGAGGCAACGTTGCAACGAATTGGCCGAGATGGTCATGGCGGTGTTGATGTCATCGTCCTCAACAAAGAGAATGGGGCGGTCAAAGCAAGCACGGGGCGCAAACCCGATGGCGTGGATGAGAATGTCTGCTTTTTTCCCAGGGTGGTCGGCGGCAAAGGCCGTAAAAAATTCCTTGGTCGTCGCATCCGAAGCCACGTCCAACGGATAGAATCCCCCAATGGCGGGAAGTTGGTCCTTGAGTTGGAAAATCCGGCTCATGAAGCGCTTCTGGTAGCCCAAGTAGAGGGTCACGCCAGCGGCTGCAAGTTGTTTGCAAATCGCCCAAGCGATGGAGTCTTCGCTGGCGACTCCAAAGACAAACGCTGTTTTTCCTTCGAGTCCCAACATGAAAAACACCCCTTGGGGAACAGGTGTAGTGGGCTACACCAAGCCTTTGAGTGTTGCTCCTCAAATCGTGACACATCGGCTGAGTTCTGCAGACTTACCGGCCGGCCGGCGGCGTGCGGTCTCGCTCATAAATCGGCGAAGACCGAATCGAAATCGTCGCCTTCGCCCTCATCTCCAAACAGGTCATCAAGTTCGGAGAAGTCAAGGTCGTCCTCTTCAGGTTCATCAGCCACCTCAACGGGCGGGACGTACATCGGTTGGGCGTTGGCTCGACGTCGAAGCGCTCGTGCAAAGGCGGCGACAAACACCAAGCCGAAGATGACCGCAGCACCAATGCTACCGTAGAGGACGACCGTGTCCTTGTCCACCTCTTCAAGACCGCCCCCAAGGCCACCTGCGGTTTTGCCCGCCTCAAGTTGAATGGAAATCGTGGTCTCGCTTACGGGTGCATCGTCGTCGTTCTCACTTTCCGCCTGGAATATCACCTGATAGCGTTCGTCAGCGAGCACATCCGATGGGGCCCGTACGGTCAACTCGCGCACGGTTGAGGTTCCGTCTTCAACCACGTTCTCGGCAACGAAGGTCCCGCCTGGGAAACTGAAGCCGAGGTCTTCAAGTTCCGCTGCGTTGGTGATGGTCACCCGAATCTTATCGTCGTCGTTACCGTTGTTTTGAAATTGGAAAGAGATTTTCACCTCGTCGTCCTCCTGCAAGGTGCGCGTGGACTTGTCGGAGATTTCCAAGTCGACCATGCCGTAAGAAGCGATGTTGAGGTCACCGCTCACGCTTGCATTGGACGCAAGGGCTTCGGGCCAGTCCAACATTCCCACGTTGGTCACGGTGGCAACCAAGGTAAAGTCGTAGGAGAGCGAAGCGGACAACCGGGTTTGGCCGGAAAAGATCACGTCAAAATCCTCTTCTTCGTCAGGCCCGAGGTCAAAGGTGTCTTCCCCGAGCATCATGTCAACTTCCAAGCCGTCCCATTCCTTCTCCACAGAGATGGACTCTTGGAAAGAGGACGGGTTTCGGACCGTGCAGGTGATGACAACTTCCGGATCGTTGAGCGGATGCACGTCCAATTCCGGTTGCTTGTCTTCACAGTCAATTTCAACACCGGGGGCCGTGGGGAGTTGAGCGGAGCCCGAGGGAGCGAGCATTCCCAACAAAAAGAGCACCACAAGCAACGAACAGCGGCTCCGGCGGGGCATGGCGCTCACATCAAGGCCTGTGAATCCTCTTTCATCAATGTGATGGGGGAACGGGGCTGGATGTTCGGCGAATTCTAACAACCGCCGTTGTCCCCGTACACCTTGATTGGAAGTTCATGATGCGTATGCCAGAGCACCTCTTCTTCCATGCCCGCATCAAGCAGTTGACGGGTCCGTTTCGGCACGGTCTTCGGTCCTAACACAGCGCCTGGGCGACGTGGGTCGTCCATGTAGTCGGTTTCGAGGAAGAACCCGTTTTTTGCCTCGTGGTGGGTTTCCAACAACCGCTCAATGGCCCCCTTTCCGCAAAGCACGCTGGGCGTGAGCCCGTGCGTGTGGGTGGAACGTACATCGGGCGGTGAATAGTGGCGAACAAGTTTGAGCAGGTCCATGCCCTGACGGACCGCTCGTTGAGCGAGGTCGGGGTAGGTGGAATCGGATTCCCCTTCAACATGGAGTTGCAGAGGAACACCCTCCTGAGCAGCGAGGTGCATGGTCTCTTCGAGAAGGGTGTTTGACAAGTCCCAAACATCTTGGGAAACGGGCCAGTGGGGCCGGCCAACTTCGCCAAGAGCATGCGCCTGACCCTCGTGAACAAAATGGAGAGCCGCTTCGATGGAGTGGCGATAGTTTTGCACGGCACGTTCTCGGCCAGCCTCACCGTCCTCGACCACCCAACGTTCAAACTGATGAGCAAAAGCCGCCGGATGTGGACCCAAGACCACCCGAACCCCAAGGTTCACTTCAGAGCGAACAGCGTCGGCCATGGCGAGGGTGTCGGCGTAGGTTTCCCGATGGCCTTCAAGCGTTTCGGGAGGGGCTGAAAAGTCAGGACAATGAACCAGCACCACGTCTGTCCCGCCCGCTTGCTTGAAAGCGCGTGCAGCGTCAAGATACTGTCCTTTGCGGTTCAGATGGAAGTGGTTGTCCAAAACGGGGCCATCGTAGACCATGGCCTCATCCTCAAATGCGTTCAACGAAGAATCCACGTTCGGCAAACACAGATTTCCAGTACACGGCAGCCATGGCCACCATGTTGGCGTGACGGGAATCGGAGACCACACAGGTGCCGTTCGGCCATAGATTGACCGTCAGGTTGTGTCGGTTATCGGAGAGGACCGTGCAACCAAGGCGACCATCGTACTCCGCCGTACCCGAGGGCAATTGAGCAGGAATAGCCTGCAGATTGATGTCGCTTTCAAACTTGAACGAGGCCACCACGGGACCCAATTCAGCGACCAATCCGCTGTCATCCATGCCAAGGCGGAGCAGGAGTTCTTTGGCGGCTGCGCGTGCGGCTTCCACTCGGTGCGTTCCGTGGACAACAATGCGGCCCTCTTCGTCGATGACGATGGTGGCCCGTGGACGGTCCATGGCCTTGATGACCACCCCGCTGTTGCGTGTACCTCCCAACTCGGCCACCACGCGTTCGGGGTCAAGGCGGGAGGGGCAAACAAACCGAACCAACTGGTTTTCGACCCGAACATCAATGCTGCCCTCGGCCATGCTACTCCTCCTCCAGTCCCCGGGTGGTGGTGGGTGTTGATGAAATCTCCTCCGGTTCGGGGAGCGCGTTGAGGGAAGACAAAATCGCATCCCTCTGCGGCTGATGCAGCGCCAAAACCAACACGGGGTCGTCGCCGTGAGTGGTTCGAAGGGAGGCAAGGGCCCCTCGGAGCCTGGCGGCGTAACGGTCATCCCGTTCTTTGTTGAGGGTTTCAGAACTCATTTCGCGGTTGATGTCCCACCAAGCCGAGGCCATGACGCTGGCGCTGGCGTAATCCGCCGATTGGCCTTTTGGAGGCGGCGTGATGCCGAAGACATGGCGTTTGACGGCCTTCTTCCATCGTTTGCCGATGCGAACCATGCTCAACAATTTCTTCCAGTGCGACATGGCCCTTGCCTCTCGGGTAAGAAAGTCGTTCCACTCGGGGTCGTCCGCATTCGGTTCGAGAAAGAACACCGGGCGGTGATGACGGGCGGCGTTGCGTTGCAAACGGCGGGGTTCGGGGTCGGGGAACCGACCGCCTTGGAGTTCCGTGAGCATCGAAATGCCCTCAGCGTATCGGCCGAAGGCACCCCCAGACAGCATGGCGTACGTGAGGTTGATGCCCTGAGATTCGGCTTCGTCTGCTTCTTCCTGCTCCCACAATTCGACAACGTCAGGTGTTTCCAGCAAGGCCAAACCGTCCCAAGATTGGCGTGGCCTCAACACGTTGGGGTACACCACGGTGGGGAGGGTACCGTGAAGCACCACCGTTCCTCCGTCAGGGTCCGACCACACCGGGTCCGACCAGTCCAACGAAGCGGCCATTCGATGGCCTCACTGGTTGTTGATCCAATCTCGGAGCGATTCGACATTCCAACCTTGGTCAAAGTACCCTTGAATTTCTTCTTGGGTCCATTGAGGGAATTCCTTCATTGCGCGGGCCATCTCCGGGTCCACGTTTGCAGGGATTTCAGCCAACACTTTCCCGCTGTCACCGTAGCCATCATCCTCGAGTTCCTCGTAGTCATCTTCGAGCAACGAGGGGCCCCCGCCGTCACGCCGGGCAAGAACAAGAACGAGCGTGCCAAGAACGCCGATAACCACCACAAGCAGAACCACAATCAACACGAGCGAGGAAGAGGACTCCTCCTCGGCGACCTTCACGTTGAACACGTCGCTCCATTGGGCATCAGAACCGTCGTAGATGGTGTCCGTTGAACCGTTGAGGCTGACGGTGTAGTACATGCCCGTGGTTTGCTGAGCAAAGGGCTCCAAATCAACAACAATCCAGTCGCTGACTTCGGCAATGCCCAACTCGTCGCTGTTGATGGTTCGCTCGACCACGGGTGTGCCACCGTCGGTCACGGATTTGATGACCAATTCGGCAACGCCAGCCATCGTTCCGGTGTTCTTGATCTTGATTTGCATCTTCATCGAATCGCCGACACGAGGGTCGTCATCAAGGAGCACATCTTGGACACTGAAGGTGGCCTTCTCGTGGATGAACGTGTATTCGGACTTGTACTGTGCCTGACTGGAGAAGATGGGCAACACCGTGCCGTCTTCTTGTGGACCGCCCCCGTTGGGGACCGTGGAACCCGCTGAATCGACGCCCGTCAACCAGAAGATGAGGGTGGGGGTTTCGTCGGTGATTTTCTGTTGGTTGGGCTCGAAGGTGTTGTCATCCAGCGGCCACAGGTCAACGCATGTGGCCGTGGCGAGGTAGCCGCCGCTGATGGTGGTCAACGTCAAAGCTTCCGAAGCAGGTTCACTGTCAAAGTATTGCGTGTATTCAAGCCAGGGCATGTAGTTGATTTTGTTTCCGTAGAACATCCAGTTTACCTGAAGGTCACCGGGGAACATGGCCTCCTTTTCTTCAATTTGAACTTGGATGTCGACGCAGTGGTACGTGGCGGTCGAGAGCACGTTGGCAATGGTGCGGCCGTCCTCGCCCGGCGCAAGCGCCCCTTTCTCTGCAAGCCATGAATTGGAGACGACCTTTGGCGGCGTCCGGTCCACCTTCAACGTGAAGCTTTGGCAGCCGAAATCCGTTGAAGTTGCACAGAAAGCCGAGGTGTAGTCCTCTGCTCCAACGGGCAAGTCGATGAGCCGGAAGGTGTAGACATATTCGTTGGTGAAGACCGGAGCGGTGATGTTGATGTCAAACACGCCACCGGTGAAGGTGTGGACCACGGTTTCACCCGGGGTGGAGATGTAGCCCTTCGCAAAGTCTTCCGCAGCATCTTGCCGGGTGATTTCCAGCGTCAGTTCAACCTCAGGGTTGATGAACACGCTGTAGAAGATACCCTCACGGAAGGCAAATTGACCCGAGAATCGGACCGTGTCACCGGCAAAGATGAAGCCTTCACGAACGTCGTTGGTGAACGGCTCGCTCACGTCCTCAAAGTGCGGTGTAACCATTTCGTTGTTGACTTCGTCGGTCCGGAAATCAAGTTGAATGCCGTCGCTGTAGCGCCAGTCCTGAATGTAACGCCCTGGGACTCCCGAGAGCATGGTGTACAGCGGATTGTCAAGGTCTTGCATCTGCAGTTTTGGCTCGATGTCCTTTCCGTCCAAGCCAACGACACCCCAGTTAAGGCGGACAGGGATGTTCAAGATGAAGTCGGCCTCGAAGGGGTCGATAAGCGCCGTGTTGTCCATGGTGAGCATGGTGGGTGCGACGGAGCCGTCGTACACAATGTCGAGGTGAGGGCTGTCCGACCATGCGGTTTCGTTGCGAGGGAAGTACCAAACATTGAGGTCTTGAACCACCCCCTCAGCGTCCGTGGTTTTGTCAAGATTGATCTTGAAATAATCCACATCTCGCCATCCGTTGTCATCGCTGGCCTCGAGGATGAGGTGGTAGGTGTTGCCGGCGTACATGGTTTGATTCCACGTGCCGTCCCACTGCAATTCATTTGAATTCAAGAAGCCGTTGCCTTTTGAATCCTCGATGAAGAAGTTGCGAATCACCGGTGACTTTGACGACATCGAGACGTAGGTCACCTGGTCGTTGGCGAAGCCGGGGCCACCGCCATCGATGGGGTTACCGGCAAGGTCGTAGCCCTCAATCCAAAGCGAGACTTTGCCTTCCAGACCTTGGTTCGCATAGTCGTTGTATTCACCGGAATAGTTGGCGGTGGGCGCTTCGCCGTCCCCGTTCATGGTGATGGTGATGTATTCGTCGGCGTCCGGCAGCCCGTCGCTGTTGGCGTCATGATCGTGCTCCACCCAGAGGTGAAGGTCAAGCGAAGCCGGTGGGCTTGGGAGGTCTTGGCTCGACATACGGATTTTTTGCGCTTGTTGAGGCACCACCCAGGTGTCGTCAAGCAGGGTTCGCCAGTTTTCATCCACGTTTTCATCGGTCCCTGGACTCAAAACCTGGATGTCCAAGAGGTTCGGCTCGTAGGTGTCGATGGTGATATCGAAGGGAATCGCACAGGTCTCGTCCGGGTTGTAAACAGAAGGTGGGCAAAGCAGGTCACCGCCCTCGTAGCCCCGAAGCGCAAAGCGGTAGGTTTCGCTGCCCGCAGCGCTGCCGAGGTCGATGTTCCAGTTGAAGTCCCCGCCAATGACGCCCGAGCGGTTTGCGACTTCTTCCCACTCGATCGTGATGTTGCCGTCGGTGGTGTTGACATGTTTGAGTTCAAGGACGAGGAAGTATGAACTGGGGTCGGGGGCTTCGCTGAGGTCCTCAAGGCGAATTTGGCCGATGAGGTTGATGTCTTGACCAGATTCAGCGCCCGTCAAGGCCTGCGTGAGCCCAATGCTGTTTTGCAACTCGAACATCGTGATGCCAGCGTCGTTTTCAACAGCGTTGCCAACCGTGGGGTCGAGCAAGACGGCGTCGGGCAAACCGTTGATGTTGTTGGCCGTCGTCAAACCAGCGTAGATGCGAACAGCTTCCGTGTCGTCCCAAGCGGGGTTCACACGGAAGTGCCAGGTGACTTCATACCCGTCGGTGATGGCATTGACCGAAGAGGTCGACTCAAGCGTGACATGGTCGTGTTCGTCGCTGGCTTCTGCGAAGGACATGAAATCGCTCCAGGTGAACTTGATGTATCCCGACTCGGATTCAAAGGTCAGCCATGCCTCGGAAAGGGAGGTCCCGGTGAGTTGGTCCACCGTGTGCGTTGTGACAATTTCGTAAATGTCGCCGTTGGGGTACAGCCCAACGGGGTTTCCTGTGATGGCGATGGTGTTGCCATAACCCGTGCTCGAAGCGACGTTCAAGTCGCTCATCACCACACCGCCGCCGGTGTCGGTGTACAAGCCAACGGGCACCGTAGCGGTGGCACCGCCCGTCCAAAGAGCGACGCCTTGGTTCAACTCAATGTCCAGGCCATCGGCCGAAGTCAAGGTGGTCGAATAGTTGTAAACGATGTCAAGGTTGACGATGTTCAACGACGTGCCCGACGAAGCGTTCGCCGAGTCAACCATGAAACGGAACTTCACCCAATAACGTCCGAATTCGTCCTGATGGGTTCCAGCCACGGAAGGGTTGGTCAGCAGGCTGTTCAAAGCGCTCTTGAAATCCATTGCCGGCGAAAGGGACTCAGGGAAAAGAACGGTGCTGTTGGGCATGTCACCAAGGCTCTCGGATTGCGAGCCGGCCATCAACGCGAGGTGGAAACCCTCGGTTGGGTCGGTGTTGGAACGGATGCTCACCTGGTCGAAGGAGAGGTCGGCAGAGGACACTTCTGCGCCCTCAGGCAACATGAAGACGCCGCCGCTGGCTTCGCCGTTCAAATCAAGCGTCAGCGTGGCTGAATCGGTGGCGTAGTTCACGCCGTCGACCGTGTTGGAAACGAAGGTTGTTTGCCGACCAAACATGCCGAACGCCGGTTCGGTGAAACCGTAATCCACGTCACCGTCATCGGCCACGTCGATGCGCATGTGGCCAGCATGGTGGCCGAACTCGAGGTCGAACCAGATGCCGCCGACATTGCAAGGCCCCTGATATGCCGTCACCGAAGTGAAACCAAACAGCGGTTCGTCGAAGAAAGAGGTCTTCACACCGTCGCTTACATTGACGATGTTGTTGGTTCCAGTGGGCGTAATTTCAATGCTTGGCGATTCGGTACAATCGTCTTGAATCATCGGCGTGATGGACGTGATGGGGTAACTGAATTTGCTTCGCTCGAGCACCGGGTTGAACGCATCCAGCCGAAGTTCAGGAGCGTAGATCATCGGGAAACCACCACCGTTGGTCTGCCACACGCCATCGTCGATGGTCGAAGGGCCAAGCGCAGAGAAGTTGAAGCCCGTACCCACGCGTGAGCCGATGCTGAAACCGTGGAGCGTGGGGGATGAAAGACGATCTGGACCCGAGTCAAAGGTGAACTTGAGATTGACCGCCCGATGTTGTTGGGTGTCGATGTTCCAGAGTTCGATGATGTCGCCTCGAAGCCCACTCATGGCTGAACCGTCTTTTCCGTAAACTTGGTTTCCACTCGTGTCCAGAACGTCGACCGTGATGGTGGCTGAAGAAGTGGTTTCAGCCTCCAAGGCGAGGATGCCGTACCCGTTCGGGTGGTTTTCGCCACCGAGCACCGAGGGAGTCATGCCGCGAACGGTCATGCTGGCGCTTTGTGGGAGCAGTTCGCCAAGTCGGAAATTGTCGATGTACCACCCGGACATGTTGTCATCGATGGGGTCGTTCGGTGTGGCCACGTGTTGCATGACGAATCGAATCTGAATATACTGGTCGATGTAGTCGGTCAAATCAACGGCGATGGTCGTCCAACCAGAGGGGTTTTGCGCGTTTGTTGATGCACCAGCGAGCCCCCATCCATCGGTTCCAGAGCCGTCGGTATCGGCCAGCTTGGTGCACGCCGTCCCGATGCGCCCGTTGGAGGTGCTTCCGCCTTGTGCGTAGTTCGTACCAAAACTCAATCCCGTGCTGGCTTGATCATCGATGGGCAAGAACTCCCATTCTTGCGGGTTGTAAATCGCCCCCGGCGGGAAGCCGGGGTTGGGAGATTGACGAATCTCCATGTACGCACAGTCAGCGAAACGAACGGTGTTCTGTTGGGTACCGGCTCGGGCCTCTAGGTTGTGCCAGGATTCAAAGGTCGCCGTCTTGCTCTTGAGCAGCGGGTCTACAAACAACTCCTCGCTGAACATGGCCACCGTGAATGCTTGCCCGTTGTTGTCGTCCGTGTAGTTGGTGTCTGCGAGGTTGGTGCCCCAGCATTCAGAGCCGGACTTGCAACCCGCAGGTGTGTCGGAGGAGGTGAGGGTCCCGTGTTCCCAGCCCACGCCTGAGGCTGGAATGGCGCCGGGGTCCGTGGCGTCGATGAAGCCACCATCGGTTCCCTCAAAATCCGTGAGGAAGCCCTCTGCTGCGAGGGAAACCGGGGTGGCTTGCGAACCGTCTTCAATTTCGAAAAGCGATTGGTCGGAAAAGTTGGTCAGTTGGTTGTTGTATTGGGGGTTCCATACCCTCGGCATGGTCTCCGTGTCAATACGAACTTGGGCACCGTGTTCAACCATGGTGGTTGAGACCGTGACACTTGCACTGGTGACGGTCTCACCGTCGGGAAGGTCAATGCTGCCATCGACCAAGTTAACAAGGTCGCCACCGTCTCGAACTTCGACGGAAACCGTGGCAGAACCGTCTGCAAAGTCGGTCACGTTTGCCGCCGCGAGCGGAGCAAGGACCATCAGCATCATGAGGAAAATTGGCGTCGATTTACGGGGTGATTCGTTTTTCATGCTGTCACCTACACCCTCGCCACACTTTGAACGCATAAAATCCCGTCGCTTCACGGAGTCTCCAACTGAATTGACGACTGGAAGCCCATCGCTTGGACGATGAGTTATGAGGGTGAACCTCTTGCCCAAAGCATGGAGCCTTACTCCACCGAACCCGTGACGCTTATTGAGGAGGTCTTTCCTCAAGATACCAACGCCTACGACACCCTCTTCGGCGGACGCCTTCTGTCCTTGATGGACAAAGCAGGGGGAATCGCCTGTGCAAAATTCGCGCACCGTGAATTCGTCACCATCTCCATCGACACGTTGACCTTCATCGCACCTGCAAGGCAGGGTGACCTCCTCGAGGTGACGGGACAAGTGGTCTTCACCAGCAGCCACACGGCGTGCACCAAGGTCACGGCCTACACCATGAGCAAGGCGACCTGGGAGAAAAACATCATTTGCGAGGGGTACTTCTTTTTCGTTGCCATCGATTCGATGATGCGCCCCATCCCCGTGCCTCAATTCAAGCCATCAAACGACGACGAACACGAGGAATGGGAGAAAGCGAAAGGTATCCGCGAGAACATGTTGAAGCAGAAAGCCAAACGCAAGGCATGAGCACCCATTGATTCATGAATCCGAGCCCTTTCGTTGGCCCATGGTCGTCCTGAACGTCGCCGTTATCGCATCGGACGAACTGGCAAAAAGCGTAGCGAAGCCCGCCGATCAGCGCGACGTCCATACCTATGTTCACAAGGAAGGGACGGGAGATGAAGCCCGTATTCTTTCGTTGATTCGCCCCGCCAAATACCCTGAACGCTTGCGCCCATTTCTCAACGCACTTTCCACGGCCGAAGCGGGTCTCATCGAGGTCACCGCCGTTGACGCCACGCTTGGCGAGGTGTTGGTGGCGTTTGCAAGTGCAGGCATTCGACGGGGTCTTGCCGTCCTCAACCCCGGTGACGGGGGATGGATTGACGAAGACCAAGTGAGGATGCTCTTCACGCAAGTTGGCTTGAACAACTGGCGGTTTGAAACCAACGACGGTGTGGTGCTCCGAGAAGGGCTTTTTGCCATGATGAAGGAGATTGAAGGCGACCTGCTTGAGAACACGCAGGCGCCGTTGGTTCTTCCCGTCGACCAACATTTCAACGTCAAAGGGATTGGATTGGTGGCGATTGGTTATGTTCAGTCCGGCTCGGTCAAGGTGCACGACGAACTGAATCTCCTCCCTGCAGGTGGTAACGGGACCGCCAAATCACTCCAAGTCATGGACGACGATGTGAGCGTTGCTCGGGCAGGCGACCGGGTGGGGTTGGCTCTCCGAAATGCGAAGGAAGACCATCTTACCGGCGACACCATCATCGTCCACCCCTCGGTGGTGGACAAACAAACCAACACGGCATCTCCTCTCGCCATTGTTCGCCATGAGCGTTCTCGGGTCAACCTGACCACCTCGCCCTTCCAAAAGCGAGTGCTGGCCGTGGGCGATGTGGTTCATGCAAGCGTGGATCTCCAGTTTGTCGTTGGCAGAATCGCAGCGGTTGATGGCCATGTTCTCGATGTGGCGTGGGAAAATCCGCTGTTCGTGCGCCGCACCAACCCGCCTCCGATTCTACTGGCGCAACTTGACTCGAAGCCCCGCATCATGGGGTCGGCGGTGGCCACCCCGCACGATGCGTGAGGTTGACGGCGGTTCCACGAACAACCGGAGACCTCACCACCTCGCCGCTGCCATGGCGGTGGTTTGATAACCTCGCACGCTTGGAGGCGGCATGGGATGCGCGAGATTGGACAGGGTTCTGTTCCAACCGACGAGATGGAAGGGGTGACCTTCCCCTCGCTACGGTTGGCGGAAACGAAAGAACGGGTGGAAGTGACGCTCGATGAGCGAATGCTGTCCGTCCAAGGTCGCCGGCAAGCAAGTTTGGACATCCGCCTCAACGCCATCCATACCGTGAAGCACCATTCCTCACAACTCATCCCTCCTTGGATGGTGATGGCCGGGTTGTGTTTCCTCTGGATTGGCTACCGAGTGATGGTTCCCCCGCTGTATCGCTTGGGTTTCATGGCCATCGGCTCAGCGATGGTGATGGCACGGTTTGTCACCAAGCAGCCCACCCTCACCGTTCAAACACAATCCGGCGACACCCATGTCCTGTTTGGAAACGAACCCACCCTCAACCGCTTGAGTTTCATGTTTCATCAGCTTGCCAACGGAAAAAGCATGGCTGAAGTCAAAGCGATGATCGAGGCCATTGAAGCCGACATGGGCCAAGTCCGTCCTCACTCGGATATCCCCCCGGCCCCGTCCCTGCCGGTGGCCCTGCATACGCCGCGAGCCGTGGACGCTTTTCTCGCCTCGTCCGGAGTTGAAGTTGAACCGGATCCGAATGTTCAGGAAGAAAACGAACCTGAGTGGACGCCAATGAACGGCCCCGAACCTGTCGCACCTTCCCCCCACACGGGCTTTTTCGCGACATTCCCCTCCACATATACGGCGGTGTTGGCCGGTCCAACCCCCAGCGACCATCGTCCAAGACCCATCAACAACCACGTGCTCATACCGGTGGAAGCGCCCCCCATGCACCAACCCGCCAGCGGTCAACACGCCACCGGTTTGGGTTTCATCCCTTCTTGGCACGGCCCTGATTCGGGCGAGGTCCTTCCACAAGACCCCCCTGATATCGACGCGAATGAGGAGCCTATCCTTGAGGCAGAACAGGTCGTTGAAGCGCTGGACCGTCCTGTGGACGAGCACGGCACGGAAGTGGAAACCGCCCCTCGCACCCCGTCGGAAGAACGGTTGTTCACGCCCCGAAGGCCGCGAGAACTCGCCGATACGGTGTTCATGCCACGCCGGCCTCGTGTCCTCCATCCACGCCAACAAGGAAGTGGGCGCTTTCGAAATGTTCGCCACCGTTCAAGGGCAATTCTGGGACGAATACGACCTGCTCGGCCGCCCTCGCCCTACGGCACGTCATCCACCTCCAGTGCACTGCGTGAAAACGCCGAGGCCGGTAGGCCGCCTGAACCTGCCAACGTGCTTGAGGCCCTGTCCACCGAACACGGAGGGGTCCTCAACCCCGAAGAGGCTGCTCGTTTGGCTCACCGAGCCGAGGCTATGCGAGCCGCTGCGATGGAAATTGAACAAACGGGCGCAGGTGGTTTGAACACCATGTCGTTTGAAGATCTGAAACCGAGCAAGCCAAGCGACGACCTCGACGGGTTGCCACGTTTGGACGACGACTGATTCAGCCGGCCACCATGGACCGGTACTTCTTCAACCGAACGTCAAAGTCTTCGCTGGTCAAGGATTGTAATGCGTCGGTTCCAAAGCGTTCGAGTGTAAAACTCGCCGTCACCGTGGCGTGGACCAAACCTTGGCGTAGTTCATCAAGCGTCAACGCCCCATCGCCTCCAGCGAAATGGGCGGCCAAAGCACCAGCGAACGTGTCCCCGCAGCCCGTAGGGTCAACCACTTCTGCCGTTGGATAGGCAGGGAGAGCGAGCAAGGAACCGTCGTGAAGAGCGATGACACCGTGTTCGCCTCGCTTAATGACCAAGGTTCGGGTGGAGGTTTGCTCTGCCAGTTGATGCATGGCCCGAACGATGTTGGCATCTTCGGTCAATTGACGTACTTCACCGTCGTTGATGATGACCAAATCCGCTTGCTCCATCGCTTCAAGAAGCGAATCCTTAGCGATTGAAATCCAGAGGTTCATGGAGTCGAGCATCGTGAGGCGAACGGGTTCGGTTTGCTTCATGACCTGTTGTTGAATGAGCGGGTGGAGGTTGGCACAAAACAGCACGGAGGGTGAACGCAAGGCCTCCGGGACATTTGGTTCGAAATGCTCGAACACGTTGAGGTGCGTCGCCAAGGTTTCGGCCTCGGCCATGGAACCCTGGTAGGCGCCCTCCCAGCGGAAGGTCTCGCCTTGGGCGACTTCAAGACCCGTAAGGTCCAAGCCGGAATTCGACAAAACAGCCCGGTCTTCTTTCCTGAAGTCTTCGCCAACGACACCCACGATGCCTGCGTTCACCAAGCCACGACGGCCCAAATGAAACTGGCACGACAGGCCCCCGTACGTTGCAGAACCACCAAGCGCACGTTCAACTTGCCCTTCGGGCGAAGCCACGGAATCGTAGGCCAAACTCCCAACAATCAACACGCTCATTCGTTCACCACCCTCAACCCAGGAGCTCCTGATGCATGTCAATGTACTGTATGGTGATGTCGCCGGCGTTGAAATCAGGTTCATCCATGATGCGGCGATGGAGTGGAATCAAGTGTTCAACACCGGTGATCATCGTCTCATCGAGGGCCGTTCGCATGCGGCGAATGGCGTCTTCACGGTCATGGCCCCATGCCAAGAGTTTGGCCAAGAGCGAATCAAAGCATCCCGGCATCTCGTAGCCAGGGTGAGCGTGGGTGTCGCAACGGATACCAAAACCGCTCGGGAAATGGCATTCCCAGAGGCGCCCCGGGCTCGGCACGAATGCACGGGGGTCCTCTGCATTCAATCGGCATTGAATGGCATGGCCCCGCCATGTGATCTCCTCTTGTGCAAGCGGCAAAGCCTCGCCTTGAGCGACCCGAACGCCAAGTTCAACGAGGTTGTGCCCTGTGATGAGTTCCGTTACCGTGTGTTCAACTTGAACGCGGGGATTCACCTCAAGGAAGTAAAAATCGCCGTTTGCATCGCGCAGGAATTCAAAGGTTGCGAGGCCTTTGTAACCCACGGCTTCCGCCCCTTTGCAAACCAAAGCACCGATCTCTGCACGCTTTTCATCGCTCAGCCAAGGTCCCTCCTCCACGAGTTTTTGGTGCCGTCGTTGAATGGAGCAGAAGCGCTCACCGAAGTGAATTGCATTTTTCCCATCGGCCAACACTTGAAACTCCACATGCTGGGCTCCCTGGATGTACTTCTCAACAAAGACGCGCTCGTCTCCAAAGGCTGATTTTGCTCGGGACTGGCAGAGTTTCAATGCACCTTCAAACTCCTCGGCACGCTCCACGATTTGCATACCGATGCCTCCGCCGCCAGCAGCGGCCTTGATGATCACCGGGTAGCCGATTTCATCGGCCAGCGTGCTCGCAACTTCGGCACTCGAGATGGGTTCGGATGAACCCTTGGCGGTGGGCAGGCCTGCCGCTTCCATGGCAGCGCGGGCCTGAATCTTATCGCCAAGCAGCGTGATGACGTTGGAAGTCGGCCCGATGAAAGTGATGCCTTCCTCTTCAAGGCGAGCAACAAAGGCGGCGTTCTCAGCAAGGAATCCGTAACCGGGGTGAACGGCGTCGCATTCAAGTTCTTTCGCAGCCTGAACGACGGCTTCAATGTCCAAGTACGAATCAAGCGGGTTGGAGCGGTAGTTCGGGTAAGCGATATCGGCCAGCTGGACGGGCAGCGACAAGCGGTCTTCTCGGCCATGAATGATGGCCGCTTCAATGCCCATGTCCCGCAACGTGCGCAAAATCCGAAGGGCGATTTCACCGCGGTTGGCAATCAGCACTCGCTTGAAGCCCATGGTCAAACGGAAACCAAAGCATCCTATGAGCAAAGCGGTTGCAGACGGCGGGTCAAGGCTCTGAATGGGGTTTTCGAATCGTCGCAACGGCTGCTTCGCCTTGGACATGGACCACGGCTCGATGGAACGGTTGACCGCGAGGCCGAAGCGCCGAGCGCTTCATCATCCCCAAGATGGTCCATAGGCCTGCAAGCATGGCTTTGAACGACCGGAAAGGGTGACGCAAAAAACGAAACGGGTTGCCAACCCCTTCCAGAGGATAGCGAAGTTGCTCCATCATCGTCATCGGCATCACTTCATCGACGCCGTACACCGTTGGTCGTTTGTCCCGAGGCATGTAGTAGGTACCGAACAGCAGGTCCCACAGCGGCAGAAAAGTGGAGTAATTGCACCAGATGGCCTCTTCCTCGTTGGAATGGTGCCAGTGGTGGAACTCGGGGGTCATGATGATTGGCGAAAGGGGTTTGAGCCACAAACGAACATTGGCATGCAGAAACAGGCCGAGGACGATTTGAACCAGGGCGACCAAGCCGGAAAATTCGGGGCTGAACCCAGCCGCAATCAAGAAAAAGAACGCTGGGGCGATGAGGGTCCCATCAAACGGGTGAGCACGAAAGCCGCTGACCCAATCCATGTGCTCGGGCGAATGGTGGACGGCATGGAACCTCCAAAGTTGCGGAACCTCATGGTACCAGCGATGCGTCCAGTACCCTGCGAGGTCAAACAACGCAACGCCAACGAACAGGAGGTACGGTTGAGGAATCGCTTGAATGTATGGACGCAAAATCAAACCGGGAACCCATGCAAAACTGAGCACGCCGACGATGATGGCAGCCGCTAAACCGACCGTTTGCAACACCGGGGAAGCCAGAGCGTAGCCGACGTCAAGACCAAGGTGAGGACGCTTGAATCCTTGGTGGTCATGGCGAGGGAACACGCGTTCCAACGGCACCACCAAAACAAAGAGAACGATAACGGCTCCCAGACCGTCTTGGTTGTTCCAAACAGCCAAGGCCGCCAATCCAAGGGCGAAGATGCGCAAAACGATGGCTCGAGGCCAGCCTCCAACCGGAGGAAGGCGGGGTGCCGGTGGCACCTGAGCGGGATCCATAACCGACATTCCTCGGCTTTCGCTTTGGAGGTTTCCTTGGTTTGCGTCAGTAGACATCCCGAAGGTAGCGCTTCTCCTCTCGCATCATCGTTTTCTCAATGAAATGGGTTGCGTCGTCCTCGGACATGCCGCCGTGGTCAATGGCGATTTGAATGAGGGCACGGTGAACGTCTTTGGCCATGTATTGCTTGTCGCCACAGATGTAAAAGTAAGCACCTCGCTCAAACCATTCCCAAATTTCAGCGCCGTGTTCCTTCAAGCGATGTTGGACATAGATTTTCTCTTCCTGGTCGCGGGACCATGCCGTTGTAAAGCGGTACAAATGACCCTCATCAATCCAAGATTCAATTTCGTCTTTGTAGTAAAATTCGGTCTTTTCAGATTGGTCACCAAAGAACAACCAGTTTTTGCCCGAACCGCCGTCGTGCACCCGCTGCTCCATGAAGGCGCGGAACGGCGCAATGCCCGTTCCGGGACCAACCATGATGATGTCGGTTTCTTTGTCCTCGGGAAGGATGAACGATTTCGTGGGGGACATGAACACACCTATCGGAGCGCCGGAAGTGTCGATTTCATCCGCCATGAATTGGGTGCACAACCCGCCGCGTGCCCGGCCGTTGTACTCGAATCGAACGATACCGACGGTCAGTTCGACGAAGCCAGGATGGGCGTCGTGTGAAGAGGCGATGGAGTAGAGACGAGGCTTCAGCCGGTCGGCCAGTTCAAGGAATTCTTCTGGGGCGTATTTGACATCAAATTCACGCATGATGTCGATGTAATCCCTCGTCCAAAGGTAATCCTCGATGGCCTTGGCGTCGGCGTTGATGGCTTCCACCTTTGAGGCCGGGTCGTCTGATGGAGCGGAGGGGGCGAGAAGGGGTGGTGTCTTCTCGTCGTCCGTAGCCGTCCACGTGGCGTTGTTGCGGGTGCGACTGACCATCTTGATGCTGATCTTCATGCCGCTGGAAACCACCTTTTCAGCGAGGGATTGAACAAATTTTTTGTTCGCCATGTGGACCTCGAAATCTTTCTTCAACGCTTCGTAGAGCGTCCGTTCGCCGTTGTGAGTGGTCACGCTTGTTTCGCGATCCCAACCTTGGACCTCGATGAGTTCGTTCACGATGTGGGGGGGGTTTTCGGCGAGGACGCCGAGAGCATCCCCGACTTTGTAGTCCAAACCCGAGTCACCAAGCTCGAAAACGATGTGACGGGTTTCTTTGCGTGAACCTTCGCCGTTCAAAATGTAGTTTTCCGTGATGCGCGTCAAGTAGGGGTTCTTTGCTGACCAATTCTCTGCCATGGCTTCACCTCGGTCCGTGGACAAAAATCTCCACAAAAGGTCGCTATATCATGGTTGGTATGACTGCATATCCCAAAGCCATCGGGACGCGCCGATGAGAAGAAGAAGACCAAGCGGTTACGAGAACCATGCCGCACCGAATCGATATGCTCGGAACGGGAAACGCCTTCCTCCCTCACGGCCGCCTCCATTCCTTTGCTCTGTTCGATGGGCGCCATATCATCGACGCACCCCCCACCGCACTTGCTGGGCTGCGAAGAGCAGGTCAATCCGTCGCGGACATAGAGACCGTGTTCGTCACGCATGTGCACGGTGACCACGTCTTCGGCTTCCCGTTTCTCCTTCTCGAACGAAAGTACATCTCCGACAGAGAAGGTATCAAACCCCTTCGCGTCGTGGGCACCCCGTTCGTCAAAGAACGGTTGTCGCACCTCTGCAATTTGGCGTTTCCCGGGTCGCTCGAGAGCGCTCTGGCCTCCGTTGAATGGGAGTTTGCCGACCACGGCAGCACTCCCGACGGTTGGCGATGGGAACGGTTTGAAGTTCATCATGACGATGCGGTGGAACCCTTCGGCTACCGCTTCGAACACGATGACGGGGCTTCCTTCGTTCACAGCGGCGATTCCGGCCCGTGTGAGGCCTTGTACACCGCGATCGAGCGTTCACACCTCGCCGTGCTCGAAATGGGATTTCCGGATTGGGTTCCTTCATCCCATCATCACAAACCTAACGATGTGTTGGCGTTGGCCAAGACCTGCACCACCCCGCTCGCGATCACCCACACCTTCGTCGACGATGCATCGCTTCATCCGCCGGTCCTCACCGATGTCCTCCCTGACCACCCGAACCATGTGACCCATCTTTCAGACGGCCACCGGATGGATTGGAACGGAAACTCGTGGACGTTCACTCCACCTTCTTGAGCGGTTTGAAAGTGTTCTTTTTTCAAAAGAATGGGTCTCCACCTCGACCCCTAATAAACGCCAATTGGTGTGCAAACGAAAGGGCACCAAGTTCGTCCGTGGACAGGCATATAAGGGGGACTCGGACTCATGGGAAACACGGCGTTGGGTGGACTCAACACTCCATCGGCCGGACAAGAGAAAGGAGGTGAAAAATCATGGATTCCAACATCTTTGACAAATTCATCTCTCAGAAAACCTTGTTCAAAAATAAGGAAAATTTGAGGCACAACTTCCGGCCGGCAACCTTACCGCATCGCCGAGAAGAAATCGATAAAATCTCCTACAACCTTTGGGAAGCGCTCAAGGGCCATATCCCTTCCAACATGACCCTCTACGGCGTCACGGGTGCGGGAAAGACCGCCGTGACGGATTATGTCTGCCACCACCTCAAAGAAAAGGGAGACAGCATGGGCAGGAAGGTGGAATCCATCATGGTCAACTGCCGTCAAATCGACACCCAATACCGAGTCTTGAGCCACATTGGCAACTCCCTCCTTGAAGCCCACGAGCAAGACGAGATCCCCTTCACAGGATGGCCAACCGACCGCGTTTTCAACGAACTTGTCCGACGAATGGACCGACGAGGGGGCGTTTTCGTGATCGTCCTCGACGAGATTGACCACCTGGTCCGCAAAGCAGGCGACGATCTCCTCTACAACCTCACGAGCATGAATTCTTCCTTAAAGAGCGCAAGAGCTTGCGTCATTGGTATCTCCAACGACCTCAAATTCACCGACTTCCTTGACCCGCGGGTTCGTTCACGACTCGGTCAGCTTGATGTTTTGTTCAAACCCTACGACGCCGAACAACTCCAGGACATCCTTCGTCAACGGGCAAAGTCCGGACTCAATGAAGAGGCGCTTGGCTCGGGCGTGATCGAGCTCTGCGCAGCGCTTGCAGCCCAGGAACACGGGGATGCCCGTTGTGCGCTGGACTTGCTGCGGATTTCAGCAGAAAAAGCAGAGCAGGTGGGTGACGAGACGGTCAACCAAAACCACGTGCGTATCGCCCAAAGCCAAATAGAATCCGACCAGATGACCCCCGTGATTTCCACCCTTCCAAGCCAGCAAAAATTGGTCCTTGCCTCCGTGATCATCAACGAACGCAACGGGCTTCGAAACGTGCAGACAGGCCAGGTGTACGACATCTACCGGCAGGCTTGCAAACACATTCGGCAAAATCCGCTCACGCAGCGAAGAATCTCCGGCCTCATTTCCAACCTGGACATGCTGGGGCTCGTCACGGCCAAGACCGTGAGCAAGGGGCGATACGGCCGTTCAAAGGAAATCAATTCTTCAATACCCAGCAACATTGACCCCCAGCAAATCATGACCGCTGCGGAAGAAGAAATGGGCGTCGTGTTTACCGCCCATTACAACCACCAAACCTCACTTTGAAGACCTTGACGCCGGAAGTCTACTCCTTTCGGTGTGCTTAAATGCACCTCGTCAGTGGCCGGAACCATGAGCGACAAGGCTGTTCCGTCCAAGGCAACAGAAAACTCAAGCGGCTCTGCACCTTTTTATGCGCCCGCCATGGTCTTCCTCGGTGCTTGGGGACTTCTCCTTGCCGTCCTGAACATGTTCAGCATGGCCCACCCAACCCAGCATGTTTCGTGGGGAGGGTTGCTCACCTTCGAGGCCACCAACGCCGCTTTTGGAGAGGCTCTTGACGGCTTCCATTACGAAATCTTGGGCGACACCGTCTTCATCGCCGCTTGCTTTGCTCTGGTGGGCTTTGGCCTCAAGACCATCGCCCAAACCAACGAAGTTGGAGTTTGGCTTCGTGGCCTTGTGATCAACGACACGTGGACTGCCTTGAACGACACTTCAATCGGCGGAGGTCAGCGCACCACGGCCGCTTGGTGTTTGCTTCTCGGACTGGCTTTCTACTTCTGGTACGGCATCCAATACGTTGGCTGGATGGATGTTGGCGTGTATTCAGTCACCATCGCCCTCCTGGCCTCAGGCTTCGCACTCAACCACGCAAGCCGGGTTCCCGAAGGCGATGAGAACATCGACTGAAACGCTCAGTGACCGTTCCGCTTTCGTACGGCGTCAACCACGCCCAGAAGAAAACCCTGCCAGAGCGCAAGGCTCCAACGCAATGTGAGCCATCGCACGCCGAACATAGCCATCAACTTCCCTCGGCGTGTCGTTCGAATCACTTCGCGATTCACCACACCCAACGGACCCCACCAAAGGAACAGCTCGTGAACAAAGAGCAACACCAGCGAGACGCTCAAAATCTGAACCTCCCAATGCGTCATGAGGGTAGCGTCCCAAACGAGGTCTCCCGAAAGCAGACCCGCAGCGAAAGGCAACCCACCCACCAGCGTCGCCAACCAAAGAGGAAGGAGGCAAAGCACCATCGTTGATGAACCAAGAAAATCAAATCCTGGTCCTTGGCGCTTGCGACGAGGAAAATGACGGACGATACGAACGTGGGCCCTTGCATCACGTTTCCGTTTTGCGAGAAAATGGGCCATTCCCGTTTCAGGGACATGGCGCACGAGAGCGTTGGGGGCGTAAACGATGGTCCCGCCAGCGTCAATCAAACGAAGGCTAACCTCCATGTCTTCGGCGTGATACCACGAAGGGTCAAACCCACCGACCTCGAGAAGCGCCTTTCGATGAAACATCGAACACGGCCCGTTGGCGAGGCTGGTTCGTCGGGGCCGTGACCGGTACTTGGATGCGATCTCAACCGAACGCAGCCGGCTGACCAAATCATCGGATTGCTCGAACACCGTCCGTCCCGTCACCGCCACAACCCGTTCAACGCTGGAAATCGGGGCGGATTGAGCCATCATGTTGGCAATCCAATCCGCTTCTGGACGAACATCAATATCCGTGATGGCCACCCAACTCCCCTTGGCATGTTCAACCGCCCATTGGCGCCCTGCAGCAAGCCCCAACGGGGGCTGATGATGAATTCGGACCGGCGGACCTCGAGAACCATCCGGGTCATGAAACGGGTCCAAGATGGCTTCAGCCCCGTCAACCGACCCATCGTTCACCGCAAGGATCTCAAAGGAAGGATAGGTTTGAGCAAGCAAGGCTTCGAGGCAACCTTTGATCCAAAACGCGCCGTCTCGAACACAAACCGTGATGGAAACCATCGGGGCGTCCATCATAACACCTCAAAGAGCTCAAGCAAACGACGGCACCGATGTTTGGTCCCCAAATGGCTTGGCTGGACCACAACCCCTTGATGGGGCTGACCGTACATCACCACGGCGTTGACCGGTGCGAGGAGATGGACGAACAACGGGGCGAGGTCCTCCTCGCCATCAACGACGACCACGACGGGAGCGTCTTCGACCAGCGCCGTTCGCAGAGCGGTCAACAACGAAGGCGTGAGCACGCCCGCAGGGTTCTCGGCGTGCAAGACCTTGCCGAACCCATCGATGGGGACCCGTTCCTCTTCGTCCAAAGACTGCCGTTTGGTGTGTCCGTCAATCAAGGCGAGATCCGGTGTGACGCCGATACTCAGCAAGGTGCGAACCGTCACGTCGCCAACGGCGACGAGCATGAGACGGGCAAGGTCAAGTTCGTCCAAGGCTGCCAGCACAGCCAGTTCGGGGTCATCCTCGGGACCAGGGTACAATACGCCCATGGGAGATTTCAATTCCGGTTCGGCCCGCACATGCATGCGCAAGGTCCGACCCTCCCATGCCGGAGAAAACCAAGGGTGACCATCTGTATCGATGTGGCCGTTCCGGATTCGGGATGAACTGATGACCTCACCGTTGATGTCAAGCATGTGGCCGACCTCCAGAACCGTGAGTTCCGCAAGCCCTTGTTCCCTCCGCTTTTCGTTGATGCGCTCGCATTGACCCCTTGTTTCGGGCGTGGCCACGATGCAGTCCGCCGTAGAGTGGGTGGGGGCCGGTCCGTGAACATCGGTCAATTGGTGGACCGAAGCGCGACGAGGAGCATGGTCCCCAATCCAGTTCAGCAAGCATTCTCTTCGGGTCTCAAAAGATTGGACATGATCGGACTTCTGCTCCGCCATGGCGTCGGAGGTGATGTGAATCTCGACAAAATCCGCTGCACGCTGCGCAGCATTGAGCAGCAAACGGTGACCCGAATGGAGGCGGTCAAACGTGCCACCAACCAAGCAGCGCCGAAAGCGCCGTCCGCTATCCATGGAGGAGGGTCCTGCTTTCAGAATATGATGTCATCGCCCGTTTTGAGAATTTCTTGGGCATTCAACAGTCTGTGCCCCGCCACCTAACGGCCTTGTTCACGGTTTCCTCGAAGGCCTGACCCTCGGTAGCGGGGCGTACTGTCCGGTAAGGTGGTTGTCTTGTGTTCACTCTGACGTCGCACAAGGACCCATAACCCACCGATGGTTTACCGCATTTGCACCGAACTTCATCCCCCGAAGGGTCCGCTCGGTCTTCGATTGCGGCCGTACTCATGGTGTCAGACATCATTGCGTTTTTTCACAGTCGCTCAGCCTGATGTTGCAGGTACGGTAAGAGAGCGCTGCAGTCAAGGCTATTTCAAGACAGCGGGGGTTTCACCGCCACGTTGTGGTGGTACGCCTTCGCAAAAAGAAGGCGCCCTGTGGCTTTGTCCCCTTGCAGAAGCACGGATTCATCCATGGCTGGCCATGTCATTGGAGGGCGAACCAACCATCCTGCGAGGGGATGGGTCTTGCACGGCGGAGGTGGCAGGCCCTGTTCAAAGGCATACAGCGACTCATAGAGGTCGTCAAGGGCGGCAACACCGACGCCCTCGCCAAGCATCTTGACGCCAATAAGTTGCTCGGAAGTGAGCTTGCATTCGGCATGCGCAAGTGGGTTCCCCGGGAGGCCACCGAGCCAACCCTCAGTGTGAAACAATTGAGCCAACCAAGGCAGGTCGTATTCTCGAAGCCATGTCCGTCCAGAAACGCTTGCGAGTTGGGCGGGAAGCCATTCCTCTGCAAAATTCGCCCACCATGCGAACGGAAGGGTTCTCATGATTCGCCGCTGTATTTCGGGCAACCAAGGCCGGCCTTCAGCAAGGACCTTCATCCCTGTGGCCCATACGGCCAACATCGACTCGGAAGGTTGCTTCATACCAAGACGGATGCTTCTCTCCAGCAGTGGGGATGGACCTTGGCTGGCCGCATTCGGCCTGCCAAAGAGGTTCTTCAGCACTTCAGCAGCACAAACCGGGTTGGCTGACCAGGCGTTGAAGGCCTGCTGAAGCAAGTCGCTGTTTTCTTTTGCTTCTGGGTCAACAATGCCCAAGATGCAGACGGCATACCAGGGCCCGAGAGCCTCGTTCGAGGTCCCGTCCAAAAGGCTGAGCAACAGTTCTGGCTTGGTATCCAATTCAACTCGGAGGCGTTGCAGAGCCTGAGTCCGCCATCCAACGTCTCCGTTTTTGATGGCGTAAACGAGGTGGGATGCTGGAACATC
>JAURDW010000022.1 GCA_030827745.1 Candidatus Poseidonia sp.
ACGGAAACGGAAACCACACGCTCAACCTCTCTCGAGGCTCTATCTTCGAAAACACCGGTCTGCTTCCGATGGTTCCTGACGTTGAACTGGATTCGAATTCCACCGTGAACAAAGGTTCCTCCACCACAATGGTCCTTGGTCGCAACGCCCTTGGGACCGGAGAGAGCCGCATTTTGATGGAATTTGACCTGACCAACATCCCGTGGCCCTCGGCCATCACCCCCACCCAGATGATGCTTCGTATGTACCAGACCAGTGTGGGCGGAACGGCCTCTACGACCATAGGCGCCTATCCGTGTGGGTCCTTCACCGAGTCCTCCTCGGTGTGGGCCAACGCCCCATCTTGCTCCACATCCGAAATCACGCGGTCGACCCTGACGCTCTCTTCCCCTGTCGGGTGGATGGAATGGGACCTCACCAGCCTTGCACAGGACAATCTGGCCAACGGCAACACCACGATGACTTTCATGTTGATGCAAATTGGCACAGCCGGCTCTTCGCACACCTTCTACTCCTCGGAGTTCAGCAACGCCAGTTTCCACCCGCACATCGTGTTTGACTACGTGGACAACGTCAACGGCATCGTTCCGCCTGCTCAACCCACCTTGAACTCACCAAGCGATGGTGAAGTGTTGTACCAAGAGGACGGTGGCTTGCTGGTTTCATCCACGCAACCGGTGTTGAGCTGGTCGCCGGTGAGCGGCGCCACAGGCTACATTGTTACGATCACCAACGAAACGGGCGTCTTCAAGTACAAATCGTGGGAGGATTCTGAAATCACGAACACTTCGTTCCGTTTCGCCAACGATTTGACAGCAGGACAAATGTTCACGTGGTGGGTCCAAGGTGTGAATCAGACCATTCCGGGGCCCTCCTCGGCCCGATGGAGTTTCGCCGTAGGTTCACCGAACCACGTCAACAACAACGACGACACCTTCACCTACACGATGCAAACCGGAAACGAGATTCCAGCCTTTGGCCACACCAACATCCAAGACACGTCCCTCGTTTCTGAGTACCCTGACACCAACTTTGTTGGTGATGGTACGATGGCAGCGGGCACCTTCTGTGGCACCCTTTACGCCGATGAATGCCGCCTCACCGTTGGCCTTGATGCATCTCAAATTCCGTTCCCCATCTACCAAAACGTGCATTCGGCTTCCCTCGGACTCTATCTGGACGGATGGACCTCAGCCCAATCGGCGACCTCGGTTTCATTCAGCGTTCACCCGCTCTTGAACATCGGTTGGTCCCAAAACTCTGCTACGTGGAACGGCACCACCGGCGGTGCGACCTGGGGCGCACCAGGGATGCAAGCCGGGGTGGATTACGGCGATGCAATCTCCACCACGGTGGCGAACGTGGACTCAGAAGGCTGGCTTTGGTTCGACATCAGCACACCCGGCATGACCATCAGCAGCCAACAAGCATGGGTCATCATCGGCTCGGCCAACACCGGTTATGCACATGCCAGTTTCTATTCAAGCGACGCCGTCCAATCCTCGGTTCGCCCGAAGATTTTGTTCAACACGACCAACATCACCACATTGGATATTTCGCCGACGGGAACCGTGACAACAAACGCCGATACCACTGTGAATTTCAATTCGATTGCCTACGACCATCAATCGATGGTCCAAAGCCCTCCGGTTGAGTGGAGCGTCGACGTTGGAAACATCGGCACAAACGGGTTGTACACCCCGAGCACCGTTGGAACTCACACGGTCTCTGCCTGTTTCGGTCTCGTGTGCGGTACGCAAAGCATCACGGTCACACCAGGGGCCCCCACCGAATTGTTGGTGACACCGCTCACCGCCACCATCACGGCCGACGACACCCTCACCATTTCCGCTGCCATGGTGGACCAACATGGAAACGCCGTCGTCGGGGAACCGATCTCGTACACACCTTCCAACGGCAGCATGAGTGCGACGATGCCAAACCTCTTCGAGCCGTATGCGGTTGGCATCCACACCGTTCGTGTGCAACACGACGTGACCTCTGGTGAATTCATTGACGTGACCGTCACCGTGACCGAGGGTGCAGCATCGTACTTCGTTCTCAGCGGCTGCGAAGGAACCGTCCCTGCTGGTGTTTGGTGCGACATCACCGCTGACCTTTACGATCAATTCGGGAACGCCTTGTTGATTGAGGACGCTGGCACCTTGACGTGGACCACCACCAACGGGAACTACTCGGAAATCAACGAGCAGTACTTCCCCGATCATGTTGGGGTGTGGTGGTTGAACTTGACTTCAGCGTCGGGTGCATCGGATTCGCTGATGATCACGGTGGGCCACGGAGCCATTGACCACCTCGAACTCAACGTCTCTTCAGTCAGCATCACCGCCGATGATCGAGTCTACATCAACACCACGCGTGTGGACGTTCGAGGCAATCGCCTCCCAGTCCTGCTTCCATCCGACAATTGGACGAAGATTGCAGACGGTCAACTGTCCCCCGGGGCACCCGCGATCTGGGACCCTGTGGGCCAAGGGGCCAAGATTCTCGAAGCCCGGTACGAAACCACCCTCGCTTCCGTGACCATCACGGTTGACAAAGGCGCCATCCAAACCTTGAGGATTGAAGTTGATGATGTTGATTCAACATGGCAGGACTTCGACCTCACTGCGGACGAAACGTTGGATGCCGAGATCTTCGCCATCGATGGGAAGGGCAACCAGTGGGCCATCGTGGCCAATTGGAGCCTCGATCACCCGATGATGGGGGATTCCTCGTCGTTCCTTGAGGTGCTCTCTGGAGACGCTACCACGTTCACGCCGTACTTCGCAAGCGATTTGGCCTACGTACTCACCGCTTCGTACGACGACGGAAGCGTTGTTCATTTCGTTTCCATCAACATGACGGTTGACCACGGTTTCCTCCACACGGTCAGCATCCGCGGGACGGCCAACAACGCCGATGCAAGCACCGGTGCTGTTATCGAGATGACCTCGGACTACGCCGTTGACTTCCTCTCCGACCTCTACGATGCGGACAACAACCGCATTGATGCGGCCACCCTCACATGGCTGGAACTTGACGGCTCGACCGGTGCTGCTCGTGACATCACGACGGAACTGCTGCTGAACGACATGCGTTGGGAGGCCACCACGGTGGGCAATTGGACCATTGAGGCTTACAGCATCAGCGGCACGGGCTTCAACATCTCCGACAGCATCTCCATCAAGGTCCTCCATGGCGTTGCCGTCACGGTCCTTGCGGAGGCCTCACTGACCAACCCAACGGCCGGTGACCGAATTGATATCCAAGTCACGGGAACGGACGCTGACTTCAACACCTTCCCTCAAAACGTGGATTGGACCGAAGAAGGCGCACCCGTTGCTGGGTTGAGCATCGACACACGTACTGAAGGAGCCTACGCCTACGACGCAGAGCGAGCAGGCCTCCACACGCTGGCGTACGCCGCAGGCGGCGCCTCCTCCCTGCTCGAAATCACCGTTGATGCTCAGAAGATTGTGGCCCGCCTTGAGGTGAACCTGAGCACCGATACGGTTGACCAGTTGGGCAGCCTCGACGTGTCGATTCGTGCCTTTGATGCCTTTGACAACGAAATCGACGTCCCAGGAAGTATCCAAGTCGACGCCACGGGGCGAGCCACGGTCACCATGATCGCCTCAAGCGATTGGACCATCAAAACCCTCGATGACGGACCTCAAACAATCACCATCAGCGTCGGCGCCGTCCGGGTCAACGAAGAAATCAACGTCGTTGGGAACCTCAACGGCTTCTTTGAGGCAGGCGGAACCTTGTATTACGTTGGTGCTGGATTGCTTGCCCTTGTCGCCCTCGTGTTGTTGGTGCTCGGTGTCATGTTCTTGCGCTCGGGCGTTGACAACGACTGGGATGACGATGACGAAGACGATGACGATGACGATGATGACAGAGTCAAGCCCTCTGGACCAACCGGCCCCGCACCGGGCCCAACAGGCCCTGCCCCGGGTCCGAGCGGTCCTGCTCCCGGCCCAACCGGCCCCGCTCCCGGCCCAACTGGCCCCGCCCCGGGTCCCTCCGGACCGCCCGCTGAGGAAAGCCTGCCCGAGGAAGAACCCACGGAAGAGGACGCAGCCGAAACCACCGTTGACGAGGACGGCACCGAGTGGTATGAGGACGAAGCAGGTACCTGGTGGTACCGGAACGCAGGCGAAGAGGATTGGCGCGAATACACCGACGAGTGAGCGAGGTGACCGTGTGTCAAAAGCGAGCATGGCTTTTGTTTTGACCGCTCTTGCTGTCATGTGCGTGGTTTTGCCCGCACCTGCGGTCAACTTGGAGGATATCAATGCCGTCCGTCGTTCGGGGACCCCCGATAGGGTGGCCATCGAGGCCCCTCCTGCTTCGATTTCCGCTGACGAGGTGGCGACCTTTTCAGCCATCATCTACGATGCCGTCAACAATCCCGTTGACGGCGAGGTTTCGTGGTCTTCAAGCAACGGAAGCATCACCGACGACGGGGTCTTTTTCCCGTGGTCTTCAGGTTCCGTCGAAATCATCGCTGAGCACAACGGCTTACGGGCAAGTTACAACCTCACGGTGACACCTGGTGTCGCCATCGAGGTGGAAATCACTTCGCTCGTCCTCGGTGTGCTTGAGTCAAATGTCTTGTTGGCCGATATCAAAGACGGGCGAGGCAACCTCCTCGAGGACGCCTCGGGGTTGGTTTGGGACATCGACGGCGACTACATCGGTCACGGCTCCCCCGTTTGGGTGCCTGAAGAAACAGGCAATCGGACCCTTCGCGTTCGTCTCAACCAACTGCAAGATGAAGCCACGGTGACGGTCAGAGCAGGTCAACCTCACGCTTTTGTTTTTGAAGAGCACCTGCAAGTACGGGCCGGGTCTTGGACGAGCCTGGTTCCTCGTTTGGTCGACATCAACGGCTACGAGATGCCGCTCAACGAAGCCGGCCCCATCGCTTGGTATGCCGAAAACGGTACTTTCAACGCAGCAGGTGCTTATTTAGCCATCAATACCGGCGAATGGACTGTTTCGGCAACAGCCGGAAACATCACAGGAAGCACCGTGCTTCAAGTCATTCCAGGTGATGCAGTGGCTTCGGAATTGATGTTTGCCGAAACTTCAGACGCATACCGTGCTGGTGAATCGTATGAACTCGTGTTTGAACGAAGGGATGCGAACGGATACATTGGGTTCGTTTCGCCCTCCATCGCTTCGCTTTCCGCCTCATCAGGCGGGCTCTCGGTGGATGAAGAATATCGGGTGTTTTGGAACCCTTCCACGGTTGGAATGGCCACCTTGTCGGGAACGGACGGTACGGTTGTCTCCTCAATCACCGTGAATGTTGAACATGGCCGGGCCGTGGATTTGAGCATCAGAACGACACCCTCCCATCCTTCTGCGGGCGATCAAGTCGTGATTGAATTGGAAGCTGAGGACGTCAAGGGGAACCGATGGGTGGTTGAAGGCGACCTCAACATGACGATGGGGGACGAAACAAAGGTCACCTCCGAAGAAGCCTACACGTTGGTGCAGGCTACAAACGTCCAGTCATGGCGTTTCGATGGCAGTTGGTTTGACAACACTTCAGGCGTGATGTTTGTGGCCGACGGCGCTTTTGACGTACGACCCGGACGTTTAGCGTTCATCACGTTGGACGGCGAAGGTTCGCAAGTTCCTGCTGACGGAGAGCTTGACCTCAACCCCTCGTTTTTTGATGCTTACGGAAACGAACTGGACGACATTGCCCTGAATTGGTCCATTGACGGCGAGGACATCACGCTTGAGATGCTCCTCAACGGTGGTCGCTGGGTGGCCACTTCGATGGGCGGCCATGAATTGCGGGTCAATGCGGATGGGGTGTTTGCCACCGTTCGCCTGACCGTTGTTGCTGGACAGGCCCACGCGCTTCAAACCGATGTTGGGGCGGAGGGCTTGGTGGTGAGGGCAGGTCAGCCCCAAGACCTCTTCATTCAAGTGGTTGACATCAACGGGAATGTTGGACCTTCCTCCAGCGTGGAGACCGACCTCAACACCTCGCTTGGGGTCTTGGAAGCCTCGCCCACCGGGATTGGCTACTGGCAGTTCACGGGGAAACTGGTTGGCACCTACGACCTCGTCCTCAACGAGGCGGGGGCGGAACACATGCTGCCCCTGACTGTCGAGGCTGGACCTCCGGTTCGTCTTCAAGCCAGCATGAGCCGGCAAGGTCTCTCAGAAGGTGATGTTGTCTTGCTCAATGCTTTCGGAACCGATGAGTACGGGAACACCCTCACAATCCCTCGGGCAAACACCAGCGTCTCGTGCACAGCCGGTGAGGTGGGCTTTGTGACCAACGGTACATGGGAGGTGGACATCGCAAACGGAGGCACCGACAGGTCGTGCACGGTCCGATGGAACGGCCTCCTGGCTCAGACCTTCTTTGATGTCGATGAAGTGCTGCTCGGCGGAGCGGTCGGTTCAACCAACACGGCCATGGCCATGGCCGCTGTTTTGTTGGCCTTGCTGCTCGGCGTTCTGCTCGTTCTGGCTCGTAAGGCCGCTGAATCTGAGGCTGAGGCGTGGGTTGACGACGAGTTCGACGAGGATGAAGATGACGATGGTTTGGTCGTTGCTGTTTCTCAACCCACCGGTTCAGATGACGACACGCTGCTGCTCGAACGGCATGGTCTCACCGATGCTTCGTTGAAGGAACTCGCTCAAGCAGCAGCCGAGGTTGGTGTCATGCAAGCCACCCCTTCAACCGTACAAGGGCAAACCGGCTGGTATGTTGATGTCTCGGAAGAACTCCAATATTGGGAAGTCACGCCGGAAGGCGAGTGGATCCATCACAAAGAGGGCTATTCGTCTTCAAGCGATTCGTAACTCTTGAAGAATTCGTCAATATCAATGACACCGTCTTCGTTTTCATCCGCTTTGTGAAAAATAATTCTCGTTTCGTCTTTGGTGAAGGAAAAACCGAGTGCCTTGAGGGCGTTTTGAAACTCTCGCAACGTGAGGTGGTTTTTGTTGCCGAAGTCGGCGGCGTGGAAGGCGGCGACCCGTCGGTCATGTTCCGTGGTGTTGGTCACGCCAAATTGTTGGCGGAAGGTTTGGAACGGGGTATCTTGATGGACGACGTAGTGCTTTCTGCCGTAGAGAGCATAGGTGGCGATTCCAGCCACGACCGCTACGGCCCCCCCAATATAGGCTTTTGAGCCCATGAGGGAAATCAAGAACGCCCCGGCCACGATGCCCCAAATGTTGAGGTAAGGGTAGAGAGGGCCTTTGTACGCCGGTTTCCAATCATGGACATGGCTTGTCTGACGGAGGACGATGACGCAGGAATTGATGAGCATGAAGATCATAATTTTGAACCCCGATGCCAGTTTTACAACATCTTTCAAGGGGACAAAAACGATGGCAAGACCCATGGCCAAACCCGTCAAAAGAATCGGGAGGTGGGGGGTTTCAAATCGAGCGTTGACCTCTTCCAAGGGCTGAGGCAGCAAGTTGTCTCGGGACATGGCGAAGAGAAATCGCGAAGAGGCGAGGATGCCTGCGAGGGCCATGGAGATCATCGTCAGAACTGAGATGATGGCAACAAGCACCCCAAACTCGGAGCCGGCGAGGTGTTCGGCAAACACCGAAATTGGATTTTCGATGGCTTTCCCATCTTTCATCCACCACTCGCCGGGAAGCACGGCCATCATCATGAAGGAAATGGCCGAATAGATGGCAGTGGCAATAGCGAGCGACAACAAGATTCCAGCAGGAAGGTTCCGTTCCGGGTCTTTGACCTCGTCGCCGATAGCGGCCACCTTGGTGACCCCAGCGTACGCCACGAAGACGAAGGCAGCGGTCTCCGCAAGTGTCCACATATCGGTGGAGAAGGCACCATCAAGGGGGACAGATGCGTCAAAGTCGGCCGAGAACAGGGCCATGATGCACATTAGGATGAGCAAAATGACGGTGACCGCCACAATCGGTGTCTGCACGGCCTTTACTTTCGAAACGCCGAGGATGTTCACAAGCGTGATGAGGACGAGGGCCGATAACGAGATGGTGTACATGCTCAACTCGATGTCAAAGTACGTGGTGACCACGGCAAAGTATGCGGAAAAGCCAATCAGTGCGAAGGCGGATTTGAGCAAGAACGACGACCAAAGACCGAGCCCGCTCACGGTTCCAATCAGGGGCCCGTATGTTCTTTCCAAGAAAACGTAAGACCCTCCGCTGGTGGGCATCCCCGAGGACAATTCCGCTTTGGATACCGCCCCTGGGAGCACCACGGAGGCGGCCAAGAGGAACGCCAACCAAATACCCGGTCCCATGATTTCAGCGGCAAAGGTGGGTGTGACAAAGATACCGGGCAACATGGCAGAGAGGGAAATGATGATCACACCTGCCAGGCCAATGGTCCGTGCAAAGGTGGTTTTCAACTCGGCTCCCGCCCCTTTGAGGTCCCCCTTTGCAACGCTCTTGATGATGCTTTCAACAGGCATGTGTTCACCCCCCGATTCCGGTAAGAAGACGGATTGATAATGGTGGCAAACCTCCGTATCATATTAGCCGTTTGCCCCAGAGTGTCGTGAATGCTCCGAATTCCGGAACTTACTCGGGCATGTGAACGATGACCTTCATTTCCACTGCAATGGGCGTGGGCAAAGCATCGATGGCCAAGGTGGTTCGCGTGGGGCCCACCTTCCCAAGTGTCTCTGCCCAAACTTCGTTGTACCCCTGGAAATCCCGTTTCATGTCAACGAGGAAGGTTGTCACATCCACCACGTTCTCCATGGTTGCGCCGGCTTCTTCCACAATTCGCTTGACGTTGTTCACAACAGCATGGGTCTGCGCTTTGATGTCGTACGGCAAAGGTTCCCCGTCCCCGTCGTGTATGGGTCCGCCGGGGATGGCGTTGGTTCCTGGCTGCCGAGGGCCGACGCCGGAGAGAAACAGCATGTTCCCGACACGCCGTGCATGGGGGTAGGCTCCCACTGGCTTGGGCGCAGCCGCCGTGTTCACCGACCCCTCAGCATCGGTCGGTTCCCACAAGGTGGGTCCTGACTCAGCAGCGTTGGTCTCAACTTCAAGGAGGGGCGTTGTCGCCTCGGTTTCATCAGCGTTATCGTCAACGGTATCAAGGACATCGCGTTCCCCGTGATAATATTCAACATCGTCCTCGTCGTATTCCTTGTCACCCACTCCGCTGGATGCGGGGTCGATGTGCACCACGGCGCATCCTGCTCCGTGAATCGCTTCGTACGCCATGATGCGACCGGTCAAATCGTTTCGATTTCCGTTCATCGCCGAGAGCCACCACATGGGCTTGAAAGCCACCACTTTCTGCACCCTGATTTGTTGGTGAATCGTCCGTGAAAGTTGACCAACATCCTCCAGCCGGCCTTGGCCAAGGAATTCCAGAATTTTTTGGTTCCATTCATCGTCTTTGAGCGAGTGAATTTTGTCGTCCTCTGGGGCGATGAAATCCGTGAACATACGGTTCGACAGCGACATCGCTGTGACGGCTACGGCGCGCCGACCTTGGGCTTCAACGACGTCAAGGCAGGATTTCGCGAGGACCGTGGTTTCGCTTCGGTTGGCGTACATGTTGGAGGAGACGATGACAGCAGGGATTCGGTTGTCAGGGTTGAGTAGCGTCAGCGCAACGACCGAGCCGACATCGATGGGGAAGCCCTTGTAGTTCACGCAACGGCTTTGCAGGCCCCTCTTTTGGTTGGCTTCGTCCCAAGCATGTGCAAATTCGGCATCGATGTTGAAGGAATATGGAATGGAACCGAGGTCGTGGAAGTCGTGATCCACCATCACCCATTCGGGGTTGGGGTCGGCTTGAATTTGGTGGCCGATGATGGAGGGCCACGTGGTGGAATAAATGATGATCAGGTCGGCTTCAAGCTCCCGAATGGTTTGGGCGGCCTCATCAAAAGCGTCGCGTAGCCGACGCCACCCTGCATTGCGGTCCGGTGTGAGAACCGTGTGGGGGTGAACGGGCACCACAAAGGAGGCCACGACTTCTCCGCCACTCATGCTTCGCTCACCTCGTGGGCGTGGCAGGGCCATTCAACCACGGCGTTCCCCGTACCGATGATGGTGCCGTAGCCGTGGAGGATAGCAGGGTATTTGGGAACGTCAAGCGTTGACAACAGCCACGACAACCCACCCCCGTCGCTTTCGGCGATGGCTTGTTCGGTGAATTCCGGCATTTCGTCCAGAATTCGCTGGGCTTGCCCGCTCCGCATGTATTCGATCATGCGCATGTCCCAAAGATGCATGGCGTGACTGGTGATGTGTTCCTTGCTCATGTCTTCAGGAACATCCGATTCGGTCGTGAAGTGACGGTGGGACAGCGAATTGCTGGCCAACACAACCACGCGCTTTCCACTGGCTTCAATCGCTTTTCGCGTCGCTTTCCCGAGTTCGATCATGATCTCTTGCATCACTTCAACGGAGTAGTACGCCGTCGATCGGTTGCTGGAAATCACCACGAGGGGCTTGTCCCAGTCGGGGTTGAACAAATGCCCGGTGGTGATGGTGCCGTAATCAACCCGGAAGTCTGGGTTTTCCATCATTTTAACCGGCAAGCCTGCCGCTTCGGCCTCATCATGGATGGCTGTGGCAAGTCCAACGTCCACGTTCATATCGTAGTGGTAGCGAAACAGGTTCGGGAAAATGGGGTCCACAGAGAGACCTTTGAAGTGGTCGAGGCCGAGGAAATGCGTCCCCACATAGGTTTGCCAGTGAGGTGATAGCAGCACGATGGCGTCGTATTCAAGATGGGCAAGCGAGGCCCGTAACCGCTCGTACCCCCAACGAAGTTGTTCCCATCCACCTTCGGCAACCGGTTCGTTTTGAGGTGGATTTTCAGCGTAGACCAAATGGGGTGGGTGAGGTGCAAGGCATCCCGCTACAATCTTCCCTTTGGCCATGGTGAACCGAGGTCACCGAGGTTTAATTCATCATCGGATTGACTCGGTGGTCGCTCCAAACACCAAGCCCTAAACGGGGTGCTGGTCTCGCAGGGGTATGGAGGACGACACCAACGCCGTCGGTCTTCCCCTTGCCTCTCCCCGCCTGCCTTCGTCGGCGACGTGGAAAGAAACGTGGGTCAACGTTGGCTTTCCAACCTTCTTTGGCGTAGCCGTTGGAGCGGGCTGGCAAATCGCCGTCCAACCTCGGTTAACCTACGATGTGCCCAATCCGGTTCAAGCCGCCTTGCTCGCCCTGCTGCTCCTGTCGCCCTTTTTCCATCGGTGGCTCACCGACCACGAGCCGTCTCGCTGGAAGGAGTACCTTGCCGGAGCGTCGGTCTTGAGCACGTTCTTCCTCCTTGTTTGGATGACCGGATACGGGGCCTTGATTTGCGGTGGGTATGTTGCTATCGTGGTTTGGATTTGGATCAGCACTTCGTGGTGGCGCTTCCATCTTCCCCCTTTCCGCTCAGCGCTCTGGCACACCCTCGGGGTCAATGTCGGTGCGCTGGCTGGGTCGGTTTTGGCGTTCAACCTCGCGGGTTGATCATGAGGCGTACGATTCCTCGTCGTTTGGAAACTCCCCGGACCGGACATCCTCGCAGTATTGCTTCAAGGCGCCATCGATGGCCTCGGAGAGGTTGAGATAGCGGCGCAAAAAGCGAGGTGAGAAATCCATCGTAATACCCAAAACATCGTGCAAGACCAACACTTGACCGTCAACGTCCGGACCAGCACCGATGCCGATGGTTGGAATGCTGATCGCCTGCGAGACCCGTTGCGCGAGGGCGCGTGGAATTTTCTCGAGCACGATGGCGAAGCATCCAGCGTCTTCCAGCACCTTGGCGTCGGCGATGAGTTTCTCGGCTTCCTCCTCTTCTTTGGCGCGCACTGAATACGTTCCAAACTTGTAAATGGACTGCGGCGTTAATCCCAAATGACCCATGACCGGGATGCCTGCGGTGAGAATGCGCTGGATGGATTCAACGATTTCGGCACCGCCTTCCAATTTGACGGCATGCCCGCTTGACTCCTTCATGATGCGAATAGCTGAGTCCAAGGCTTGCCGGGAATTGCCCTGGTAGGTGCCAAAGGGCATGTCGACCACCAAAAGGGCCCGGTCAACGGCGCGTTCAACGCATTGAGCGTGGTAAATCATGTGGTCCAACGTCATCGGAACGGTGGTCGCTTGTCCCGCCATCACGTTGGAGGCAGAATCGCCGACTAAGATGACGTCCACGCCAGCCTGGTCCACCAGTTTGGCCAACGAGTAATCGTACGCCGTGAGCATGGTGATTTTCTCGCCAGCACGCTTCATCTCTTGCAAGGTGTGGGTGGTGACCTTCCGTGCAGCGCCGTAAACGGACATGACCTTGCCACCGACCGTGGAGTTTTCAAAGCCTCGCCCAACTTACTCGGCCTCGCCACCGTGGTCGGTCAACTGCATCTGCAACTCGTTCATCGCCTCTTCGGCGGTGGAGCAGGCGAGCAGTTGTTGGCGTCCTTCGAGGTTGTTCAGACAGAGGGCGGCGATGTTGTAGACCGAATTTCGGGACTCGCTGATCTGTTCATCGCACAACCGCTCGACCAAATGGTCCAGCATGTCGCTGTCGACGTCCATGTTCATTCCAGCCCGTCGAATCAGGGTGGAGGCGTAGCCTTCGAGGGTGGTTTGGTCGGCCTCGGTGAGGGTGCCTTCTTCGGGGAGGTAGCGCACCTTGGCCGAAATGTAGAGTTTCTGATGGGGCCCGTCTTCAGGTACCCGTTCAAGCAGGGTGTGGACATCGGGTGCGATGCCGTCCTCAATCAAATCGGCAAGCGTCGGGTCGTGCAACGGAGGCAGGGCAGGCTCAACGACCTCTTCGACGAAGAACCGTCGCCCGCCTTCGATGGTGATGAAGTGATTCATGCCGCGGGTTTCATGCCGCACAATCACCGCTTCACAGCCATGGCGGCGGGGCCCGTCCCACCCGTTGGTGGGTTCAAACGGGTCGTTGAGAACAAGCCCGAAGGGCCGTTCGTCGAGGATGCAGGTGTCGAGCATCTGTCGGTATCGAGGTTCAAAGACGCGAAGTTCTTGAGTTTCTCCCGGGAACAAGACCATGGGAAGGACGAACAACGGAAGGGTTTCTTCGTCCATGGTGACGACAAGCATCGGTGACCTTTGAAGATGTGTACTTAGGGGAGTTGGATGCAAACATTGGTCATCTCGGAAAAGAAGGCCATGGACCAGTCTCCACCTTCTCGGCCGACACCGGACTGCTTGACGCCGCCAAACGGGGTTCGCAAGTCTCGATTCAACCAGGTGTTGACCCAAACGATCCCGGTCTCCATGCGTTTGGCAAAGGCGTGCCCTCGCTCGGTGTCAGCGGTCCAAACCGAACCGGCCAAACCGTAGGCCGTGAGGTTCGCCATTTCAACGGCTTCATCCTCGTTTGAGAAGGCGTGCAAGGTCACGACCGGACCAAAGATTTCCTCGGTTGCTGTCCGGCTTGAAGCCGAAAGTTCCGCGAGAACCGTGGGGCGAAGGTAGGCACCCTCGGCAGGCACGCCCGTGACAGGTGCCTCCTCACTCAAGCCCCCGGTGAGGACCGTTCCACCTTCCGCTATCCCGAGTTGGATGTAGGATTCCACCTTGGTTTTGTGGTCTTGGGAAATCACCGAACCCATTTGGGTGGCTTCGTCCAATGGGTCTCCTATGCGAAGGTCCTCAACCGCAGCAACGAACTTTGCTACGAAGCTGTCGTAAATCGATGCATCCACCAAGATTCGGGAGCCGCACAAGCAGACCTGCCCCGAATTGGTGAACGAGGCTCGCACCAACCCCTCCATGATTTCGTCCAACGGTGCATCGTCAAGCACAACGGTGGCGTTTTTGCCGCCCAACTCAAGCGAGAGTTTCTTGAACATCGGTGCGGCGGTCGCCGCCACAAGTTTTCCTGTCGCCGTCCCCCCAGTGAACGAAATCCCACGGACATCAGGGTGCTCAACAATGGCCTGCCCCACTTCCGGTCCGTAGCCATGAACAAGGTTGAACACACCGGGAGGAAGACCTACCTTGTGGAGGGTTTTCGCAAGGAAGTTCGCCGTCAAGGGGGTCAATTCAGAAGGTTTCGCGACGATGGTGTTGCCCATCAACAAGGCGGGGGCTACCTTCCACGAAAGGAGGTAGAGGGGAAGGTTCCATGGCGTAATAAGGCCCACGACGCCCACCGGTGAACGATGGACATGATTGACGGCTCCATGGTCGGAAAACATGGGGTCTTGATGGCCTTTGGCGTGGGAGGCAAAAAACCGGAAATTGTCAACCGAGCGTGCAGCGTCCACACGACGAGCCAGCGAAATCGGCTTACCTGTATCCAGACTTTCAAGCTGCGCAATGGTCTCTGCTTCGCTTTCCAAGGCATCAGCGATGCGTTCCAACCACACAATGCGCTCTTCCATCGTCGTGGCACCCCATGCCGTGGCTGCCTGGCGAGCCGCCTGTGTCGCCGTAGCAACATCGGTGGCGTCGGAACGGGCCACTTGGGTGATCACGGTGTTGGTGGCCGGATTGACGGTGTCCAAAGTGAAACCGGATGCTGCCCGGACAAAGTTCCCGTTGATGTAGTTCAAAACGGGCTCCATCAGTTCACCTCTGGGTCAAAATGCCACCGGTCTCGGTCAGGGTCCCACTCGTCCCACGTGGGCACGGTTTCCAAGACGTCAAGGTAGGCTTCGGGGACAATTCCTGGCACGATGAAGGCTTTCTGGCGGTGGAGTGGGTAGGGGTTTCGCAAGTTGATGCCCAACACCCCGAGCAAAGCTCGGGCGACATACCACGTGGCTTGCGAGTTCCAACCATGAGCGATTTTGACCACGATGCCCAAGCCTTTGGGATAATCTGGATGCTCAATGGCCATGCCCAACAACCCGTCGGCGCCTTCTTTGGCGATGACCCGCCCCTCACCGGCCTTCAGAACCGTGGAGTCGAGTCGGTTGAAACCGCCCACAAGGTCGGGATGGCGAACCATCGCTTCCCAAATCCAATCGTCGTCTTTGTCCCGAACCAATCCAGCGTAGATTTGTGCCAGTTCCGAAACGGTGTTTGACACGGTGGGCAGGCCACAGCCGTCTTTGGCGATGCGCAAGGGTTTCCAATCCTCACCGAGGTAGGTGCGAAGTTGGTCCATGTAGGCGGTAAAGACCTCATGGGTGGGCAAGGTGTAACCGGCTCGGTTCCACCCTTTCATGCGGCAGCCTCGAAGAATCGCAGCGTGTTCACCTGAACAGGTGTGAAACCAGCGACGGGGTCGGCGAACTTGTCGTCCAAATTGGATGAGCGGGACGTCCAACGGCGTCAGCATCAACGGCCACTCCGATTCGTTCAACAGCGACTGAGCAGCAGCCACGTGTTCGGTATCGCCGTTGTGGGAGGCGACAGCGATGGCTTTCTGTTCCCATGAACAGTCGGCCAGTTCTTCGGTGAAGGCCTTGAGCATGAAGGGTTTCATCATCGAGCGCCCATAACACAGCACGTTGCCCCCGAAGGAATGAATCACTTCATCGCCGTGTGCCCAGGCTACGGCTCCGTGAATGGTGGTCTCCGAAACACCGTTTCGTCGGTAGTCCACCAGCGGTTCCCAAGCCACCTCTCGGCCGGTGGGGATGCCCTCAACCTGCTCCCCAAGGGGTGAGGACGGGAACATGGCGGACCCGGGTTTTCCAGGTTGAACAGCAGAGTAGGTGTCGTGATGGATGCCCACCTCAAGCCCTCCCCAAGAGGGTCTCAACGAGGGGGACGACCCGTTGCATGTAGGCCGTCATGTTGCGGCACACGCGCTCTGAATCGTGGTTGAAGAAATCAAACCACGCCATGACGCGGTCCTCGGGGTGGAACCTTTCCACCATCTGGGCGGCCACCTCCTCAACGTTGCCGATAAGGGCGTTGTCAGCGGCTCGGGTGACCTTGTCGGGGTCAATGGTGCCTTCGAGGGCGCTCCAGTAGGCGCTGAGGGCGCGTTGGGCTTCCTCTTTGGCCGCATCGGACCGCTCTTCGGGCGTGAGGCCAGCCTCATCGTTGAGGAAAACAAAACTCGTCCGTGGCATATCGCCCCGCTTCCAAGCGCCTCCATCGGGGTGGTACACCTCGGCCATCCGCTCGTGGGTCGCATCGATGACCTCGGGAGAGGTGATGGAGAGGTTGAAGACCTTCACCGGCAAGATGCTGTTCACAAAGGTTTGCGCTTTCGGGTCGTGGGTCCCGGCGACCAAGCCAAGCAATTCCCTCCGGAAATTGCTCGGGACGATTTTGAGGTCCTCAAACACGTATCGAGACGGAATCGGTATCTCTTCAGGAGGCTGTTCCAATGCCTCAAACTCCACCGCTGCATCTTGCACGGCTTTCCAATCCTCGTCGTTTCTGAAATTCTCCCGTGTGAGCAAGGTGGGCCGAATCATCTCCGAATTGATGACATCGCCCCGCAACAAGCGGAGGAAAATCTCGGCGGCTTCCATGAAAATTTGGCCACGAAGGGCCGGCCACGCCGCTTCTTCAACGGCGTTCCTTGGCACAACGCCGTAAGGGCGGGCCATGAACTCAAATCGGCCGGCAGAGAACCCAACATGAAGGCGGCGTTGCTCCTCAAGTTCCAATCCGTGCAGGCTGAGGAGGTTGGCGATGCGTTCCGCTTGTGCGATGGGGCCGCCGGACGCCAGGATGGAGACCACCGCACTGCCGATTTCAATACGGCTGGTGAGGCGGAAGGACTCCAGCGCGAGTTGTGGAAAATCGGTGCAAAGGCCCACTTCACCCTTCCAATGGGGGACGACAGGGCGGCTGTTGCTTTTTTGGGTCTCCGTTGAAAGGTGGGCTTGAGCAATCCAGCCTGTTTGGAAACCGAGTTCGTCGGCATGCCTTAACTGCTGGAAGTAGTTGCGAAGCATCGTGGGCTCGTCGGGGATGACCCCGTTCTCATCGGGGGTTTGGGAAATGGAGAAGAAGATGTCATGCTCCATGTCCACGCACCGATTTACGCCACACGGCCATGGCTCATAATGGGTATGGCCCTTCAGGCTGAACCTTCGTCGGCAGGTGCATTTTGCAGTTCTGTTAGATCCTGAATCCGCTGGCGTAGGGGTGCGGGTGCGGGAATGTCAACGGCGAGAAATTCGTGCAGCGAATCGGACAACATCAACATCGCGGTCTCGTAGTCTTGCTGAATCTCAGCGATGTCGGCTAAACCCCATCGTGCGACCAATTGGCCGGAAAGGCTTGCAAGGTCTTGAGCCCGCTCCAAGGACCGGTTGAAAAGGTCCTGAGCGGCTCCAAACTCTCCGATGGTCGCTTGGCAGTGGGCCAAATCAGCGAGGGCTTCCATTTGACCCTCTTCGTCGTTGAGTTTGGCGAGCAGTTCGAGCCGTTCGGTGCCGATGGCGATGGCGGTGTCTTCGTCGTGTTGCCGTTTGGCAATGCTCATCAACAAGGCCATCCCGTACGCCATCCCCTTGTGGTCGTTGACCGACGAACGAAGGCGGAGGGCGCGTTGAGCGGTGGCTCGGGCTTCTTCGAGTCGCCCTTCGGAGAGGTGGACCAGCGCGACGTAGTGCTGAACGGCGGCCGTGAGCAGTTGGCTGTCTTCCAAACCTTCGCATTCTTCGGCGAGGGCGAGGAAACTCTCCACTTTGGCCTCCATACGCTTGAGCCCTTCAAACCGGGCCCAGCCGCGCTCCTCGTCGTTGGTTGCCACCGTCGTGGCGTGGTCGAGCAAGCGTTCAACGAGGCCCGTTGCACCAACCTCTTCGGCGAGCGGCATCAACCGGAGTGCAAGCGAGGTGTTGATGTGGTCCATGGAGCCACCTGATGTCAGCACCTCGAGGATTTGACGGGCGCGTTCGGGTGAAACTTCGCTGTCCACAACCTCACCTCAAATGGAACGAAGCCGACCGCCGTCAACAGCAAGGCTCACGCCACGGATGCCCCCTGAAGCGGGCAAACAGAGGAAGGTGATGGCGCTGGCGGTTTCCAACGGGTCGATGAGGCGGCGAATCGGGACCTGGTTCAACCAACCCTCCCGCACATCTGCGGCGGACTTGCCCGTGCGCTCCTGAATGGATGCGGAAAGGTTGCCGAGGCGTTCGGTGTCCGTAAAGCCCGGCAAAACGTTGTTGATGGTCACGCAGGGAGGCAATTCGTTGGAGAGTGATTTTGCCCAAGAGGCCATCGCACCTCGCAAGGTGTTGGACAAGCCGATGTTGGGGATGGGTTCTTTGACCGATGTGGAAATGATTTGGACGATTCTCCCAAAGCCTTCCGCCTCCATGGCCGGCGCAGCGAGTTGGACCAGCGTATGAGCGGCATGCAGGTGGCGTTTGAAGGGCGACTCGAAATCGTTGACGTCGTTGGCCAAGAGCGGGCCGCCGGGGGGGCCGCCTGCGTTGTTGATGAGCACGTGAACCGGGCCGAGGGTGGCGGTGGCGGAGGAAAAGGCTGCTTCGATGCTCTCGGTGTCTTCCAAGTCGAGCATCAGCGCTTGATGCCTGCCGTCGCCGAGGCCTGCAAGCGTGGCACAGAGTTCGGTCAAGGCGGCTCCGTTTCGAGCACAAACCGTCACGTTGGCGCCGGCCTTCGCGAGCATCTTTGCAGTGGCTTCGCCGATGCCTTTGCTCGCACCGCAAACAAAGGCGTGCTTCCCCTTCATGGCGGTTGGGCTGTAGGGAAAGGCGTCACCGAGCAGGTCCATGCTTCGGCGATGGGTTCGTAGGTCATAGCCCTTGGCCTTAGAGCCAATCGAGCAAGGCGTTGAGCTGCACCAACCAGTCGTCTGAAGCGACGTCAATGATGTCGTAATGGTCTCCGGGCAGCCAGACTTTTTGCACGTCAGCACCCTTGGCTTTCATGACTCTGGCGTAGGCTTCGGAGTGGGCCAAAGGAACGTCGACATCGTGTTCGCCGTGGAACAACAGTACCCCCGTTTGCGGGGGGTGGTCCACCGGGTTGAGTTGGCGCCAAAGGGTCTCGTTGTCTTCTGGAGCACAGCCGATCCAACGTCGGACGGCATCGCCCTCGTCTGAAAGACGGGCATGGTCAGCACCAACGAGATCGCTCAGCGGGGCTTGAGCGATGGTTAACCACGGTCGCCGTTCGGCCTTGGAACTCATCAACAAGGCCAGTTGGCCGCCTGCAGAATGGCCCATCACCATGGAACGGGTCACATCAATGCCGGGCAACAAAGCCAGGTGCCCCCATGCTCGCAGCACGTCCGAAAGGGTGTCCATCCAGACACCTTCTTCCCGTTCACTCCACCGCTTGAATTCAATGTTCCATGCGGCCACCCCTGCCTCAGCGAGGTCTTCGGCGATGGGTTGCATGAGGTCGAGGGTGTACTTTTCCTTCCAAAACCCGCCGTGGATGAGCATCACGCAGGGAATGCCCTCGTCTTTTTGGAACGGTGAGGGGTCATCGGGCATGTAAAGGTCGGCGATTTGCCACGCCTCTGCGCCCCATTGCACCCGGTCAACGCCCATGCCCTCAACACGAGGGGGCATCCTATGACGCTTGTGCAACGAGGGTGTTCAGGGACAAAATCGGCGGAGGTCACGGGGGAAGAGCACCGTTTCTCGAACGTTTTTGGCACCTGTGAGTTTCATCAAAATCCGTTCAACCCCGAGTCCCCATCCGGCGTGGGGCGGAACACCGTGGCGGAATCCAGCCACGTAAAATTCGAATTCTTCGGGGTTAAGGTCCATGCTTCGCAGGTTTTCCACGAGCACGTCAATGCGGTGCTCACGTTGACCACCGGAGGTCATTTCATCCCGGCCAAAGTTGAGGTCAAAACCCCGGGAGAGTTGTGCTCCTGTGCTCCCAATCTCGCCCTCGATTTGGTGGATGTAAAAGGGTTTGAGGGACATGGGCCAGCGGGGAAGGAAATAGAACTGAGGAAGGTCCTCAGCAAGAAGGTCAGAGTTCTCCGCATCGATGTCGTCGCCCCACTCGATGGTCCCGCCTTTTTCCTTGATGATGCGAATGGCGTCGTCGTATTCCACGCGTGGGAAGGGCAGTTCCGGCACGATAACTTCGACCAACTCCTCGCCTTGTTCGGCCCTGAAGGTGTTGATGGTGGCGATGAGTTGCTGGGACTCTTCCTCTTCTGCGACCGACTTCCAGATGTGGTGGAGCATGCGTTCGAGGACGCCCATCACGTCGTCATCGTTGGCCCATGAACACTCGATGTCAAAGGAGATGAACTCCGCCAGATGACGGTAGGTGTCGCTCTTCTCGGCCCGGAAAGCCGGCCCGATTTCAAAGACCCGTTCCAGGCCACCGCTCATGCACAACTGCTTGAACAGCTGCGGAGATTGATTCAGGAAGGCAGGCCGGTCAAAGTACTGCATCGGAAACAAATCGGCGCCGCCTTCGGTGGCGGTGGCCACGATTTTTGGCGTGTGGGTTTCGATGAAGCCTTCCGAAATGAGGTGTTCTCGGCCGAACTGCAGCACTTTCCCTCGCAGCCTGAACATCGCGTTGACGTGCGAGCGGCGCAAGTCGAGGAAACGGTTGTCAAGGCGGGTGTCCAGTTCAACCTTGACCGAATCGGTCACGCCAAGCGGCAACGGGGCTTCGGCTCGAGCAATGACGTTCACCGAGGTGGCCAACACCTCGTAAGCGGGCGGGGGGGGCGTCTCGCCATCTTTGACCTTCGGTGGTCGCTTGAGGGCCACGGTTCCTGTGAATTGAAGCGTGGATTCTCGCGTCATCCGCTGCACGGTGTCGAGCGCTTCTTCGCCGATGTTGTCGGCTTTGAGAAAGATCTGAGCGTGGCCGGTGCCGTCCCGCAGGTCAACAAAGCAGATCGCCCCTTTTCCTCGGTTTGCCTCCATGAAGCCGATGACGGTGACTTCCTCGTCGAGAAGGTCGGCTCCGTTGGATTGGAGTTCGCCCAGCGTGTGCGTTCGGTATGCGGTGGGAACCCAAGTGGTCATGTTTGGGGGGCTGCGGTGGAGAACATGAAGCATTCGCTGGGTTGGCTTGGGTCGCGTTTTCATTCAAGGAAGCGCCAACTTGGCCCACCCCTTGCCTCCTGTCTTCTCGGAGAAAGCGAGAGCATTCAAGCCGGGCACGGCCCGAAATCTCTTGAAGAGCATCGTCTTGGTTCACCCATGGCCAGCCAACGGGCTCGTGCGGTTTCATGCGTTGCGGTTCTGCTGTTGATGGGTCTCGCCCCGATGGCCATGACGGTGGGGGCATCGTCCACCGTTTTGCTCTCAAGCGATGCTCAACACGTCGTCCTTGAACCGGGGCAAAGCACCAACATCACTTTGACCGTGGAAAACAACGGGTCCAGCATCACCTCGTACAACCTGACGCTGGATGATGGTGGCCTCAGCAGTGTTTGGGACATCGCTCCCGTTGACGATGTCGTGACCAACGTCTTCCCCACCTGGTCAAAGAACACCACCGTCGTCGTTCGCCTGCTCGAGGGCGCTACGGTGGCGGACAGCGGTTCCTTCACCTTGACGGCCACCGACACATCAACCAACGAAAACGCCACCCACGAAGTGTACGTTTCGGTTGCCCCTGCATACCACCCCTCCCTTGAAGCCGATGGCTCTGCGCGGGTCAACTTGGCTGCCGGTTCAAGCGTCAACCTCACGTACACGGCAACCAACCTCGGTACCGTAACGGACACCTTCCTCCTCGATGTTGAGGTTGAACCTGACCTGTCGGGTTGGTGGGCCAATCAAACCAACGGGTCGAGCAACGGCAACGGGTCCAACGCCACCACGCCATCGGTGAGCGTGCTGATGTACGGCAACAGTTACACGGCCTCAAACGGTCTCGCCGGCATGGTTGAATCCGTCGTTGACTCGGCCGGCTACAACAGCACCGTCTCCTCGTTGACTGGAGGAGGAATGCGCTTGCCGCAACACTGGCAAAACCTCAACACGTCCTCCCATCAATGGAACACGACGCTGCGGGGCTCTTCGTGGGATTACGCCGTGCTTCAAGATCAAAGCCAGGTGCCTTCGTTTCCAACGACGGAATCGATGTGGCTGGAGAGCCGGAACGCCTCCGTCGACCTTGCGGGTGCCATCAGCGACGAGGGAGCGGAAACGGTCTTGTTCATGACGTGGGGCTATCGAGATGGGGACAGTTCAAACGCCTTCAACAACAATTTCAGCACGATGCAAGCCCGTCTCGCAGAAGGTTACACGCGATACGCCGAGAACATCTCTGCGGCAGGACATGCTGTTTGGATGGCGCCCGTTGGACTGGCCTACAAAACCGTCCACGATGCCGTCGTGGCCAACGGTGACGACCCAACAACCTCGGGAAACCTCTTTCACGACCTCTACGCCTCCGACGGTAGCCATCCCTCGCTGGCGGGGTCCTACCTGGCAAGTTGTGTTCTTCACGCCACGTTGACCGGTGAGACCTGTGCAGGGAACGCCGCATCCGTGAACCTCAACGCTACCACCAAACGGGCGCTGGAGGAAGCGGCCGACGACACCGTGTTCAACCAAACCGCCGGTATGTCCTACTACCCTTGGGAAACGGGAGGAACCGCTGCCTTTGGCTTGGGTGGTTCGGTGCCGTCCGGCTGGTATTTGCAATGGGCCGAGGACGAAGTGACGATGCTCGCTGCGGGGGCCTCCCAAAGCGCAACGCTTTCGCTGACGGTGCCTGCTGATGCTGCTCCTGATTTTTACGGGTACCGACTCACCGTCGGGTCCACCAACGGGAACATCACGACGTCAACCCTGTTGGTTGTTGAAGTCCTTGCGGAAGCCGATGCCGCCCTTGCCTTCCTCGACCAAGCCGCCGATTTCTTGCCCGGGCAAAGCACCGTCACTTCGGTGCAGGTCACCAACACAGGGAACACACCTCTTGACCTTGACTGGGCGGTGGAAACCCCCAGCACCGACCCGTGTTCGGTGGCGATGCACGACGCGCAGACCCTTGATTTGCTCCCGGAAGGCGTGACTACGGTCGCCTTGCAGGTCGACGTTGCTTCCGAAGCCATGCGTTCGGATACGTGCGAAATCACGCTCACCGCCCATGTTGCGGTCAACGACGCCACCGAAGTTTTGGAACAGCTTGTCTTTGCGATTAACGTTGACGAGCGGGTCAATTTCTCACTCTCCGGGCCTGCTGCACCGCTTCGCTTCGAACCGATGGACGGGGCGACGTACGAGGTCCGTGTTCACAACGATGGCAGCGATGAGGCCACGTTCTACCTGGACCCCGAGCCCGTGTCAGGCCTGCAAACCGTGCTTGTCAGCGCTTCGGGCGTCACCGTTGCCCCGGGAGAGATCGGCCTTTGGACCGTGAACACGAAAGGGAATATTGGCGAGGCGGGCAGTTTTGCTCAAGGCTTCTCATCAACGTACGGCGGTGTCACCAAGACCGCCACGGTTGACGTAGACCTCCTTGAGGTGCCTTCGTTTTCGCTCGCTGGGCCGGGCGAAGACCGCCTTCTCATCGCTCCAGGAGGTACGGCCACGATGAACCTCACCCTCGCCAACACGGGTACAGCGAACGTCAGCCTCGTTTCCTTGCTCTCGGGTCTCCCCGCAGGCGTGACTGCCACGCTTTCTCACCCGTCCATAACGCTGAACACGTCGGCATCGGTTGAGGTTGTGCTCACGGTTGATGCTTCGCCGGGGGTTTCTCCAGCATCTCACGACGTGATGCTGGCGTACAACGGCAACGATGTTTCTGCTTCCTTTGGGTTTGATTTGGTCATCGTTGAACGCAACGATGTCGTGGCCAACGCCGTCAACAACCTCCTCCTTGCGACACCCACACAAACCACCGAACTGCTGGTCGATGTGACCAATATCGGGACGCAAGCCGATGTGTACGTTGTGGACTGGGTGGCTGAACTTGAAGGGTCATGGTACGACTTCACCATCGCACCCACCACCTTCCAACTGAGTTCCGGGGCCACCCAAACGGTTTCCATCACGGTGCGTGAAGTCGGGCAGGGTGCTCCCAGCGGAGGGGTAAATCACGTCTTCACGGTGGCCTCCGCCAACGATGCATCCAGCAACGATGCGCTCAACATCACCGTACAGTCGGTGGTCGCCAATGCCAACCTCACGGTCCTGGTTGAACAAGCATCTGCCAAACCCGGCGAGAATGTCTTTGGGTCGGTCGTTGTTACCAACACGGGCGCCAGCGAAGACACGTTCAGCATCACCACCGTTGGGACCGATTGCGGTCTGGACGCCACCGTGACCCTCGCCCCCGGTCTTTCCTCTCCTTCGCTTGGTTGGTCGTGCGTTGTTCCAAACGACGCCTCTGCCGGTCAACGAGGGCTGGTGTTCCGAGCGGTGAGTGCCGTCCGAAGCAACATCGCAGTCGAACAGGTTTCCCTCTACACCGTCGAGGCGGATTTCCCGGGAGGTACGCTGGTCGACTTGGTGTTCGAAGACACCCGCCTCTCCCTCGGCGTGGACAGTTCATCCTCCACCGTGCTCAAGGTTCGCAATTTGGCCAACGCTGAGGTGACGGGTTCCCTCGAGATTCTCGGCGAAGAAACGGGCGTGTTGCTCGTTGAATGGACGCGCCTTTCCGATCAAACCTCCACCAACGCCTTCACCCTCTCCTCTGGCTCCACGGTTGAATTCAAACTGACCCTGATCTCCAACACCGCTCGTGCAGCCTCGGCCGAGGTTGTGGTGCGTTCCACCGCCGCCGGGGCAGGCGTGACGACCTCGGACCAATCGCTTCCGTTGAGCGTGACCGTCGAAGGTCCAGCGCTCCCACCCAACGGGTTGGCTTTGCCCCTGGGTCTTTCGGTGAGTCAGCCGTTGACGCTCAGCGTTATGGGGCTCGGCTGGCTCATTGCTCTCGTGTCCGTACGCCGATTGCGAAGCCGTTCGGACGGGGATGAAGCAGAGAAACTCTTCCAACAGGACGATGAAGATGAGGTTGAGGATGAACCAGAGGAGGCGCCTGAGTTGGGGTACAACGAATGCCGTATGGACGGGGAGAGCAAGGTCAACTGCCCAACTTGCGATGCCCGACTTGGTGTTCCACGAGGCAGCACGCCACCGTTCCGCTTCACTTGCCCGACATGCTCGAACAAAATCCGTGTCGTCGAGTGATTGTTAGCGTTTCTTTCCGACCTCGCCGGTGGATGCATCCGTGTTGCAGCACGCTCTGCAGAAAAACCTCTCAGATGACCTTATGCCGTCATGGATGCGTCGCCCGCACCTCTTGCAAATGTCTTCGCGAGTGGATTGGCAAATCATGCAGTATCCGCTTGTTGTAGGGGCACTGCACCTTCTGCATCTCAACATCATGACGGTGTTTTCTTGTGACCTGTCTTCAAGGATTCATCCAAAATTTGGGTCTCGAGACGACCCTTTTGGCGTCAAGTCCATTCTTCGCTCGGCGAGGCCTTTCTCGTGGTCGTGTTTGATTCGTTTGACCGCTTTGAAGAGAGCTTCCTGATCGATGACCAAGTTTTCCTCTTCCGAGGCGTTTGCAATGATGTAATGAGCCTGTTTGACGATTTCGTGAACGTGTGACCCCGTGAAGCCACGTTCTGGAAACATGGCAGCAACTTTACCGGTGTTCACGTCCTCGTGACAGGAAAAGGGTTTCAATTTGATATCAAGAATGGATTTCAATGTCTCTCGAGGAGGATATTCGTAATCGAGGCGAACATCGAATCGGCCCGGACGACAAATAAGTGCCCAATCCAGCAATTCTGGGTGGTTGGTGGTGGCGATGGTGATGACCCCGTCGTTGCTCTCAATTCCATCAAGTGCATTCAAAAGCCCAGACAGCCCCGCTCCGTGTTTGTATTCGCCCCGCTGTCCCGAGATGGTCAAAGCGTCCATGTCCTCAAGAATCAGTACGGTTGGAGCGTATTTGCGAGCGATTCGGAACAACCAGTCAAGTTCCTCATGCATCGCCTTGGTTTTTGCAAGGATCACGGTGCTCTGTGACGCTGACATCAACGCATCCAATGTCATGGATTTTCCTACGCCGGGTGGCCCAGCAAGGATGATGCCACGGTTGGTGTCCACGCGATGTTCTTTCAATTTCTCGATGTTTTTCAGAACGGCGAAGACGTTGTCGTTTAGGAGGTCAACTTTTACTTCGGGAAGGACCATGTCGTCAAACGTGCGCCCTCGCGGATTCAATTCAACGAACTCCGTGTCGAATTTGCTGTTTTTGAGCAAGCCTTGTTGGCGTTCAAAGATTTCAAACTGCTCCCCGTAAAGCTCGATGTAATCCATCGAACGCTCTTTGTTTTGGTCTTCGTCGGTCGTGTTGCTGAACATCGCCGCTCCAGTAAGCCACGTAATGTCTCCCGAATTGTGATTGGAATCCCATCTTGATGATACGACCAAACGCATCGGTTGTCCTGCCAGGGGGCAATTTTCGTTGTACAGGTAAAGGTCAATCTTTGAAGGGACAAGAAAACGCTTCTCGTTCCATTCAAAGGATTTGAACCGGGGTTTACTTCGAACGGCTTCGTTGGTACTCGTTTCGACGAGAATATTGTATCCAAGAGAACTCAGGAAATTCATCATATCGCAATAAAGAATGGAGTATGCATTGGTGTTGGTCACGGTCCTTGTGTCCGAATCTTGGTCCTTTCCAATCCAATTCTCCTTGTCGTACTCCTCGAGGTCATGATACGCAAGCAACGCTTCCTTTGACCATATGGGGTGTCCGTGAGAGGGGAGGGTGGGAAACCTTGGATTCAAGACGATGTGGTGTGATTTATTTCCCAAGTCGGGTGTGTATTCTGCCCCATCCAAATGAATGGCGGCGAGGCCATCTCGAAGGGCTTCCACATGGTCAAGAGCGTGACCTCGTAGGATGGCAAGTTGTTCAAAATTCTTCTCGGAACTGGTGTATCGATGGTTGGCTGAGAGCGACTCGGACACAATGAACCGCAACTGATCTGCCGGTGTCT
>JAURDW010000023.1 GCA_030827745.1 Candidatus Poseidonia sp.
GAGCCGAACACGGATTCCTTGAAACCTACAAGGCCATGATTTCCGCAAACGAGAATGAAATTTCCTTTGATGCGGCCGTCCAGCGTGTTCGCTCGTTCGCTGACGGGCTTGTGTGAACAAGGGAATCTAGTGTGGTTGCGAACACCACTTTCTTAGCCTCCACCGATTAGCACCGGTAAGAACGCCCCGGCGTTGGTGATGCAGATGGGAGCACATCCGATGGCAGATTTGAGGAAAAAATTGCAAGATAAGGGCCTTTTGGACAAACCAACGGCAAAATCTTGGGCGAAAATCATCGTTCTGTTCGCCATGGTTGGTGGACTTTACGCTGCTCACATCGCCTTGCCACTGAAGTGGGGGCTCGCGCTTCTGCCACTCACCGGTCTGTTGACCACAACCATCGCGATGATTGGCCATGAAGGGGTTCATTCTTCCGCCTGCAAAAGCAAGGCTGGAAACCTCACGCTCGCCTCGTTAGCTTTTCCGCTCTTTTCGGGTTTGTCAATGAATTACTGGCGAGAAAAACACAACATGAAACATCACGCTCATCCGAACGTTATCAATAAGGATCCAGATATCTATTCGTGGCCGCTCACGTTTTCTCAGGAAGAATACGTCACCAGCGGCCGCCTACGCCGCTTTTTCCAAAAATACATGCAAGCCTACATCTTTTGGCCCATCATCACACCGTTGGTTGGCCACTTGATGCGCTATGATGGCATCAAGCACATTCTCAAGGCCCCCTTCGTTGCGAAGAAAAACCGCTTCAACAAATTGTGGCTCTTGGACATCACGCTTCTTGTCGCCCACTTTTTCCTCTGGCTCGTCCTCCCTGTCTTGCTCGGTTTGACCTGGCAGGTTACGGTAGGCTTCTATCTGCTCCTTTGGGCCAGCGTCGGCGTCTATTTGACGGCCATTTTCATCGTTGGCCACGCCGGGCGCCCCATCGTTATGGAATACGACGAGAATTGGCGATTGCAAATCGAAACAGGACGACGCATCAAGCTCGGTCCGGTCGGCTCGTTCTTCTTCGTCGGTCTTGACTACCAAATCGAGCACCATCTCCTTCCCGCCCTCTCTCACTTCAACCTCCCAAAGGCAGCCCCTATCGTCAAACAATACGCCGAAGAACGCGGATGGGAGTACGAAGAAGTCGGCTTCCTTCGAGCCCTGTGGGATTCCACCGTTGCCCTCGCCGTGGCTTGGAAAACACCGGCCATCGTGATTGACGGTTCGGACGCAAAACATGCCGGGCTCCTCGAGGATTTCGTCCCTGGACATGTCCCGGCTGAGTGAGGAAACCTCTTGACACCCAGAGATGTCGTGCGAAGCATGACGGTCAAACTCTACCTCAAGGACCTCGAGCACGGCTACTACCGCCGATTTGATGCAACCGTGACCGAAGTTGATGGAGACAACGTCGCTCTTGACCGTACACTCTTCTATCCACTTGGCGGTGGGCAGCATTGGGATACGGGGGAACTTCTCGGGCCGAATGGCCCGGTTGACGTCGTTGAAGTCCGAGGGCGTGACACGGTCCACCATACCCTGAAAGCAGGCCATCAACTTCAGGTTGGGGATGAGGTCAGGGGGACCATTGATTGGGAGACCAGATACGCCCGTATGCGAATGCACACGGCCCAGCACCTTGTCAGCGGCCTTGCTTACGAGTTGTTCAACGGGGTTCGCACGGTTGGCAACCAAATCCATGCCGACCGCTCACGCATTGACTTCAACCCCATCTCGTTTGAAGAACCGATGCTTCAGTTGTTGGTTGATGCGGCGAACCAACGCATCGACGAAGGCTTGGAGGTCTCGGAGGCCGTGATGACCCGAGAAGAAATCAACGCCATCATGCCCCCCGAGCGTACCAACATGGACCTCTTGCCCGAGAGCGTGAAACAACTTCGGGTTGTTCAAATTGGTGAGAAAATCGACATGTGCCCGTGCGCGGGCACTCATGTCACCAACCTAGCGGAACTGGGTCATGTTGAATTCTTAGGGAAGAAATCCAAAGGGAAGGGGACGCAGCGATTCTCGTATCGTCTCGATACGGCGAAGCATCTTCGCACGTTCAGCGACACCGTTCTTTGACCTAAAATTCAAGGTCGTCGTCAACCAATTCCTTGATGTCGTCCATGGCTGATTTTAGTTTGTTTCGCTCCCTTTGTCGCTCGTTGAACGCCAGCGTTTCAAAAATCTCTGCAGCGGTCGTATCCGTTTCGGTGATGGACGCAGCAGCATGGACCCGGTCGGTCAGCGCGGTGTCTTCGCCGAGCCGGGCACTCCGGTCAACCGCTTGAATGGGCTTGTTCGGCACGGTTCGGGCGCCGTAGGATGGGTCAACCGTCCCTTCGTTCAACCACGTTGTTTCTGCCAGCGCTTTCGCCTCTTCAGCCTCAATGCCTTGCTCCATCCAGGGGTTTTGGTTGCCTACATCACGCAGGACGTTTGATTTTGTCATGCTTCGCTGTTTTTCGAACGCCGAAAGGATGTCTTCCCCGGTTGGTTGGGCGACCGGAGCAACCAAGCGCCCAGCCAATCGCTGCTGTTCAGCCAACACATCGCCATGGGTTTCGTCATGGTGGTAACGGTGGGGGGCTGCAGCCATCGCCATGATCTCCTTGGCGAGTTGGTACAGCGGGTCATCGGGAAGGGCAGAGGCCAGTGTGTCTCGTACGCTCCGGTGATGTTGGATACAGGCGGTGCAGCGAGAGAGGCCAGGTGAATCGCTTGCATCGCAGCGCAGGCAGCAGGCTTGGAACCCCAATTCTTGCATGGCTTTTCGGGGCATTGACATGTGGACTCAAATCTCCATTGTTTCCTTGCACATGAACCCTCGGACACGAGGATTCAAGGTTGTCCTGTGCATGGTTGGTCCATGAGCAAGCGCGACTCAAGAGCTGACATGCTCAAAAACGACCCCTTTCGTTCGGAAAGAACCCCCCCTCGAATTCATCGCGTCCATGCGTCCAATCCGTCAACTCGCTACGAATCGTCTTCACCGCTCACGGGAGCGCTGATGCAATTCCTTGGCCAAGAAACATGGGAGAAGCCCAAACACCACACAGGCCGGCTTTGGCATTTCAGCGACACCGAGAAAGAGCATCTTCGTTTGGCCATGGGCGCGTTCACCCTCGCTCTTGGATTCATGGCGGTGGGCGGATTGACGGGCCTCAGTTCAATGGGCGTTTCATCCTGGCTGTTGATGCTTTTCTTATCCATGCCGGTGATGTTCATCGCCATCGGGCCGGCTTTTTTGTTTCACGAAATTGGGCATAAACTCGTGGCGAAAAAACACGGTTGCTGGGCCGAATTCCGAGCCGACCCCAAAGGCTTGCAGTTTGGAATTCTTCTTTCCTTATTCCTCGGGTTCTTGTTCATGGCTCCGGGGGCGGTCATGGTTGCAGGTTTGGTGACAAGGCGACAAAACGGCCACATCGCCGTGGCAGGCCCTCTGACAAACTTCGCCCTGTTTTTGATCGGCATTCCGCTTTGGGGAATTGTTCTGGGTCTGACGGGAGCCTTCAACATCGCCACGGTCTCCTCTCTCTTCGAACCAAGTTATGTCGTGGACGGAGCCTTGGTTTGGCAGGCCATGCTCATCGATGCAGGGGTTTTCTGGTTGAGCGCCAACTTGATCCTCGGATTGTTCAACATGCTTCCTTTTGGACCTCTTGACGGATTGAAGGTCAAAGATTGGAACGAGCAGGTTTTCTTTGGTGTTCTGCTTGTGTTCGCGGCTTTGGTGCTGACGATGTTCACCGGGGTTTGGTCGCCCATGAACCTCCTTTACTCCGTCGCCGAACCGGTGTCAGCGCTGGTGCGCTGATCACAAGTAGGCGTTCCGGATTGGGTTTTCATCCAAGTGGAAAAAGGAGTATGTGGCCCACCAGGTGATGGTGTCGAGGGCGTCGACCAAATTGCTCGTGCCGCTCTGCTCATCCCCGTAATCTTTTCCAGTCGTGTCCATCCAGTCAATCATTTCGTCCAAAGTATCGCATGTTTGGTGGTAACACCAGTATCCGTCAACCAAGCCACCAAAGCCCATGGTGACGGTTCCGAGATTGTCCTGGAAGGTGGCGTGGTCCGATCGGGCCGTGGTGTCTTCGTACACAATAATTTCAGGACGGTCCTTGGCCATCCAGTCGTCAACCTTCCATGTTTCTGGAGCATGACCTTCCCCAAGAAGAGGAGACATTTGCTGCTCGACGCCGATGGCATCGGACCCGACCCACATCGCCAGGCCCACCATTTCGGGCTGATTCATCACATCGTGGTCAAGGCTCGGGCCGATGTAAACCCGCATGGGCCATACTTCCTCGTCCTTTGGATACCCATCAGGGTCCACTTCTGGTTGAGGATCGCATCCACCGTCGGGCCCGTGGTTGTTGCCGCAGGGAGCGCCGCCACCACCGGGCCAGTTGACGCCGGCCATGTCAAGATTCACGTAATTGGTGACCTCAACGTTCGGGTTCTCTTCTTTGACCCATTCATCGGTCCAGAAATCACTCCCTCGCTTTCCACCCTCTTCACCGGACCACAGACAGAAGACCATGGTGTTGCGGGTTTGGTAGTTGGCCATGGCTTCAGCGACGGTCAACACCATGCTGGTTCCAGCAGTGTTGTCGTAGGCACCGACGCGAGTTCCGTAGGTTCGCCCAAACACATGGGGGTCCAAGACGGCTGCATTTGCTGGAGGGGCGATGTCAAAGTGGGCCCCGAAAACCATCCATTTGTCTGGGTCCACTTCGCCGTAACGGTAGCCACAGATGTTGTACGCCTCAGGGTTCTGTGAGCCAGTGGTGAGCGAATCGTAAGTAAATCGCTGGACGATGACTTCAAGACCAAAGTTTTCCAAAGTCTGACGCAAGTGCAGGGCCGCATCTTCGTACGCAAGGTTTCCTTGTCCAGCCCATCGGTCAAGATAACCAAGAGCACCGTCTGCTGCATCGGTGGGGTCTGAGGAGGTGTCCGTGAGCGAAGAAAGGAAATTGAACGTGGTCCTGCCGTTGACAACTCCTGTGGAATGGCGCCCTCCTTCAGATTCTGCATAAGCAGGCGCCATGGGGCGTTCGATTGGAACGCGCAGGGCATAGACCGGCCCCCCGCTGGAATTGGAGGGCATGACCGTGTCAAGGCTTCCGTTTTCTCCGACCATCCGCTGAACGCCGGGGTTGTCTGTTCGGTCGTGTCCGTCTCGTTGGTACCATGTTCGCCAGGATTCTTCCACCGTCCGAACAGGCCAATTGTCTCGGCCGTAATCTCCGAAGAGAATGAGCGCCGTGTCGGTCCTTGGGGGAGCAAGCACCGTGAGGAGCACCGACTCTCCGGCTCTGAGGTCAACCACCGTGGCGTTCTGCACAAACCCGTTATCGGGATTCAACATGAGGTAGGGTACATACGCAGACAAATCTGCCTCGGCTGAAATGGTGACGCCTTGGAACACGCCACCAATCAGCGTTGAGGGGGTGAAAACAACGTCGTTGAGCGATTCAATGCTGCCCCCCTCATCTTCGCCAAAACACCCCGAAAGCGGTGTCAGCAACATGAGGGCGACGAGAAAGAGGGCTTGGCCAAACCGCTGTCCCATTATGTGGCCGTGGCGGTTCACCTTCTCAAGGTCTGCCCTTCTTGGACCGATTCTTTGAAGAGGGAACAGGTCCAATGAATCCATGAGAACATGCGTGGTAAAGGACGACAACAGCGTCGAACACTGGACAACCATCCCTTGTTCAGCAAGCATTTGATCGAAACCGTAAACGATGCGAACTGCCCACTGATTGAAGGATAAATCACTCCGCTTCGAGAGTGGATTTTTCTTCCCGCCTCTCCATACGCTCTTTTCGGATGGACAGGGTGAGCGCCAGCATGCCCACGAGAGAGACGATTCCGAGGACGAAGATGACCGACTCGTCGGTGGTTGCGGTTCCCCCTTCATTCTCGCTTAAGTTCTGCTCGTCGCCTTCACAGCCGATGCCAAAACAATCTCCGGGGCTTGGCCCGTCTTCTTGGTGGACGTCCTTGTGGACCATGATGGTGTGATTCCAAACGGTTTCATTGCCGTCGTGCGTTCGATGCACCCAGAAGTTGTACGTACCAACCGTCGCATTGAGGTCAAAGGCATATTTTGTGGAAACCGCACACGTTTCATCAATCAGCGACCCGTTCTCGTCAAGCTCACAGGTGTGCGTGAGGGTGGGTGATTCAAAATCCTCGGACGCATTGAAGACACCGTTCATGTCAACATCAACCCGAATCACCATGCTGGTGTTGTCCGTGCTGTCCTCCATACGGAACCACGCTATGTTCCCCTGGACGAAAGCAGGGTCGGTGATGTTCCCCGCCACCACGCCTTTGTCGGTCAGAATGACCGTAAGGGTTTGTTGGGTGTGGGCAAAAGAAGCAGGGACAAGGAGCGAGGCCATCGCCAAGAGGCCAGCGAGAATCAAAGGCCGTCCCTTTCCCATGGCGTTGGGTAATCGCCAAATCATAAAGACCAAACGGGTGGATGGGTTGAGGTAATCATGGGCGGTAAAGAGATTCTCCTCGGCATCTTTACCATCGTTTTTCTGACTTCGGCAACCTTGCTGGTCTTCGGTGACGATGTTGAAGCGACCACGAACGAAAACCCGGCCATAAAGGCAGGTGACCCGCTGATCCAGGGCGAGGGCCACGACCACAAGAATGCGAGTCAACATGAATTCGGTACAGACAATATGGAACTTCTCGATTTTAACCCTCTGACCACGCCTGGGAACGCAGAGGTTCAGGTCGCTACCACGCCCGACGGCTGGACCTACGCCTACCTCGCCGGTTGGAACGACATGCACATCGTGAATGTTTCCGACCCCAGCAACACCACCGTCACCGGCGTGTACAACGACCCGAACACGCAAGTGCTGGATGTCAAGTACCTCGAATACAACGGCCGCGAATACATCATTCAGCAAAATCAACTGATCGACCCTGGCAATTCTGACCCGAACATCGGCCAGTGGAGCGACCCCGCCCAAGTCAGCGTCACGCTCATCGATGTCACCGACAAAACCAACCCCACATGGGTTGATTCGTGGTACGATGTCGACCACCCGAGTGGTCCACACAACCTTTACACGCACATGATCGACGACGAATGGTACATGTTCATTGCCAACCCTGATTACGAGGATTGCAACGACGCCATCGGCGAGGCATGTGGCGGCGTCACCATTGCCCACCTGAATCTGGAAGGTTCAGCGGCTCGCAATTTCCCCGAAGTCCCCGCTTCAGGTCTTGGCCACACCATCGTAAAGGTCGGCGAATACGAAGTTGCTTGGGAGACCACGATGGGCGGGTGGATTTACATTCATGACATGACCGTCCAAACATGGCCCGGAGAGGACACAAACGACCCACGATACGGCCGAACCTTTGTTTACGGAAGTTACTGGGAGGCCGGCCTTCGAATTGGTGATGTGACCGACGTCCCTCACCCCGACAATTCGCCTCTGGACTACGTGGCTCAGGCCACCACTTGCAGGACAGGGTTCGGCAACCCCCTCATGTGTCGCTGGCGAGCACCCGAGGTCGGTCTGTGGATGGATTTCCTCGACTTGGATGGCGACGGCCAGCCGGACAGCGGCCCAACAGGAAACGAAAACGGTGGCCGCGTCTCTTACATTCACTACGCTGAACCGTTTCCAACGATGGTGGATTTGTCTCATGTAGGCTATTCCGATGAACCCGTTCACCTGGTCACGGCGGCCGTGGAAACCCTCAGCACAAGCGTTGGTGTTGGCATCATGTACTTGATTGACACCACCGCCTACACGATGGAAGACGGCCAGTTCAAGTTCAAACCAAAATTGATTCGCGATTGGGAAATACCCTATGCGGAGGACCATTGTTACGGTGCGGATTGCGAAGCCCATCCAAACGACGACGAATGGTTGCTGTTTTCACCACATAACCTCGACAGCGCCTACTTTGAGACCGATGAGAACACCGATCAGAGCCATGGTGGTGGCTGGGACGGACGCCTCTACATCTCCCACTACCATGCGGGGTTGTGGGTTGTGGACATTGAAACACTGGTCGACCCGACCAACCCCGACGACCGCATCGCCGTTCATGAAGAAGCAACCGTCGCCTACTACCTCCCGCACGGGGAGGATGGCACACCGCTCGATTCCAGTTTCTACGACTTCGGTTGGGTTCCGTTCCTCTGGGCGGTTGAACATCACGACGGCATCACGTACGCATCGTGCATTTCGACCGGCCTGTACTTGGTCCAACTTGACATCGATCTTCCCTACCGATTGTGAGGCTTCTCCGTGTCCCGTCTTGTTCCCGTCATGATGTGTTCCCTCCTCGTCTTGGCGGGTTGCACAGTGCCGGGGGAGAGCAACAACTGGACGCCGCACGGCGAGGCATTGGAAAACGTGAAGGTGCAAGACTTCACGCTGACGTCCAGCGAAGGAACAGCATGGACCTATACGGATGAAGCAGCCAACACCACCCTTGTCATCGCCTTCCTGTTCACGAACTGCCTCGACATTTGTCCGATCGTCACGCACAACATGAAGTGGGTGAAATCGCAGTTGACCGATGACGAATTGAACAAAACCACCTTCCTGACCATCACCGTGGACCCGTGGCGAGACAACGTGACCACGCTGCATGAGTGGAAGACAGGCACCAATTCCGAATGGATTCACCTCACGTCTTCCAGCAACGATTCCGACAGCCCGTCCATGAAGGCCCTCCAAAATGTCTGGGTCAACTTTGGGGTCGGCCTCACCATTGAGGAATACAACGCCAACAACAACAGCAACGCATCAACCTCCTCAGCCCGCCACCATCCCGACGATTACACCGTCAACCACGAAACAGGCACGATTTTGGTCGACCGGTTTGGCCACCAGCGCGTATGGTGGGGCGACAACGACTGGGTGCTCGACCTGTTTCTTGAGGACCTCCGCTACCTTAACACGCTTTGAGGCAGGAGGCGCAGTGCGGTTAGAGCTCGTTGGGAACGGGCGCCTGGTCCATGTGCAAGAAGGCGTAGACCGCCCACCACGTCACGATGTCCCACGAATGGACGAGATTGGCCTCTCCCGTGGCTGCCTCCGTCACCATGTACTCTTCCATCGTTGGCAGTTGGTCGCAGTTTCGGTGGTAGCACGGATAGCCATCAACCACGCCGTTCCACCCAAGCGTCGCTACACCGATGTCTTGGAAGGGTTGGTGATCGCTTCGGGCGGTGGGCGACTCGTAAATCGCCACCACATCTTCGTACTGGTTCTGCCACAACGGACTCTCTCCCGCTGCCAGCCATTCAGCGCGCCCTCGCTCCATTTGGTAGCCGAGGTCAAACGCATCCGCACCAATCCATTCGGCGAGATGGAACATTCCGGCTTGGTCGATGACGTCGCCCGTCCCGTCGGGGCCCAAATAGACCGAGAGGGCATAATCGCCGGGGTAGTTGATGCCCGCCATGTCGAGGTTGAGGTAGTTGCTGATGGTGACGCCATCGGGGACGTCGTTGGCGAAGGAGCGCGAGCCCCAAAGGCCTTCTTCTTCCGACGACCACAAACAGAACACCATCGTTCGTCGAGCATCAAATTCTGCAAGAACACTTGCCGTTGTCAGCACCATGCTCGAGCCGGCGGCGTTGTCGTAAGCGCCGTGTCGAGTTCCGTAGCCGGGGATGTCTGGCCCGGGCGTGAACAACACCGGGGGCGCAATGTCAAAGTGCGCTCCAAAGACCAACCATTCGTCGGGATAAACCGTTCCGGTCTTGTAACCGCAAATGTTCACCGCCCATGCGGTGTTGGATTGAAACCGCTGCACTTGGACATCCAAACCGTACCCCTGCATAACGCCTTCAAAGTACGTGATGGCGTGTTCGTAGGACGGGTTAGCGTTTCCAATCCACCGGTCGAGGTAGCCTACCGCACCGTCGGGGCCACATGTGGCGCAGGGCGTGTCATCGGTGATGAACTCCACCCATTCGTAAACATCTCTCCCGTTGAGCCACCCTGCAGAGGCCCCAACGCCGTTCTCCTCAGTCAAATCGCTTCGCTCGGGGCGAACGGTGACCAGGTGAAGGGGAACCGCATCTCCTCCGGTGGTGTTTCCGGGCACCAACCAAGGCCACACGCCCCCCTCGTCCTGATTCGGTACAGCCTCAACCGAACCGGCGGGGGTTCCTTCGTTCAGCCATGCGGTCCACGATTGGTTGGCTGCCCGAATCGGCCAGTGCACGCGCCCGCTTTCCCCAAGGAAGACGACCACGTCTTCGTTGCGAGGGGGGAACAAGATGTCAACGCCTACGGTTTCGCCTTTGTTCAAATCAAGAACCGTGCCGTTCTGAGCACGAAGGGACCCGGGGTCTTGGACGAAGTAAGGAATGTAGACCGCCACATCTTGCTTGGCGGCGAGGGTGATTTTCTGCCACATGCCGCCTTGAAGCGAGTCGGCTTCAACGACCGTGAGAGCATCGGATGCGAGCGAGGCCTCCTCGTCTTCACCAAAACATCCGGAAAGAGGCGCCATCACCATCAGGCACATCAACAACAGAGCGTGCAAGCGCTGGCTGGCCATGCGTAGGCCAGTCAGCACCCCCTGTTGAAGACAGCGGTGAGCGGGGTAAACCCGGGCATTTTCCGTTGAACGGAAAACGGCTACCGAAAAAAGGCGAAGGGTTAAGTTGCCTCATCCGTCCGGAGAATCATGGCCTCCGTTCGGGTGGACCAAAAAAAGCGAGCGCTGGTTCGCAACGTCCCCGATTCTTACACCCGGGCTCTCGCAAAATACTTTGGCAAAGGGCCAACAGATGTTGAACTCGCTCGAACCCAACATCAAGCCTACATCAACGCGCTCGAATCCAACGGCGTGAAGGTCCATGCCCTCGCTGCTGACGACCGCCACCCGGACTGCATTTTCGTCGAAGACCAAGCGGTGGTTGTTGACGGAAAGATGCTCTTGCCCCTCCCTGGCCACCCTTCTCGCGTGGCAGAACAACCCCCCATCGCGGAATTCTTGATGAGCGAGCTTGGAGGTGTTCAAACATGCACCATGGGCGGGGAAGCTCGCATGGACGGTGGAGACATTCTCCGTTTGGGAAATTTGTTCTTCGTTGGACGGTCGTCACGGACGAACGACCTCGGAATCGCCAGCCTTCGGAGTTTGCTCGATGATTTTGGTTTTGAACTCCGCGTGATCGACATACCCGGCCACGCTCTTCATTTGACCAGCATCGCCTCCACACCAACGGATACCATCATCTTGGTTCCGGAAGACTACCTCGCCGCTGAAGCCTTCGGAGATTTACCAGAGGACTGTGAGGTGCTCTGGATGCCTGCAGACGAGGCCTACGGTTGCAACACCATCGGTCTGCCAAACGGGAAGGTGTTGGTCGCTGAAGGCTACCCAACCGTCCATTCCACGCTCAGGGACCGCGGGTTGGATTTGGTTGAACTCGACATGAGCGAGATTCGTGCGGCGGACGGGTCCTTGACCTGCTGTTCAATTTTTTATTGATGACCGCTGCTTACTTCGGTTATCCACCGACCGAGGACCGCTTTCATCGCCTCATCAGGTTCTCCAGCCCACACGCCACCATCAAGGGCACCGGTCATGGCTTCGTCAACGAGCATGAGGTGTCGCTGTTCTGGAATGAGTTGCAGGGTTTTCGTGTGGTCAACATAGAGGCCGAGCTCAAATTGAACCCACGGCTCGGGGGTTCTGCAAAAGTCAACAAAGGATTGTGAGAGGAGGAATTGGAAAAAATCCTCCAGAGAGAGGAACGAACAAAGCATGGACAACGTCCGTTTGAGACCCTCTTGGACCTCGGTCAGCCCGGGTTGGTCGTCCAATTCCCCCGCTATGACCAGCGTTACGAGTGGCAGGCCTTCGCTCATGCCTTCGGCTCAAATCCGCTTGGCTTGAAGATTGGTGTTAATGAGAACGAAACTCAACATTATAAGCCATGAAAAGAAGCGGCCGCCATGCACCACAACGATAGCGATGCCAAGTGCCCCGTCATGCATGGCGGAATGACCTCCTCTGCCAGCGAAAAGCGCTCCAACCAAGACTGGTGGCCCACCAACCTCAACCTCAGCATTCTGCACCAACATGACCGAAAATCCAACCCCATGGACCCAGATTTCAGTTACACCGAAGCGTTCGGAAAGCTCGACTACAACGCCCTCAAGGCCGACCTCAAAACCCTCATGACCGACAGCCAAGATTGGTGGCCCGCCGATTACGGCCACTATGGGCCCTTCTTCATTCGCATGACCTGGCACGCCGCTGGTACGTACCGAATCGGTGATGGTCGAGGCGGTGCCGGCACCGGCGCTCAGCGCTACGCACCCCTCAACAGCTGGCCCGACAACGGGAACCTCGACAAGGCTCGCCGGCTGCTGTGGCCCATCAAGCAAAAGTATGGCAACAAAATCAGTTGGGCTGATTTATTGGTTTTGACCGGTATTGTCGCCATTGAATCCATGGGTGGACCCGTCTTCGGATTTGGCGGTGGCCGAGAAGATATTTGGCACCCCGAAGAAGACATCTACTGGGGTGCTGAAGACGAGTGGCTCGGTGACAACCGCTACGGTGATACTCGCCAAGACCTCGAGAACCCCCTCGCTGCGGTCCAGATGGGCTTGATTTACGTCAACCCCGAGGGGCCCAACGGCCAACCTGACCCACTGTTGAGCGCTCAAGACATCCGCGAAACCTTTGCCCGCATGGCCATGAACGACGAAGAAACCGTCGCCCTCACCGCCGGCGGCCACACCTTCGGCAAGGCCCACGGTGCGGGGGACGCCGACCTGGTTGGCGCTGAGCCCGAAGGCGCAGACATCGAACAACAAGGCTTTGGCTGGATCAGCACCCACGGGTCAGGCAAGGGCCGGGACGCCATCACCAGCGGTATCGAAGGTGCTTGGACCGCCAACCCTACTCAATGGGACAACGGATACTTTGATCTGCTTTTCAAGTACGAAGACGATTGGACCCTTGTCAAGAGCCCTGCGGGTGCAAACCAGTGGACTCCGGGCAACCCCGACGAGGCCGACATGGCGCCCGATGCAGAAGACGCTTCGCTCAAGGTCCCAACCATGATGACGACCGCCGACATGGCCATGATTCGAGACCCTGCCTACCGCAAGATCTCCAAGCATTTCCACGAGAACCCCGACGAGTTCGGTGACGCCTTTGCTCGCGCTTGGTTCAAGTTGCTCCACCGCGACATGGGCCCCAAAGCCCGCTATCTCGGCCCAGACGTCCCCGATGAAGAATTGATCTGGCAAGACCCCGTCGCACCAGGCTCCACCTCGTACGACGTCGACGCCCTCAAGGCAGCCATCAAGGGCTCTGGTCTTTCCATCGCTGAGATGGTTGAGACCGCTTGGGCCAGCGCATCCACCTTCCGCGGGTCTGACAAGCGAGGTGGCGCCAACGGCGGCCGCATCCGACTCGCTCCTCAAAAGGACTGGGAAGCCAACAAGCCTGCACAACTTTCCAAGGTGCTCGGCGTGCTCGAACCTCTCGCAGCAGCCCACGGCGCCAGCGTGGCCGACACCATCGTTCTCGCAGGATGCGTCGGCATTGAATCGGCCTCCGGCGTGGGTGTTCCTTTCACGCCCGGAAGAGGCGACGCTACCGAAGAGCAAACCGATGCAGCCTCCTTTGCGGTCCTTGAACCCGTTTCGTGTGGGTTCCGGAACTTCCTCAAGAAGAACTATGCTGTGACGCCTGAAGAAATGATGCTCGACAAAGCGCAATTGCTGGGCCTCACCGCTCCCGAAATGACCGTCTTGGTTGGCGGTCTCCGCTCCCTTGGCGTCAGTTCCGACGACCGCGGTTTGTGGGGGAAGGGCGATTCACTCGACAACTCGTTCTTCACGACCTTGCTCGACATGAACGTCGCATGGACGCCCACTGGCAGCAATTCCTACCAGGCCAAAGACCGTTCCAGCGGGGCGGATGTCCGCACCGCCACGCGCTACGATCTTGTTTTCGGCAGCAATTCCCAACTGCGCGCTGTTGCCGAGGTGTATGCTCAGGACGACAACAACGACAAGTTCGTCAACGACTTCATCGCCGCCTGGAACAAGGTCATGAACGCTGACCGTTTTGATGTCGCTTGACCAAGGGGTTCTCCCCGATGGCAGGAAAACAACCGCCGAGCGAAGACCACCCCTTCGTGTCTCGTCGGATAACATGGCAGAAACAAGCGGTCCACGACCATGTCTTGCATCGTCACGACCACCCAACGGCCAAAGCCGTTCATCAAGAGCTCAAGCACATGGGAATCGGCTTGGCTACGGTGTACCGAAACCTCGCACTCATGGTGGAGGACGGCATGCTCTCAACAGTTGAACACGAGGGAGAACTTCGGTACGATTGCAACAACCAACCGCACGCCCATGCAACCTGCCAGTCGTGCGGTGCGATTTGGGACGTTCCACTTCCGTTTGATCATGAAAACCTCTCGGTGACGGGGTTGCACACCGTGAGCAACGTTGACTTCACGCTTCAAGGACAATGCACCGGTTGCGCTTCCTGAACGCAGGGCGCTTTACCAAGGCAACGGCCTTCCGGTGTATTCGACAAACCGACCCGACATCGCGAGGGTTTGCTCCTCAAGACGCTCAAGAATGCCACGAACGCTGTCCACGGCCTGTACGGGAGCACGAGGCCCACCCATGTCGGTTTCGACCCATCCAGGGTGAACGATGAGCAGGGAGATGTTCTGTTCGACGAGTTCGTTTTTCATCGCGACTGTAAACATGTTAAGCGCCGTCTTCGATGCACGGTATGCGTAGGATTTCCCGCTCGCACAATCGTCGATGCTGGCCATCAAACTGCTGATCATGACCACCTTGCCGAAGCCGCTTTTTTGCAACAAAGGGAGAGCCAATTGCGTCACACGCACCGGAGAGATGGCGTTGATTTCGAGAACTTCAGAAACCACATCAAAGTCCACTTCTTCAATTGAGGCCCAGCGACCGTCGGAGACGCCAGCGTTGTTGAAAAGCACGTCCAAACGGTCTCCAACAGCCCTCATCACGCCTTGGAGGGCGGTCATGTCGCGTACATCCGCTTGGTGCGTTGAAAGGCGGTCGGAGTCAATGAGTTCCAAGCCGCCGGCGTCGGTTCTGTAGGTTGCGTGAACATCGTACCCGCGTTCGAGAAGTTGGCGGACCGTTTCGAGGCCCAAACCTCGGTTGGCTCCAGTGACGAGGGCAACGGGCATGAATTTCACACCCCTCGGTTTGTTAAAACGGTTCGTGAATTGGCCCGCGCTGCAAAGCCCGGCACACAGGTTTTTTCATGCGTTATCGGTGGTTGACTTCATGGAGGAAGAGTCGGATTATGCCAGCAGCGTCGTGCTCGGCATTTCCGATGCTCTCATCGAGATGACCGGCATTCTGGCCGGCCTCACCTTTGCCCTCCGGGACATGGAACTGGTTGCGCTTTCGGGCTTGGTGACGGGCGTCGCCGCTTCCTTCAGTATGGGCGCCTCTGAATTTTTGTCCAAGCGAGCGGAGGCAACCACCACGTCACCCCTCACCGCCGCCCTCTCCACGTGGGCATCGTACCTTGGCGTGGTGACGGTGCTCATCCTTCCTTACTTGATTTTGGAAACCGGGTTTGCAGGCCTTGAAGCCCACGTTGCTGCACTGGCGATGACGCTTGGGCTTGGCGTCTCCATCGTTGCCGTTTTCAGCAAATGGCTTGCAAAGAAACAGGGCAAACCCTTCTTGCCTCGTTTTGCAGAAATGTTGGGAATCTTAGCTTTCATCACCGTTCTTTCGTACGGGTTGGGCGTGGGCTTGGCCGCTGCGGTGCAGGCTTGATCAGAAGATGTATTCTTTCTCAACCTCGGGCTCCATCTCTTTCTCCCGTTCCGATTTGATGTGCTTCCATTGAAGGTATGCACTGGCGAGCATGCCAACGAAGGCGAGGTAGGCATCCGGGGCGTCCACGCCGTTCAATCGACTCACGGGCCACCCAAGAACAACGTAGACGGAAAGCATCATGCCCAATGTTCCGACCAAGCCCGCCATCAAGGCAGGAATCAAACGCCTGAACCCGAAACTGAGGAAAAAAGCGAGGAGGGTCAACACACCGGAAAGAAAGGCATCGCCTTCCAGGTCGATGTCAAATTGGCGACCGCTTGCAATGAGGTTTGTGATGACAACGTAAACCAGGCCAGCCGCAAGGAAACGCATGGCCATTTCGGCAACGCTGACGGAAATGACAGCCACGACAACGGCAGCGATGAGTTGGAACATGGATTGCGTCATCGGCAGGTCAGCGCCCAACCAGTCGTAAAGTGGGCCAACCATGCTGTAAGCCAACAAAAACCCCACCAAGCCAACGGTCATCGGGATGCGTTTTCTACCTTCGACCACGAGAAGAAGCGAGAGGCCAAACAACGCAATGGCGTACATCGGCCCGCCCTGCACAAGCGTGTTCATCGCATCAGAACCCACCTCCGCGGCGTCCGTCATTTCGTGACCTCCTGTATGCCCGTTGTCTCTTCAAGCCAAGCCAAGGAGGGCAAGTCCCCCGAGCAACAAAAGCACGGGTGGGAGGAGCATTTCCACGCCCGACCGTGACTTGCCGATGTTGGAGAGTTCGGACCCTCGCATGAGGGTGCACTTGATCCCCGGAGCGTCTTCGTCGCCCCAGACTTCGATGGTGCTGTTGCCAAGTGTCCCGTCCAACCCTTCGGCTTGAAGTTCTGCGGCAGGACGGGGTTTGGTGGCGCCGAGCAGATAGACGGGGTCACCAAGGCGCAGACCATAGATGGTCCAGCGGTGGCCCACCACTTTGGTGCCCCTGAGCAGGTTGGCAGCGGCTTGGGCCATCAGTTGCTTGCCGAGGGATTCGGCGAACGCACCCTCCCATCGCTTGAGCATTTGGCCGTATTCGGTGCGCTTGAAACTGGTCAAGTTGACCTTGATGCCGCCGGTCCCGTCGTGAAGCATGAACGGCACACCACCGCGGTCGGAGCGGACGGTCACCCAACTTCGCTCGGTCTTCGTGTTCCCTTCACTGTCGGTGACCTCACGCTCTTGCTCCTGTTCGTAGGTCCAGTAAAAGCCGACCATGTGATCCATGACCATGCGCTTGTTACCGTCCACGTGCACCGTCATGCCACCCTCTTGACCGGGACGGACCTGTCCGACGAGTTCGGGGTGGCCCACGGCGGCCGAACGTACGAGGGAGGTGGGCGTGTCGAGCATTTGGCGCAGGGCCTTGGCTCGGAAGTAGTTGACGAGGAGGAGAACGAAGCCCAACCCTGCGATGATGAACGCAGGCGTCGCGCCCAAATCAGCTTCCTCATCGCCGATCATCACAGCCCCCATGACGAGCGTGAGGATGGCGGCCGTTCCAGCGAAGATGAGGTGCGTTGTCATCGTCGCCGGTTGCGGCGTGCCGACCTTGGCCGGATGCTCTGGGAGTGGCGTACCGTCGCCGTGGGGGCCATACGGGTTGGCTGTGTCCCAGGTTTGCGGCCCAGGGGCAGGGAGAATCCAGTCGTTCGGGTCGTTGGTGGGTACCAGGGTGCTTTGCTGGAGAAACCAACTGTCGACGCTGTAACCGCTCTGTTCAATCTTTGCTTGAAGGTCTTCGGCCGACATGGCCTCGTTGCGCATCTTGTAGAGCCCGGCTGACATACTTCCTGGAGAAGCCATCGCCAAGACGATCAAGCCAATGATGGAGACACCCAGACCGCCCGGGTCGCTGGTGGCTGCAACCGCGCCGAAGGCAGTGATGCCGAGGCCGATCACCCAAACGAACCACCCTCCGAAGGTGTAGGGCAGGGTCAGTTTGAAGCCGCCGCCAATGAAATCCATGTCGTTTGCTACCATGAATCGCCCAAACCAACGCTCAACATAATGTTGGTGGGCGTTTGGAGGTTGCCAGAATGCATCTTTGTATCAGCCGAGGCGAGCCTTCATCTCGGTCAACATGGCATCGGGCAAGGGCACGTAGCCGACATCGGCGACGTGGTCCATGCCAGCGTCCGAGTATCCGTAGTCGAAGAAGCCTCGAACCAGATCCCAGTCGTTGTTGTTGACGTTCATGTAGATGTAGCGGGAAAGCGGAGCATAGCTGCCGTCTGCCACGGTGCTGGTCTCAGGAGCAACAGCGTTGCCAGCGTCTTGGACACCGTGGGTGTCGTTGTTGGCGATGGCCACGACCGAGAGTTCGTTGGCGTTCTCCTCGTAGTAGGCGTAGCCAAAGTAGCCGATGGCGTATTCATCACCGGTCAAGCCGTTGACGATTTGGTTGTCGTCAGCGGAGTTTTGGTAGCCACGGGCGGAGTCGAAGCCTTCTGCCACGGGGTCAGCGTCGGCGAAGCAATTCTTGCAGAACACCTGCTCACCGAAGTACTCGTAGGTTCCTGAATCGGAATCGGCGCCCCAGAGCTTGATCTCTTGGTTGGGGCAGGCCGTGGAGTTGTGCAGGTCGCCCCACTCTCGCACGCCGTCACCGTCGTTGTTGGGCGTGGTTGAACTCATGTCGAGGCCGCCCTTTTCGTGATTGGCGAGGTCCTCTTCGCTCCAATCGCTGTAAATCCAGCGGAGTTGAGCCATGGAGAGGCCACCCATGTCGGTGACGCACTGGTCGGCTGCGCCACCCTTCTTCATGACAACGGACAAACCGTCAATGGCGACGACGAGTTGCGTGACGGTGACATCGGAGTTGGCGCAGGAGTAGGTGTAGCCATCGGCACCAACCGAGGCCTCGGAATCCTTCCAGCCGCGACTCATGTCACCGATGTTGACGCTGTCAGCGTCGGTGCTGCACACCTTCGAGGCGCCGGCACCCGACCCGCCGCCTGCAACGGTGACGGTGTAGTCATCGTTGGCGGTGCTGTAGGCTTGACCCCAGGCGCTGGCCACGGGGAACACCGTACTGCTTCCAGCGATGTTGATGGTTTTCTGTTCGACGTCTTCCGTTTCTCCATCGCCAAGACAACCGGCTAATCCGGTGGTCATGAGAATCAAGATGATGGTTAGGGTTTTTGCATGCTTTCTAAGGTTCATTGTATTCGCTCCTCAGGCTTCCGAGCCTTGGGTTAGCCTTTGGAATCGCCCATACATAATATTGGAATCACCATATATCTATATAGACAAATATAGATTATGCCCGGACCCTATCTAATCAAGTGAAGAATCGAAAACCATGAGCGTGTCGTAGCATGAGTGACGGGGATTATCGTAAACTCCAGTTAACTGGCGGTTCGACGATGATTGTATCGCTTCCAAAATCCTGGATTAACGCGAATCAACTCGTCAAAGGCGACGTGGTGAGCATTGAAGAACTGGTTTCTGGTGAACTTCGGGTTTCGCCCTTGCAAAAAAGAAGCACCAAAACCAGTGTTACCATTGATTGCTGTTCTCTTAACGTTGGGTTGGTTGATTTGCTCATTGGCGCCTATCTCTCCGGCGCAGATACGATTGAAGTCGTGTGTGAATCGGCGATATCGCGTGAAGTCCGCAATGACATCCGAGACTTTCTCCGGGACACGCGCGGGATGGAAATTGAAGACGATACAGGCAAAAAAATTCGAATCATTTCCATTCTTAACCCGTCCGAACTCCGCCTGCAAGTTTCCATCAATCGCATGTACATCCTTATCTCGAGTTTGGTGAACGATGCTTTTGAAGTACTGAAAGGCGAGGATGCGGAGCTTCTCAGTGATGTGCAAGAACGCGAGCGGCAGATCGATGCTCGACGCTTTTTGGTGGAGCGCCAAGTCGCCGTGGCCTTGAAAAATCCGACCGTTGAGAAAAAACTCAAACTCAATCGGTTCACGGCGGTGGAGCACGCCAACATTGCGAGGGTCCTCGAACGAATGGGGGACCATGCATCCCGATTAGCGTCTCTCGTGTGCGAACTTTCCCATTTGGTTCAATCCAACACGGCGATCTTGCCGCTGAGGGCCATTCCAACATGGTCCCAAGCCCTCAAGACCTTGGTCCACAACATGTACACGAAAGATGTCAACATCATCCACGAAGCGAAGAGGACTCTCGTGACCCTCATCGCGGAAATAGAGGAGTCTGAGAGTGCGTTGTGGACTGGAAGAAAATCTTCAGAACGATTGTTTTCTGAGTTTCAAATTTCGGAATCCATTCGTCGAATTTGCGCATACGGCATTAATTTCGCCGAAGCCCTGCTCAACATGCTGATGCACGAGCGTTTGGAATCTGTTTGAGGTGAGATGTCATGGACCCCATGGAGCACCTTGAGAAGAAGTACGGGCCAAAGAAAGCATCACGCATTAATGCGAGAAACATTCTCTTTTTCACGAGTCTGTCGGTCATTCTCATTACCCTCGGCATCATCCAAACCTTGTTGTTTGAAGCGATGTCGTTCTTCTCCCAGGTGGCTGAATCGCGGGGCTGGTTTACGTTTGAAATGGACGTAATTGGTCTGTTTTCTACGGGCGGTGTTTCACTTCTCATTCTGCTTTTGGCTCTCGCTGGGGAATACATCATTCAGTTCAAGCCAGCCCGTCTCGGGCAAGCACCAAAGAACCTCATGCTCCCAACAAAACGGATCAACAACGCAGCTCTTCTAGCGCCCGTTTTGATATGGATTCTCTTTGGCTCGTTTCTTCTCGGACTTGCTTTTGCTGGCCTTGTTTTTGTTTGGCGACGAGCTGGAAAGGCCTCTCTCCTGCTCACGGGAAAATCAGAAAACGCAACCGACCGTTCCGTCTTGTACTTCCTCGGGTTTTCCTCCCTCGCCGTTCTGTTTTTCTCCATCACCTCCAATCACGGTGGCGCCTTCGGAGAGTTCTTTTTTCAAACACAGTGGACGCCAACCGGCGCTTGTGCCGACCGGCGAGCGTTGTGTGAGAACATGTCCTTTGGCGTGAACAGCCTGTTGCTTACGACGCTCCAAGTGGCCTTCGGCGCCCTCTTCATTGCGGTCCCACTCGGTGTGGGTTGTGCGATTTATCTCAGCGAATACGCTTCGCCCCGTTTGGTGGCTGTGGTCAAACCGACGCTTGAATTGCTAGCGGGCGTCCCCTCTGTTGTTTACGGATTCTTCGCTTTCATCTACATCGGACCTTTGGTGGTGGAGGTGGGAGAATACGCCTTTGCGCAGGGTTGGATCGATGCTCCCCCCAAAGCCCTGAACCCCATCAACGGTGCCATCGTGGTGGGAGTCATGATTCTCCCGCTGGTGGCTTCGATGTCTGAAGATGCGCTCCGTGCCGTTCCCAACGAATTGCGGGAAGGCTCTCTTGCCCTCGGCGCAACGAAGATTGAGACCACGTTCAACGTGATGATTCAAGCCTCGCTTTCGGGTATTATCGCCAGCATCATCCTCGCTCTCTCCCGTGCTGTCGGGGAAACCATGGCCGTGACGCTGGCGGTCGGAACGGCCGCCATCTACACATCAAACATGTTTTTGCCCGCCCAAACGATGACGGCCTACATTGCTCAGCGTGTCGGTGGTGATTTGCCCTTTGGGGAAATCGGCTACTTGACCATCTTCGCCGTGGGCCTCTACCTGTTCGTCATTACGTTGTGTTTGAATTTACTCGGCAACAAGGTGCTGTCCGCTTACCGGGAGGCGTATTGATGAAGAAAGACATCGACCTCCTCAAGAAACGAAGCCGTGTTCGTCGCGACCTCATGGAGCGCGCAGGCTCCACTGGACTTGCACTTTCCGGACTCATTGGGCTCTTGTTCTTGACCGTGCTTGTCTGGCAAATCGCCAAGCCGACCTTCATCGATGGCGAATCGGGACAGATTGAGCCGGCCTCCGAATTCATCCCCGTTTCCGATTACATCCTCAAGTGGGACCACCCCACCGTGGACGACAACGGTGACCTCATCGGGAACGCTGTGGTGCTGGAACTTTCTTGGAACGACGGGAGTCCTCAAACCCACGAAATCGTCATCACGGTAACGGGAGAGCGCGGCCTCAAAGAAGACATCATTGTGGACTCAACCGGCGTCTCAACCAATGCGGTGGAGGTCGGGAAGAAGACCAAATTCTACCTCCTCTCAAGTCTGGACGTTCCCGTCACCGTTGAGCAAGTGTCCGGCCCTGTTCCGGCCGCCGACCCCACCGGTGCGCCTGCCGTGGGGGCCTTCGTCATCTCCGGGGAGGTTGACCTTCTCTTAGCCGACGGTTCGCTGGTGTCCACGCCTCTCGAGATAGCGGCTTGGGTGACCCTTTTCGGGGCTATTCTGCTCATTTCTGTGCCGATGCCGAAGATGCTGGAACGTGTCGAGCGGCTCGGTGGAAAAGAGCGGGCGGTGAAGTACGGACCTTACCTCCTCGCAGCGGCCACGTTGGTGTTGGGAGCGTTCACGTTGGATGCCTGGCTTGGTGCGCTGTGCTGGTTCGTCGTCGGCGTGATTCTTGTTCGTCTTCTTGAAGGGTTAACCCGACTTCGCAAACAAGGACGCGACCCGACGCAGTTTGACCGATTGAAACACTCCATCACGAATCGCGAGAGCTTGCTCATGTGGGCGAAAATGCTCTTCGTGTTCTCGATGTTGTTTATCCCGTTGGCCATCACCATCCCCTTCTTGACCGAACGCTATCAGGACATCTTCATCCCCTATGCTTCGGGTATTCGTTCTGCATTTTTTGGCACCATCTGGGTCATGGCCATCGCCATGTTGGTGTCCATGCCTGTTTCGATTGGTGCAGCCATTTACCTTGAGGAGTATGCCAGACCCACCCGGACGACCAAATTGATTCAGGCGCTGGTGACCAACCTCGCCGGCGTTCCGTCCATTGTCTTCGGTATGTTCGGTTTAGCCATCTTCGTGAAGCAAGGCGGCGTTGGTTTGGGACTGGGCCCGTCCATTCTGGCCGCCGGACTCACCATGGGCGTGATGGCGATGCCGATCATCGTCTTGGCCAGTCAAGAGGCCTTACGAAGCGTTCCGCGCTCGCTGCGAGAGTCAGCGTACGGTGTGGGTTGCACGCAGTGGCAAGTCACCCGAGACCATGTCCTTCCTTCAGCCATGCCCGGCATCATGACCGGGAGCATTTTGGCCATGAGCCGTATCATGGGCGAGGCGGCGCCACTTGTCGTGGTCGGCGCCGCCGCTCTCGTGTTGTTTGACCCTGAGCCTCTAGCTGGCCTCACCGGAGGCAACGTCAACTTCACCGTGATTCCAATCCAGATTTACTTCTGGACATCCGAGGCTGATCAAGCATTTCATTCCATGGCTGCTGCTGCCAGCATCACCCTGATCGTGCTCTTGGCAGCGATGAACAGCGTGGCGATTATTCTTCGAGAGCATTTCCGTAGGAGGTTGAACCCATGAGTGAAGAGATAGGCGGCGAGATGGTCCCGGATTCCACCCGAGACCTCGACATTGACGGTGAATTGGATTTGATGATAGAAGACTTGGACCTCTGGTACGGCTCAAACCAGGCGCTCTACGGCGTCTCGCTTCCGATTGCCAGGAACAGCGTGACAGCCCTGATCGGCCCGTCCGGTTGCGGCAAAAGCACCCTGTTGCGCACCATCAACCGAATGAACGACCTCATTCCCATTTGCCGATACGAAGGAAAAATCACCAAAGGCGACCTCGTCATCTCCGACAAAGGCGCCGACTTGGTCGAACTCCGAAAGAGCATCGGCATGGTGTTTCAGCGCCCCAATCCGTTTCCGAAATCCATCTACGAAAACGTGGCTTACGGGGTTCGCCTCCACCACCAGCCCACACGTGAAGAATTGGATGCAATTGTCGAAAAGAGTCTCAAGCGTGCAGCGATTTGGAAGGAAGTCGCCGACCGCCTTCACGACCTTGGGACGTCTCTCTCGGGTGGCCAGCAGCAACGCTTGTGCATCGCTCGAACGATTGCCATTGAGCCCGATATCATCCTGATGGACGAGCCGTGCAGCGCGTTGGATCCCATCGCCACCGCCGCCATTGAAGAACTCATTCTCGAACTCAAGAAGGATTTCACGGTCGTCATCGTGACCCACTCCATGTCCCAAGCTGCTCGTGTCAGCGATTATACAGGGTTCATGTACCTTGGAAGGATGGTGGAATTCAACAAGACCGAGAAAATATTCTCCGAACCGGACCAAGAATTGACCCAGCGGTACATCACGGGACGCTTTGGCTGAGGTGAACAAACATGCCCATTAGAACAGGACTCGACGAACGAATGAAATCCATTCAACAGGATTTGAAAGATTATTTTGAAGAAGCAAGGGACGTCTATTCCGACGCCATTGACGCCTTTACGAAACTTGACCGCGAGGTCTATTCAGAGGCCAAAAAAGTGCGAGCAAAGGCACGTGAAGTGAATTGGGATTTGACCAACAACCTTCTCCTCATTCTTTCCTTGAATCAACCGTTGATGAAGGACCTCCGCATCGTTGCGACCTACTTGCGAGCCGTGGATACTGTAGAACGACTCATTCGACACGCACGAGACATCGCCCGTTCCGACCGCTCACTCGATGAGAATGCAGATCAACTTCCATCCGATATCGTCGACCCTGTGACGTCCATGCACAGGTCATTGAATTCACTCATTGACATCACGATTGAGTGCCTGACCAACGGCGGCGAAGTCCCCGCTGATGAAGTCCGTGAACACTGGAAGGCCGTGAAAGCCTCCCATGCGGAAGCGGTGGCTGCGCTGTCCATCTTGAAGTCGGATACGCTTGGAGGAAAGGCCATGCGACTCGAAGTCATCAACATCGTCAACCGAGTGGACCGATCTGCCTACAACATCGTGCGGTTGAACGGGATGTGGCACCACGCCTTGCACAACGAAAACATCATCCTCGATTG
>JAURDW010000024.1 GCA_030827745.1 Candidatus Poseidonia sp.
CCGCTTTTGGAGGCGTTGTTTTCTTCTCCTCGGTGGTCGTTCCTGCTTTGTCAAGTAGTCCCATGGCTTTCACGCATCCTTGTACTGTTCGCCAACTTGGCGATAGATTTCAAATTCAGGCGAGGCGATGAACGCCTCAATGGATTCTGGGTACATGTTGCCGAGTTGGTCGTCAACCATGGTGCAAAACGTTGAACGCGTTGCCTCGTCCACGCCGGCTGGGTCCCCAAGAACTTCACGATAGGTCTCAAAAGCAGCGCTCTCCACGAAGGCATTTACGATTTCTTCGGGCAAGTGTTCGCCCAAAAGGTCGTCAACGATCGAAACAAATTGAACGAACATATCGTCACCCTCGCTTGCTGCATGCGCCGTTGTGGTGGCCTCAGCAGGCGATGTTGAAGCGTTCCCTCCAGATTTGAGCGCCTTCCGTTGAGCCATCAAGGCCTGCAAAGTTGGCGTAAGTTCAGCAAGCGCTTCCTTGTCTCCAAGCGATTTTGCTTCTTGGTAAAGGGGTTTCAATGCCCGAAGTTCGTTTTCCACTCGCTCAAGTTCACTCAAGGAGGTGGCGGGTTCATCTTCGATGAGTTCCACGGTGGGGGCGTCACGAATTTCAGCTGCTTTTTCCTGAACAGCCGCTTTTCGCATGACGATGATTTCACGGTCCAGCGAGTGGCCAAATCGGTCAGCGTACCGATCAAGCAAGGAGCCTGCTTCCTTGTTGCTGATGCGGTCAATGTGGCCGTAAATTTGCTGAAGGGGCTTCTCTGAACGTTTTGCCCACAAGTCGTTGTAGCCTTTTTCCTCTGCCAAACCGGAGAGTGTTGTGTTTGGGTCGTTCGCAACTGGAGCCGGAACGGGAAGGGGGTTTGGCGGGAGGGCCGCTGGTTCGGGCGCGGGAGCAGGAACAGCAGCGGGCACGGGTGTCGGGATGGGTTGGGTGCCTGGGAGCGGCGGCAGAGCAGGCCCGCCTGGAGGGAGCGGTAGCGGCGCCGGCATGCCGTTTGGAGGAGGGAGATTAGGCATCGGCAAGGGTGCATCGGCGGCCTTGGTTTTCTTCCCTCGTCGCAGACCCATGACCTTCACCTCGTCCTAAGGGAGAAGAAACCACCCTTGAACCTTACCTCAAATTGAAATCAATACAACGGGAATGCTCAACGCATTGAACGCCATCAAACAAAGGTGGCCCAACCCTTGAGAACGAGGAAAGTTGCCCCTGATTCGTGAATTGAGAAACGCTCACCTTGTTTGCTCTCCATTCGGACCTCACCGAATTGAGCCACGGCATCGTCCACCGTCCATTCCATTTGGTGCGCATCATCCAACCCGAGGACAAAGGCCTCGTTCAGCGGATTGTAGGGTGCAGCCCCATCTGGATCCAGACGAGCGAGAGGAAATTCGCTGACCCGCATACCGGATTTTCCGTGGAGGGAGGTTGGCCAACGAATTTGGCGACGCACATCGATGGTGACGACTTCGTCGGTTTCGCCAGCATTCCCCAAAACCACCGATGCGTCGGCCTTGAGGAGGTTCAAAAAGAGACCTTGGTAATTTCCGAGAACGTCAAAACGCCCGTCCTTTAATCGTTGAATTCGTCCATCGTGGTCGGTTAATTCTGCAAGTTTTTTGATGGCTGCAGCAGAGCGTTGGGAGGTGACACCCTCCCGTTCTTGAAGAGATTGAAGGGCGGTTTCAAGCCGCTTTAGTTGACCGCCGGCTCGTTCTTCACCGCGATGAATACTGCGAAGCGTGCTGATCATGTCGTCCATGCCGTTACGAATACGCTCCGTCCAACCCTTCGCATCGCCATCGTGGTAACGGGCCAACCCGCCTTGGACGTCCACGCCCTCGCCCCGGATGTGAGACACCAACTCCCGCCGTGCTTCAGAATCAAGGTGGAAGAGGCGAGGGTCGCGGTAATGCAGGTGAAAGCCTCGATGGCCTGAGAACGTCACTTGCAAGTAATTTTCTTGAAAGCCGAACTCCGGTTCGAGAAAGTCGTTCCAAAGCGTCCATGCTTGTTCCTGGATGACCTCAAGCATACCAGGGAAATCTTTGTCTGTGACGCCGGGAAGGTGATCGCCGTCCAAATCAAAAATGAGGTCCGCGCCCTGCCAGAGCTTATCCCCCATTTTCAGTTCATGAGGGCGACGCCAGTAGGCTGTTGAGTAAAAGCAGGAATGCATGGCTCGTTCGGATAGGAAGCGCTGTACTTGTCCGACGTCCGAGAACGATTTGTGACGCAACGGAGGCGAGCCCCCAAACGGAATGAACATCCACTCACGAGTTCGTATTCGTGGCGGAGACCACAACGTTGCTTGGCGATAATATTGGCCAAAACGATGCGCCACCTTCGCCCATCCATCTGCCACCGTCGTCCCCAAACAAGACTGAGGGTTGAGGGTTCTTGAAGACGACCGTTTACTCTTGCTTCATCCAGAAGCGTTCGTCGGCTTGAGCGACGTCTGTAGAGGTGTCCGCTTCTGTGGCCTCTACGTAGTGTTCCCAGCACATGTAGTACTTGTCTACGACCATGGCGTTGCCGAACGTCAATCGCATACCGCAGTTGTGGCAGCGGGGTCCAAGTTCACCGTTCGGGGCTTGGGCGAGTTGAATGTGGTCGTGGGGCATAGTCGTCCTTCCTGTTTCAGGGTATGGCTTCTGGTCTTTGAACTTGAGGTCGCTTACCTTTCGGCATCTGCAAATTCGGCCCGTTGAACCCAAGCGAGCAAATCCAACGCAACCACGCATGATTCGGCAACTTCCGGGAGCGGGTCGTTTGAGAAGCGTTCGAGGACGGGTATCACCGAGCGGTCACCGATAGCCCCCATCGCTTCAGCCGCCTCATGGCGCACCATGACATGCTCGTGCTCGTCCTCAAGCCGTTGAATGAGGGTGGGCAGGGCAGCAGGATTCTGCATTTGCCCGAGCACATATGCAATTTCATGACGAAGCAGAGCGCTTCCGCTCGAAAAGCCACGGCACAAAGCGAGGCAGGCCTCGTCGCTGCTTTGGTTCCGGAGTGCGAACACTGCCCGCATGCGTTGAAACATGGGTTGGTTTTCATCGCTCACGGTCCCGGACCACGTAGCGAGTTCGCCCGAGACTTCAGGAGGTGCGGGGTCAACCGACCCGTATTCGCTGACTTGTGGCCGAGGTGGATCGCCAGCCATCGTCAACCCTCATGCTCCAATGAACACCATGGATTCTGTGTCAAAATCGTCTCGAATGAGACCGATGTTTTGGCCTTCCTTGATGAATAGTTGGATGGACTTTCTCCCTTCTTCCCGGTAGTCAATGGTTCGGTCGTTAACGTACATGCTGACGAACGCCTGATTTGTTTCATCATCAATACCACGTCCCCATGCTTTGGCAAATTCAAGCGCCTCGTCCGGAGATTTCAGAGCGTACTCAATGCTCATTTTGGTGTACTTGGTGATGTCGTTCATCACGGTTTCACCAAGATCGCGACGGACAACGTTGCCCCCAAGGGGCATGGGCCAATTATCAGTGCGTCCGTTCCACCACTTTCCAAGGTCGATCAAGACGTTCAAGTCGTGGTCGGTGTAGGTTAATTGGCCCTCATGGATGATTAGACCACTTAGGTAGGTCCCATCGAGGATGCGCGGGATGATTTCGTCAAACGGCACTACAGCGACTTCCACATCGCCCCATGCCAGCCGAAGTCCGAGGTAGGCGCTGGTTTTCATACCGGGAACGGCGATGGGTTTTGAGCGGGCCTCGGTTTCAGAGACGCCTTCTTTACACACCACCATGGGGCCATATCCCTCGCCCATTGAGGCACCGCAATTCATCAGCGCATAATGTTCAGCGATGTCGGGGTAAGCGTGGATGGAAACTGCCGACACTTCGAGGTCTTGGTTCATGGCGCGGTGGTTCAGCGTTTCAATGTCTTGAAGTTCGTGAACAAAGTTGTACCCGGGTGTCGCAAATGCTCCAGTGGTCATCGCATGGAACATGAAAGCGTCATCGGGGTCTGGGCTGTGCCCAATTCGCACGATTTTATTGCCGTCGTCGTCAAGAGGGAGTTCAACCACCATGCGTTGGGCAAACCCGGCCCCTTCAAGAACCAACCGTTGGTTTTTCAAAACAACCGGCCCTCAAACCGGGGCAAATTGAGGTTCATCCTTCAACTTGCACGCATGAGTCAGGAAACGGAAAAGGCCTTCCAAATGATGTTCGTTCAGGCGGTTAAACACCTCGCCGTAGTATTGGTCAAGGCGCTCATAGGCTAAGCCAGACTTTTCCATTGACCAAGCGATCACCTGCTCGCGTGCCTCGGGGTTCTCTTCAAATCGCTCAAGATTCTTCAGGAGAGCACGGTGCGCTTGAGCAAGAGCATCGAGTGGCGTGTCTCGCCTTGCGACAAACACGCCAAAAATCATCGGAAGGCCTTCCAACTCCATCCATGCCTTCCCAAGGTCGAGTTGAACCATTTCAGGAAACTCTCTCGCCGCTTCCAAAGCTCTGTCGCCAATCAACAAGGCGCCATCCGCCAACGACATCATCGCCTCGTAATCAGGGCCCGTCTCGACATACGTTACCTCCATGTTTCGGTTCTCCACCAAGTGTTTGAGCAAAGCAACGGATGTTGCTGAATCCGACGGGAGAGCGATGGTTTTCATGGCGTCCAAGGGAATCGCCCCGAAGAGGAGAACACTTCCCACTTCACCTTGGCTTCCGATGCCGATGTCTGGCAGGAGTTGCAATTCGTCCGCGTGCTTGGCATAGTCAGCAGCGGGGATTGGAGCGAGGATGCAATCGCGACGCAGGACATGGCCGGTTAACCAGGATGGGGGCGCAGCAAGAACATTCCATTTGGGATCGAGAGCATGAAAGAGGGGGTCACAATTGATAAACGCCACCCGGCCGATGGTTTGGAGCCATGTGGATTGGGTCATGAAACCACCTATTGGGCCATCCGAAGGCGACGGTGGCTCGGTTCTGGTGCCGAGTAGGGCGTGAAGGTCGAATACACGGTGTCCCGTTGCACCGGTTGACATCCAGCATCTTGAATGAGCCGAGCGAGGCGAGACCGGTCGTGGTCGAGGGGTGCGGTTGAACCTGCGAGATGCATGATGGATTCTTTCTGTACCGTCCCGTCGATGTCGTCGGCCCCGAACTGGAGTGCAAGTTCGGCGACGTGATCCCCGATGTTCATGCGGTAGGCTTTGATGTGAGGGATGTTGTTGAGCATCAAGCGGGCAACGGCGATTGTGCGCAAGATTTCGGTGCCGGTTGCAAGTTGCGCCTCTGGGAGGCGGGTGTGGTCGGGAAGAAACGGGTAGGGGACAAAGCATTGGAATCCCGACGTGGATGCTTGGAGTTCGCGGAGGGAAATCATGTGCTGAAGTCGTTGCTCCAGATTCTCGACCGTACCGAACAGCATCGTGCAGTTTGAGGGTAGACCGACCTCGTGAGCCTCGCGATGAATGCGGAGGTATTCCTCGGAACTTTCCTTTCCGTTGCAAATGATGGCCCTGATGTCGTCATCAAGAATCTCAGCTCCTCCGCCGGGCAAGGAGGTGAGGCCCGCATCTCTCAATCTCGCAAGCACCGATTTCGTCGTGATGTTGGAGCGTTGTGCCAGATGCTTGATCTCCACCGCCGTGAGGGCCTTGATGGAAACGTAGGGGTACGCCTCTTTGGCTTGCTTAAACATGGTTTCGTAATGAACCACGTCCCAATCTGGGTGAAGGCCTCCGACGGAATGCACCTCGTCAACAGCGTGAGCATATTTGCCAAGGTCCTCAACGTATTCCTCGACGCCCATGGCGTAAGCATCCGCGGCTTTGGGACCACGCCGGAAGGCGCAGAAACGACAAGCAAGAACACATATGTTGGTTTGGTTGATGTGCACGTTGGAGTTGAAGAAGGCTTGACGACCAAACCGGGCGGTTCGAACCGCATCCGCCAGCGAACCCACTTCCGAAAGGTTCGGGTGATGGTAGAGCACCAAACCGTCCTCAAGGGATAACGGGGTGTTGGCCTTGAGTTTCAAAACGATGTTGTGGAGGGGTTCCGACCACTGTTCTTTCGTTTCAAGAACGGCTTTGAGTTGAGGAAGCCAGTCAGAGGCTTCACCCGCAAGGGGTTTGGGCAAAGCGACGGCTTCCATGGCTTCCTGAACGTGGCGCTGTTCATGAAGATGTGCTTTCAGCCATCATGGCGACCGAACAGCGAACACCTTTGATTTCACAAGCAACTTACGGAATTCTTCAATCACAAACACGCCCGATGCCACGAGGACCACAATCATCCAATCGTTTGACGAAAGGGTCGTGGTCGATAGCAAGTTGCCGACCTGGATTCCAACCAACGGTATCGAAGCATCTGCAAGCTGGACGAAGAACAGCAGCAGCCCCCCTGAAATCAACAGGGCAAGGTTGATGGCGCGATTTGAAAAGAGACCGAGTTCAAAGACGGACTGGTCGTTTGACCTGCAATTAAGGACGTTGAACAGTTGGAACACGATGAACACGGAAAACGTCATGGTTTGTGCGTGAGCGAAGTGGCCGTCTGCATACACCTGCCAGTCTTCGATTGCCTGAGCCTCACCTGCCTTGCATGCTGCGAGGTCAAAGGCGGTGGTGGTGGTCTCTGTAGGAAGCATTTCGCACTCGGCAAGGCCACCGCCAGCCAAGTAAAAGATGGCGAGTGTTCCCGTCACCATGACGATTCCGAGGTAGAAAATCAACGACACGTCCCTGCCGTTGGGAAGACCTTCATCCACCGGCCGAGGCGGGCGGTCCATGACGTTGCCGTGTTTCTTTTCAACACCGAGAGCCACGGCAGGTGGCCCGTCCATCAAGATGTTAATGACCAAGATTTGCGTTGCCGTGAGTGGTATGGACTCGGGTCCAAAGAGAAGCGTCGCCAACACAAGAAGCAGGACGGCGGCGACGTTTGTCGATACTTGATAGCGAACAAAGTTCCGAATGTTTTGGTAGATTTTTCTGCCCTCTTCAACGGCGTGAACGATATTGGCAAAATTGTCATCCTGGAGGACCATGTCGGCAGCGTCCTTGGCGACGTCCGTCCCAGCGACACCCATGGCGATACCGATGTTTGCTCCGGCCAAGGCTGGCGCATCGTTCACACCATCGCCGGTCATCGCCACAATTTCCCCCTGCGCTTGCAACGAGGATACGATGCGCATTTTTTGGTCAGGCGTTACGCGTGAATAGATGGCCACGTTTGCTGACGTGTTGACCAGGTCCTCGTCGGTCATCTCGGACAACTCGCGCCCGTCCAAGCCTCCGTAATTTCCCGATTCAATGGACAATTCCCGCCCGATAGCGGCGGCGGTCATTTGTTGGTCCCCGGTGATCATCTTGACTTTGATGCCGGCCCGCTGACAGGTGGCTATCGCGTCTTTGACTTCCGGCCGTGGTGGGTCCATGATGCCAATCAAACCGAGGAATGCAAGGTTGGACTCAACGGTTTTGAGGTCGTTCACATCCTCTTCCTTTCCAAAAGGACGGGCGAACAAGCCAATGACCCGCATGGCTTTGTTGCCCATGGTTTCGTTCATGGTCGAAATGGCATCACGGTCCTTTTCGGTCAGGGGGACCACTTCGTTGTTGACAATTTTCGAAGTGATCAATGCAGCATATCCCTCGACGCTGCCTTTTGAAAAGACCCAACGGTGGCCTTGGTAGTCGTGCAGAACGCTCATGCGTTTGCGGTTGGAGTCAAAGAAAAATTCGCTGATGCGTGGGTGCCGCTGGGCGAATTTCTTTACGTCACCGTTGATTTTCCATCCTGCGACAGCGCATGCCGAATCCGTTGGGTCACCAATGGCTTGCCACCGACCGTCGGCTTTCGCAATGGTGGAGTTGTGACAAAGCGAAAGGCAGGCGCTCAGCAGGCGAAAGCCCATCTCCGATTGGTGAGCTTGGAGGTCATCATCCGAGAGTTCAACACCGTGTCGAACCAGGTTGCCGTTTGGTGTAAATCCTTCACCGGAAACGCCAAAATCCTCGTCTAAGGTGAAGATTTGCCGCACCGTCATTTGGTTCTTGGTCAGCGTGCCTGTTTTGTCCGAGCAGATGACGGTTGTTGAGCCCAACGTTTCAACCGCCTTCATGCGACGGATGATGGCCTTGTGACGGGCCATGTTGCGCATTCCAAGCGACAAAGTGATGACGAGAATGATGGGCAAACCTTCGGGAACGATGGCCACGAAGATGGCGATGGCTACAATGAATTGTTGCACCGCCACTTCCTTGAGGTCAACCCCCGGTCGCCCATAGGAGACGATGAGGTTGAGGCTAACGAGGAGGACAGCCACCACGAGTGCGATGAAGCCCAAAAAGCGTCCAAGGCTCTCCAATTTGAGTTCAAGCGGCGTTTTCGGCGTGATGCTTTCGGCCAAGTTCTGAGCGATTTTGCCGAGTTCGGTGCGCATACCGGTGGCGACCACCAAGCCGAGCCCTCTTCCCGACGAGACGGTGGTTCCCATGAAAGCCATGTTCGTTCGTTCTGCAAGAACCGTTTCCTCGGGGAGCGGTTCAATCGTTTTCCGTACGGTCAGGGATTCGCCCGTTAAGGCCGATTCATCAATCTTGCATTGTTGAGAACGAAGCATCCGAACGTCGGCGGGGACATTCAATCCTTGTTCCAAACAGACGATATCACCTGGAACGAGTTCAGACGTCGGAATCTCGCTTTCGAACGTCCCACGGATGACCACGCACGTGGAGATGGACATCTGTTTGAGCGAATCCATCGCTTGTTCGGCTTGGCCTTCTTGCCAGAACCCAAAGAAAGCGTTGGCAGTGAGGACGATGAAGATGAAAATTGCATCGCCGGGCTGGTCTGGATGAATCGCAAGAGCGACCAAAGCAGCGCCGATGAGTAAATAATTCAAGGGATCGTTGTATTGAGAGATAAACCTGAGGAGGGCCGGTGTCTTCTCCGGTTCGGCGAGTTTGTTCAAACCGAACTTTTGGGTACGTTTGATCACCTCCTCGGTAGAAATTCCGTCCAGTGAGGTGTCTTGCTCAGCGATGCTTTCCTCGATGGAGATACCGTGCCAACTTGTGCTCATTTTCGGCCACCTGCGGGTATGGCGTACGCCAAAACCGCTTTTTCGTCGTGCCAATTCCCTATTATATTGCAGGATGGGATACCCATCAAAGACTCTATATTCTCAAGAGGTAAGAATCGGAGCCTATACCTACCTCATCCCTGTGCAACCGTCATGAGCGGTCCACACGAACCCTACATTTCGGCGGATGAATCGCCGCTTGAACTGACGGCTCGTGTGCTTGGCGTCGGCATTGTCCTCGGTGTGCTGATGACCGCAGCCAACGCCTATCTGGGCCTGTATGCAGGCATGACCGTCTCTGCGAGCATACCTGCGGCCGTCATGTCCATGATCATACTTCGGTCGCTGTTCAAAGATGTGTCCATCCTCGAAAACAACGCGGTCCAGACCATGGCATCGGCCGGTGAATCCCTCGCTGCTGGCGTTATTTTCACCGTGCCGGCCTTGCTCGTCATGAACTTGTGGACGAGCATTCAGTGGATGGAGACCCTCATCATCGCCACCCTCGGGGGCCTCCTGGGGACCATGTTTACCATCGCCCTTCGTCGTTTATTTATCGTCGAAGAGGCGTTGCCCTATCCCGAAGGCGTGGCCTGCCGCGAAGTGTTGGTTGCCGGCGAAGAAGGCGGAGAGGGAGCTCTCGCCATTCTCTATGCGTTGGCTATTGGCGGCGTGTATGGCCTGATGGTGAAAGGTTTCGAAGTCACTCATCACACCGTTGAGGGGGCCTTTTCGTTCATCTCAACCCGGTTGTATGCGGGGATGGACCTCTCCATTGCCCTCCTATCGGTGGGGTACATCGTTGGCATTCGCATTGCCTCGTTCATCTTCTTCGGGGGGGTCCTCGGATTTGGCCTCCTCGTACCGATGTACGGCTTGATTTACGGTTGGCCTGCAACGGATTCGCTCGTTGATGGATTTTACAGCATTTGGTCAACGCAAATTCGGTATGTTGGCGTGGGGGCCATGGTGGTCGGTGGCGTCTACACACTCTGGTCCATGCGGAAAACCATCATCACCGGGCTGTCGAAGGCCTTTGTGAAATCCGAAGAAGAGGAGACGCTCCTGCCACGGACGGAACAAGACATTTCGATGAACATCGTTTTCATGGTCTGCGGCGCCTTGGTCGTGCTGACGTTTTTCTTCTATTGGTGGGCCACGGAATCCTTTGTTTTGGCTCTTGCTGGGGCCTTGTTTCTCGCCTTTGTGGCCTTCTTTTTTGCGGCGGTTGCAGGTTATATTGCCGGCGTGGTCGGTTCGTCGAATTCTCCTGTTTCAGGCATGACCATCGCCACGCTTCTGTTCACCGTCGGGTTGGTGTACATCGTCGGCGATGTCATGTTGGGCATGGCTCGCCAAGACCTCATGTACGCCACGTTGCTCATCGCTGCCATCGTGGCCTCAAGCGCAGCCATTGCTGGGGACGTCATGCAGGACCTGAAAACCGGTCACATGCTCGGCGCAACACCAAAGCGCCAACAAACAGCTGAAATCATCGGCGTCTTGACCGGTGCTGTTGTTATTGGGCCCGTTCTTTCCCTTCTCCACGATGCGTTTCGAATCTCCCAAACAGCCTGTCAGATGAACCCGCTCCCTGGCGACCCAACCTGCTCAAAAGCGCTCTTCGCCCCGCAGGCTGAACTCATCGGAGCCATCGTTCAGGGGGCCTTTGGTGGCGACCTCAACATTCAGATGGTTGTCTTGGGAGCGGCCATCGCCGTGGCGTTGATTCGCCTGAACATGCCCGTGATGAGCGTTGCCATTGGGATTTACTTGCCGCTTGGCCTCTCTGTCCCCATTATGGCAGGGGGCATCATTTCGCACGTCATGTTGCGAAGCGCTCACCTGCGCGTGGACGGCGTGTTGCGAGCAGAACCCTCGCCAAAAGCCCAACAAGCGGCCAAGGATGTGGAAAGTCGGGGTGTGTTAATTGGTGCCGGTTTTATTGCAGGCGAGTCCATCATGGGGGTGCTCATCGCCGTCCTGATCGTGGCAAAAATCGACCTGCCGGAAATCTTTGGCATCGTGACCCTGAACAACGCCTTTTCCTTAGCTTTCTTCGCATGGTTCGTTGCCGTGTTCATTTGGCTTGCGTCACGAGCCCTACCGAAAGGTGGTACCTTGGCGGGTGATGCGGTCATGGTGACGGCCGATGCGGTCCGAAACTTGATTGACGCACTGCAACCAAAGCGCCAAGGATGACGCAATGGGGCTGAGCTTTCGCAGGCACAACCATCAAAGGCCATCCACCAAGGCAGGATGGCAAAGGTGGCCTTATGACCAGCGCTGACGAACTGAGAGAACTTGCGCGGCGCTGTCGCGTCCACATCGTAAACATGGTCCACCGTGCCCAAGCCGGTCATCCCGGTGGCTCGCTCTCCGAAATCGATTTGTTGGTGGCGCTCTACAAAACCACCCTCCGGGTCCGACCCGACGAGCCCAAGTGGGACGACCGTGACCGCTTCGTCCTCTCAAAAGGCCATGCATCCCCCGGCATGTACGCCATTCTCGCTGAAATGGGCTTTATTTCGGTGGAGGATTTGTCATCGTACCGTGTGCTCGGCGGTGTGTGCCAAGGGCATGTTGACATGAAATGGTGTCCAGGAGTGGACTTCTCTGCAGGCTCCCTGGGCATGGGACTCTCGTTTGGAATGGGTTCAGCAATTGCTGGCCGCCTCGAAGGCAGCGAGCGGCAAATCTACGTCATGCTGGGCGACGGTGAAATCCAAGAAGGAAGTGTTTGGGAAGCTGCGATGGCTGCGGCCCATCACGAATTGGGCAACCTCAACGTTATTTTGGACCGGAACCGAATCCAGAACGATGATTTTTGTGAAGCCCAAATGCGCATGTTTGACATTCCTGCTAAATGGCGTGCATTCGGTTGGAACGTGAAGGAAATCGACGGTCACAACATGGAAGAAATTATCGAAGGCATGCAGTTTCTCACCTCTACAAACGACGGGCCTTCCATCCTCATTGCCAACACCGTGAAGGGCCACGGCGTTTCGTTTATGGCCGATAACCCTGCATTCCACGGAGCCGCACCCAACGATGAACAGTATGCTTTGGCCATGAAAGAACTCGGTGAGGTGGGCGCATGACCAAGACGGCCGCCACCCGGGACGGGTACGGCGAGGCGCTGCTTGAACTTGCGAGCAATCCCAAGGTGGTCGTGCTCGAAGCCGACCTCGGGAAATCGACCAAATCTCTGCACTTCCGAAAAGCACACCCCGAACGAACCGTTTCTTGCGGGATTGGGGAACAAAACATGTTGTTGGTCGGAGCCGGCCTCGCTGCTTCGGGCTACATCCCCTTTGCCAGCACCTTTGCGATTTTTACAGAACGGGCTTTTGAACAGATGCGAAACGGCGTTGCACGCCCCAACCTGGCCGTTCACGTCTGCGGGAGCCACGGGGGAACGCACACGGGCACCGACGGTTCCTCGGCACAATCGATTGAGGACCTGGCCATCTACCGAACTTTGCCCAACGTCATCGTGATGCATCCGAGCGATGTTGTCTCAACCAAGGAATTGACGCTTCAACTTGCAAACTCCGGCTCGCCATCCTACATGCGCACAGCCCGCAACAAAACTCCAGTTCTGTACGAAGGTCGGGAAGACGACATCAAAATCGGAAAGGGTATCGTTCTCAAAGAGGGACATGACGTTGCTATCGTGGCATGCGGCGTCATGGTGTCTGAAGCCTTGAAAGCGTCCGAGGCGCTGGCTACCGAAGGCATCCAAGCCAGCGTCGTCGACATGCACACGCTCAAACCGTTGGACGGTGGCCTGCTCGACCAACTTGTGGCCTCCTGCGGCGCCATTGTGACAGCTGAAGATCACAGCGTCATCGGCGGGCTCGGCGGAGCGGTGGCTGAGCATTTGACGGCCAACATCTTTGCTCCTTTGGAACGCGTGGGTGTTCAGGACCGATTCGGAGAGTCCGGTCAGTCCGATGAAATGTTGGAGGTCATGCAAATTTCAGCACCCTACATTGCAGAAGCAGCCAAAAGAGCCATCGCACGCAAGGAAAAATAGACAAGGTGATTGCAGGGGAGAGTTCATAGAACCTCTTCGTTGAAAGAATCTCATGGAGTTCTTTCTTGACACCGCAGACGTAGATGAAATTCGAGAAATTGCGGCGTGGGGCATTCTCGACGGCGTGACCACCAACCCTTCCCTCATCAAAAAGTCAGGACGGGATTTCAAGGAAGTTGTGCGAGAAATTGCCGGGATTTGTTCCGGGCCCATCTCAGCCGAGGTGACCGCCATGGACACCAAGGGCATGGTCGAGCAAGGCCGTGCGCTCAAGGCTGAATTGCCCGACAACGTCATCATCAAGATTCCGTGCACGCCCGAGGGCCTCGCCGCTACGAAAATTCTCACGGAGGAAGGCATCGACACCAACGTGACCCTCATCTTCTCGGCATCACAAGCCCTGATGGCCGCCAAAGCAGGGGCCACCTATGTCTCTCCCTTCATCGGACGGATTGACGATACGGGACACGATGGCATGGAACTCATTGCGGAGATCATGAACACCTGGGCCAACTACAACCTTCACACGAAGGTCTTGGCTGCCTCCGTTCGCCACCCCACGCACGTGCTCCAGTGCATCCAACTTGGTGCGCACACGGCAACCATGCCGGCGAAGACCTTCCGACAACTCATGAGCCACCCGCTGACCGACCGCGGCCTCGAAGGTTTCATGCGCGACTGGGCTGAAGTGGAAAAAGCCGGCAACGCCTGACCAAAAGGCGGCGTCCCTTCGCCGAACCGTGGACAATTCACTCTGTTCAGTCAAGGTCAAGATTGGAAAGCATCGTCTCTAGGCGTTCAACCTCTTCTCCCAAGGTTTTGCGTTCTTTGCTTGGGATTCGCTCCTCCAACCGGGCCTCAAGGGTCAAAATTTCTTCGCGAATGGTTCGACGTTGCCTTTCCAATCGCTTATCGATGAGGTTCATCTTCACCTTCGATGCGTGTTGTTTGGCCGTCTTCTGCTTCATGGCTTCGTCTGAAAGGACTTCCTTTCGGTCCAGTTCAACCGCAACGGGGTAGGGTATGACGATGCTCTCAGCCTTGAACTCAACGTCAATTTCTGAGAGCAATTGGTCCCGAGCCACCCTGCGGTCGGCGGCTGAAGCCAACCAGACGTACAAACGATAATCTTTGGAAAATTCACCGAGGTTCGTGAGTTGCACCGTTGGGGTGGGCTCAAGAAGCACGTGCTCGCAATCCTCTGCGACGCGAATCAGGGTGTGCTTCACATGCGAGGAGTCCTCGTCGTAGTCAACACCAACGTCAACGGTCAGGACGATTCGCTTCGGTGTGTTGTCGCCACCGCCACGAGAAAAGTTCCGAATCGTGGAGTTGACCAACGAGTTGTTGGGTATGATGACCAATTCCTCCTCGAGCGTCAACAGCTTCGTGGAAAGCATGCCCATGGAGACCACCGTGCCTTCGACATCGTCCACCAAGATGCGGTCTCCAGTGTCAAACGGACGGTCAAGGGAAAGCATGAATGAATTCATGATGTTCCCGAGGGTATGCTGCACGGCCAATCCGAGGATGATTGAAAACACGGCCAGGGAAGCCAAAATACCCGAAAGGTCCAGGTTGAGTTCATCAGCGATGAGGAAGATGGCAGCGGCCCACACCATGCCCCGAACCAAGAAGATGATGAGCGGGTTTGAGCCTTCAACAACCACGGTCTTTCGGTTTTGAAAAGCCTCAAGCACGGACCGTAGCACGATTTTAATCGTTGCAGAAAGAGCCGATGCTGCCAGGACAATCATGATGGCGTTGATGTAAACGACGGAATCTTGGGCCACCTCTGGATGCAACCAGGACAGCACCACTTGCACGGCAGAAACGAGTGCAGTGAGCAAAATCCGAGAGCCGACAACGTCAATGAGATCGTCATCCCATTCTGCCTCGGATTGGCCAACAATTTTTCGGGCGAAACCAAGAAGAATTTTCTGAGTCGCCAAACCGATGAAGGCCACAAAGAGAACGGCAAGGGCATATTTCCAATGCATCTCAAGGGCTTCAATGTCCGACCAATCCAAGGGTATGGCCACGCCTGCAATCACCGTTTCACCCATGTCAATCATTCCTGTCCTCGGTTCCATTTTGGAGTTTTTGGAGGCTTTGCTCCACGACATTTGCGCGAGTCAAACGCCCCGGGAAAGCGCCAACTAAGGCGTCAAAGCGGGCTTCAATTTCGGGTGTAAGTTTCGCCAGTTGGGCGTAACTGCGTATGCCCATGGCGTACAGGTACATCTCAAGTTTCTTTCCGATTCCCTTGAGCGATTTGAGTGAATCCGTGGTGGTGGAAAGACCTCCCAACGCCGAAATGTCAAATTCTTGCCTTGCACGTTGGTGAAGGTTTTCGAGTTCGGCTTTGGTCGATTCATCCTCGACGTCCAGGTCATCCATCCAATTGCCGTCGTTTTCCCAGGCCGCCTCGCGAGATTCAATGACTGCAGACGCCTTGGCTTGGTGCTCTTGGACGTCCAATTCAACACCGGTGTGTTCATTCACCTTCGTGTCCATCAAACGAGCGGTCTCCCCATCAACACGAGCAACCTGAGCCAACGTCCGGACACCCATGGCTTTCAGACATGCATCGTCAACCTCGGGGAGGTTGAGTTCCATCACCAGGTCATCTGCGTACGTGGGGGAGCCGAGGTTGGCTTGGACGATGGTCGTTGCAGGGTCCTTGCGCAATTCACGAAGGCTTCGCGCCATGGCCTCATCGTCAACCGGAGGTTGCCCTTCGTCGTTGACCATCCAGTTCTCAAACGGATCATCTTTCACCAAATGGTCCGGCAACAACGGTGACGCAGCAGCCACAAGAGCAACGGACGGGCCCCCTGGATTCAATCCAGCGGGCCTTCCCGAAAATCCGGGTCTGCGACATCCTCAATCGGTTCAGGAGACGAGGTTGCAGACCCTTCGTCCGGGTTGTCTGAACCGCCCTCGGCATCATCTTCCTGCCCATCAACGGACGCTTCTGGGCCATCGGTGGGACCATCGTCTACGAGTTCGTCGCCTGCACCATCATCGCCTTGGCCATCCATGTCGTCTTCCGATTCCGACTCGGTAGCTGACGAGGCGTCATCGTGGTCACCCAACCAAGACGTTCGCTTGTTAAACCGCTCCTCTACGCTCGAAGCCTCTGGTTTACGGGAAACGACGTTGCTGGCCTTGCTCCGTGTCGCACTGCCCGTGGCGAAAAGAACGGTCAACAGCAGCGTCCCTGACAAGACGATAAGCACCAACAACCAAACAGGAATTTGGTCCAAAGCCGAGGCACCCTCGGCGACGGATGCTGGCTCCTGCGTGGTTTTGCGTTCACTGTTATCCCCGATGCCGTTGCCGTTGAGATCTTCCCATTCGGTTGAATCCAGAGGGAAAGCGTCGGCGCCGTCCTTGTAGCCGTCGTCATCGTCGTCCTTGTCAGCGTTGTTCCCGATACCATCGCCGTCCGTGTCCAACCACTCCGAGCGGTTGAACGGAAGATCGTCGTCCTGGTCAGCATAGCCATCTCCGTCATCGTCCATGTCAACAACATCGCAGGTTCCGTCCTCGTCAAAGTCGGCGGGCACATCCGTGCTGTTTGTTGCGTTTGTGTCACAGATGTACTCGAGCATGTTGGACCATCCATCCTCATCGACGTCGTCCAAGTTGGAGGCCTCGAAAACGTCAGGAATGGTGTTGTTGTTGGCGTCGTACTTGAATCGTGGGTCCAGTGGCCACGGGTCGTTAAGGTCCGCCACGCCGTCGTTGTCGTCGTCGGGATCGGCGTTGTCACCGAAGCCGTCGCCATCGGAATCCAACCACTCCCGCGGGTCGTAGGGGAAGGCGTCCATCACGTCGGTGTAGTTGTCTCCGTCGTCGTCGTCGTCAAATCGGTCGCCAATGCCGTCCATGTCGGTGTCGTTCCATTCGCTTCTGTTGTACGGGAAGGCGTCAACGACGTCGTTGTAGCCGTCGTTATCGTCATCTTCGTCCTCGGCGTCACCGATGCCGTCCAAATCAAAGTCAGAGCACATGGAGCCGTTGCGTGGGTAGTCGTCCACAAGGTCCTCGCAGCCATCTCCGTCATCATCGGTATCAGCGTTGTCGCCCAGACCGTCCTTATCGAGGTCGGTGTCTTCCTTCGGGTCAAGCGGGAAGTCATCGCTGGTGTCGTTCGTTCCATCGTTATCATCGTCCACGTCGGCGTTGTTGCCCACACCGTCAAAGTCGGTGTCGATGGATTCGGATGGGTCGAGCGGGAACGGGTCAAGGCTGTCGATGACGCCGTCGTTGTCATCGTCGTTGTCCACACCGTCGGCTCGGCCGTCACCGTCGCTGTCCAAGAGGACCGTGATGAGCATCGTGAAGTTGTAATGGCCACCGGTGTTGGTCGCCGTGATGGTGTAGAGCGTGGTGTTCGCGGTGGTGTTGGCCGTACCGTACATCACCCCGTTTTGGAACACCAAGCCGGAGGGGAGGGCGGGCGTGATGGTCCACGAGGCAATGGAGGCGCTTCCCGTGCTCGGGAAGAGCGTTGGCATGGCTGTGCCGTTGAGCAGTTCGAGTTCGCTCACCTCATAAGCAATCCAAGGCCGTGCCTCGGCGACACTGAGCCAGAGGTCAACCGAGGAGGACTTGCTTCCTGCCAGGACCGTGATGGTGTACTTCGTCAGAGACTGTGTTTGGGTGGGTGTACCCGAGACCATACCGGTTGTGTTGTTGAACGACAAGCCAACCGGCAAAGAGGGTTGGATTAACCACGAGATGCTGTTGGCGTTCGACACCTGCGGCATGACGGGTTGCATCGGGCTAAATCGCGTGAGATTCAACCACGTGACCGGGTAGGAGGCCGAGGGGGCCCCTTCGTTGATGCGAATGAACACCGTTGCTTGTGCACTGCCTTGCGAGTTGTTCGCCCAAACCGTGTATTGCGTCACCGACTGTGCCGCCATGGCCACGCCGTAAATGCTGCCGTTGGTGCTGGAGAGGACCAAGCCGTTTGGCAAACTTGGTGAAATGGCGTAGGTCGAAGCATCTCCGCCGGTGTTCACGAGGTTGATGTACACCGAGTCGTCGACGGTGTAGTTGGTTTGCAGTTGGGTGAATTGGATGGACGGCGACATCTCCTGAACGGTGAGGTTGAACACAAAGTGATCCACGCCACCGTCGTTGGTGGCCCAAAGGGTGTAGGTGGCGTTCGTGACCAACGATACAGGTGTTCCGATGATTTGGCCGTAAACGTTGAGCGACAAGCCGCTGGGTAACGAAGGCGACACCGACCAGTTGCGAACCGCACCGCCCATGTTGATCGGTGAGATGGCCGTAATCGCTGCATTGTAGGTCAGGGAGATGTTCTCCACGGGCAGCACGATATCGGGGGCGTTTTCGTACACCATGATGCGCAACACGGCTTGCGATGAGCCGCCACTGTTGTTGGCCCAGACCGTGTAGGTGGTCAAGGTCATGTTGGCCGTTGGAGCGCCGATAAGACGACCGTATTGGTCCAAACTCAACCCGTTGGGTAAGGCAGGCGCTACGCTGAAGGTGGCGACTGGGCCACCCGTGGAGGAGGGCGCATGCGAGGCCTGTTCACTCACCGTGAGGGTGGCGGTGGTGTAGGTGATGCTTGGCGTGGCTTCGAGGACGGTGATGGTCAACTGGGCCAGATGGGTCGCACTTGAGGTGACCGCGCGTACGGTGAAATTGGTTTGCGTCATGTTTTGTGTTGGCGTACCGTAGATGGTTCCGTTGCTCGACCCGATGAACAAGCCGCTTGGGAGCGAAGGCAATACACTCCACGAAACCGAGCCGCTCAGGTTGGAATTCGCCTCGATGAAGAGGTAGGTCGAGTTTCGCTGAGCGGTCACCGAGGTGGATGTGTAATCGAACGGTGAAACCACCTCAAGACTCAACGTCAACGAACTGGAACCGCCGCTGTTGTTGGCCCACACGGTAAACGTTTGTAGGCCTGAATACGCCGTTGGCGTCCCTGAGATCCGGCCGTCGGCCGACAGGGAAAGACCGGTCGGCAAACTCGGCGACACAGAGAGGCTGGCGATGGGTCCACCGGTGTTGAGGATGGTCAAGGCAAATGCTTCCCGCTTCACCAAGGTGAACGTGCTGCTGCTTGCGTTCAGGTCAACATCAGGCGCCACTTCGTTCACGGCGATTGAAAGCGACCAGGTGTGAAGTGCAGATGCGGTCGTCGCCGTAATGGTGTAGGTGGCACGGCTGCTGTTTTGTGTCGCCACGCCGTAGATGGTGCCGTTGGCTGTACCGAACGAAAGTCCGTTGGGTAGGGACGGGAAGACGCTCCAGGTGTGTGAGGTGGTCAAGTTGCTCGATGGAACCAATTGGACGGCACTGATATTGCGCGTCAGCGTGAGGTTGGTGGTGGTGTAAGCATACGCCGAAACAACGCCAAGGATGATGATCACCGAATCCGAGCCGCCCGAGTTGTTCACGTACACCGTGTGCGTCGTAAAGCCCGTGAGCGCGTTGGGTGTACCCACAATGCTGCCGTTATTTGTCAACGAGAGGCCGGATGGCAGGGCGGGTGAAACCGCCACGCTTGTGCCGGACCCGCCGTTGTTGAGCATCTCAATGGTCACAGCTTCGTTGATCACCAAACCAAGCGATGTCGACGTCGTGTTGAAGTTGATGTCGGGTGCTGGTTCGCTGACCGAGATTCGAATCACGGCACTGTGAACAGCGTTGCCACTGACGGCTTGGACAGTGTAATTCGTCATCGACACGGTTTGGGTCGCCACGCCGTAGATGGTTCCGTTGGTCGAGCCGATGGACAAGCCGTTGGGCAGGCTGGGCGTGACCGTCCAACTGAGGTTGGCGGTGGTGTTGACCGTTGGGTACACGAGGAGATTGGTCGTCCCGCGTTGCAAAGTGTAGGTGGTGATGCTGTAGTCAAAGGCGTTTACAATTCTCAGCGTAAAGTACAGCGTATCTGTTCCGCCGGTGTTGGTGGCGTTGAGGGCGTATATTGTGTTGGCCAACAAGCCCGTTGGCGTACCCGTAATGGACCCGCTCGAGGTCAAAATCAGGCCAGCGGGGAGGCTTGGGGAGATGCTGAAGGTGGCCACGGGGCCACCGTTGTTTGTGAGAACCAAATTCGCCTGTTCCTTGGTGATAAGGGTGACTGAGTTGTATCCGGATATATCGGGTACCTGTTCAAGCACGGTGAAACTGAGCGTGAAGGTGTGAATGGCGTTGCCCGTTGTTAACCGAACGGTGTAGGTTGTTTGCGTGAGGTTTTGCGTTGGTATACCGTAGATGGTGCCGTTCGAGGAACCAATCGACAGTCCAGAGGGCAGCGAAGGCACGACCGACCACGACACGTTCCCGCTTACGTTCACCGTTGGTGGCAAGTACACCGACGTGACGTTTCGCCGCATGGTCAAATCCGTCACGCCGTAGGTGAACGCACTCACGATGTTCAGCGAGAGGGTGATGGTGTCTGAACCGCCGTCGTTGCTCACGTTGATGGTGTAGGTTGTCATGTGTTGAACGAAGGCTGGTGTGCCCACGATGGAACCGTTGGAGGCCAAACTGAGGCCTTGTGGAAGCGTTGGTGAAATGGTGATGGAGGTGAAAGCGCCACCGTCGTTTACCAGTTCGAAAAGCACCGGTTCGCTCAAAACGGCTTGAACCGAAGACCCTGCCATGTTCCATGAAATGTCAGGAGCTGCCTCAGTCACGGCAAGTTCAACCGTGAATGTGTGGGTCGTTGACGCCGTGGTGGCCAACACGGTGTAGTTCCGCATGGAGGCACCCGCTGTTGGGACACCGAAGAGGGTCCCGTTGCTGCTGCCGATGGCAAGACCAGCGGGCAGGCTGGGCATGACCGACCACACCGTGCTCGCAGTGAGGTTGTTTACCGGTGCTGCGAACAAGTACGATGCGTTGCGCTGCAAGGTGTAGGAAGTCGTGGCGAAGTTGAAGGCGGTGACGACCGCTATACTCACCGTGATGTTATCGCTTCCGCCCTCGTTGCTGGCCGTGATGGTGTATGTGGTGGAGGATGAGAGCGAAGTTGGGGTGCCGGAGAGGGAGCCGTTGGCGGTCAACGTCATACCGTTGGGCAGATTTGGCGAGATCGAAACACTTGCAATGGGGCCACCTTCGTTGTTCACGAACAGCGACATGCTTTCCCCGCGGGGGAGGTTGTAGGTGGATTGTGAAGCGGCGAGGGTCAAGATGGGCGCTGCTTCAACGACCCGCATGTTGATCACAAAGGTGTGCGTGTGGTCGGCTGTCGATGCTTGAACGGTGAAGTTGGTCGCCGTCAGGTTTTGAGACGGTACGCCCGATAGCGTTCCGTTGCTGGAACTCAGCGAGAGGCCCGTTGGCAAGGACGGCGTGATGCTCCAGGCCGCTGATGCGCTAAAGTTAACCACGGGGACCGTGAAGACGCTCGTCACGCTTCGTTCAAGGACGAGGGAGGTGACTTCGTAGTAGAACGGTCCGACGACTTCGATGTTGACAACGATGCTGTCCGTACCACCGCTGTTGGTGGTCGTGACGGTGTAGTTGGTTGGCGACAGGAACACACGAGGCGTTCCCGTGATGCTGCCGTTGGATGTGAGCGAAAGACCGTTGGGGAGGCTCGGCGAAACCGATACGCTGCTGATTGGACCGCCGGCATTGAGGACCACGACATCATGGCCTTCGTTCTTCACCATGGTGATGGTCGTTGACGTGGATTGGAGGGAGAGCGAGGGGGCAATCTCGATGACCTCAAGCGCAACAGCGAATGTGTGCGTCGTGGAATTGGTGGTCGCACTCACGGTGTAATTGGTCAACGTTGAGTTCACCGTGGGGATCCCGTAAAGCGTCCCGTTGCTGGCACCGATGGAAAGGCCCGATGGAAGCGATGGGAAAACCGACCACGAGACATTTCCGCTCAAATTTGTTGAGGGCAATAAGTAGAGCGCCGTGGTGTCACGCCGCAAAGTGTGCGATGTGTCACCGTAGTAGAACGCATCCACAAATTCGATGGCGATGGTTGCCGTGGCGTTCCCACCGGTGTTGCCGACCGTCACCGTGTAGGATGTGGCGACGACCGTGGTCGAAACGCTCCCGGAAATGCTGCCGTCGTTTTGCAACGTCAATCCTGAGGGCAACGACGGGGAGATGGAGCGAACCGAAATTGGACCACCCGTGTTCACCAAGGCCAACGCAAAGTCTTCGCCGACCACATGCTTGATGGACGAAACGGTGACGTTCCACGCCACGTTGGGTGCCTGTTCGAGAACGGTGATGGACAGCGTGGTTTGATGGACGGTGGCGCTCGTTTGAGCACGAACCGTGAACGTCGTTGCAGAGAGGTTGACCGTTGGGGTTCCGTAAATGGTCCCGTTCGCTGAGCCAATGGTCAAACCAGCAGGCAACGTAGGCCATGTCGACCACGAAGCGTTTTGGGTCAGGTTTACGGTGGGTTGGAGGAACATCACGGAGGTGTTCTTTCGGAGCTCATGTTGCGTGGTGCTGTAGGTGAAAGCCGTCACCACTTCAATGGTGATGCTCGCCGTGTCGTTTCCACCGCTGTTGAAACCCGTCACCGTGTAGGTTGTCGAGGACGAGAGGGCCGTTGGTGTACCACGAACCGCACCACCGCTGTCAATGTACAAGCCCGACGGCAGCGTTGGTGAAACGGTGGCGGAAGCCACGGGGCCGCCGATGGACGTCGGTACGAGGTTCATGGGTTCGTTGAGAATGAACGAACGGCTTGGCGGCCCGCTGAAGCTGAAGGAGGGGGTGATTTCCAACACCTCAATGCTCATGCTTGCCGTGTGAATTGTTGACCACGTTTGTGCGCGGATGGTAAAACTCGTTTGGGAGAGGTTCTGCGTTGGCGTCCCATAGATGGTTCCGTTTGACGAACCGATGGTCAAACCTGAAGGCAAGGCCGGGAAGACCGACCAGGTCACGCTTTCTGTGAGGTTCACTGTTGGCGCCAACCAAAGGAGACTTTGGTTGCGGGTGAGCACATGGTTCAAGTTGCTGTAGTGGAAGGGTGTCCGCACTTCAAACGTCACCGTGATGCTATCTGAACCGCCAGGATTGGTCATGTTGACCGTGTAGGTGGTTGCCGATTGAACAGCACTCGGCGTACCGTAAATGGTCCCGTTGGACAGCATCGAGAGGCCGGATGGAAGAGCAGGCGTGACCGTAATGTTCGTCGCAGCTCCGCCACCGCTTTCGTATACCAGCCACACGGTTTGGCCCACGGAGAGAACCACGGTTCCCGTCGTGTTGTAGGTCCCTTGTGGCGCGACTGGCAAAACCGTAATGGTCAACACAGCGCTGTGCATGGTGGTGTCGCTCCAAGCGCGAACCGTGAAGTTCGTTTGGCTGATGGATTCTGTTGGCAAACCGTAAACGGTACCGTTGCTGCTGCCAATGGCCATGCCTTCGGGCAGCGCCGGGTAGGTCGACCAACTCAAGTTCCCGGTGTAGTTCACGGTGGGAACCGCAAAGATGGAGTTCGTTTCCTCTCGCAACGTAAAGGTGGTTTGGGAGTACCAGTACGCACCAACAACGCGAAGGTTCACGGTCGCCGTAGAGGACCCGCCCGAGTTGTAAACGGTCACCGAATAGGTCGTCGTTGCACTGTAATTCGTCGGCACACCGCTGATTGAACCGTCGTTGTTTAACGAAAGCCCGCTCGGAAGAGCCGGAGAGACGGACGCATTCGCAATGGTTCCACCAACATTTTCGATGTCCAACCGTTCAACTTCGTTAACGATGAAGGTCACGGTACCGCTTACGTTGAAGCGCACGATCGGTGCCGTTTCAGCGATGCTCATGCTGAGTGAACTGGTGTGGGTGTAGTTGCTGGATGCGGCCCGAACGATGTAGGTGGTTTGGGTGATGTTCTGCGTCGGCACACCGTAGATGGTCCCGTTGGCCGAGCCAATGGAAAGGCC